>JAJXWJ010000002.1 GCA_021781655.1 Bacillota bacterium | reverse complement strand
AATCAAGTCAGCTGTCTAATTATACTTTCACATCTATATTAAATTTTTTTTGAAACCACCCTTTGATGGTTTGTTTGCTATGCACTTTTACTTTAGTGCCAATTTATACTTTGATTTTCAACCTTATCCTCCTCAAAAAATACTTTAAATTAAAATTTGTTTTTTAACTGGATTGGTAAACAGATACAAGGCTGTTATTACAAGAGAGCATATTCCACATACAATAAATATTGTACTAACTCCATTTCCACCAATAAACTTAGTCATACCATTAATTATAAAGGGTGATACAAAATTCCCAATATTTAATGCTGATCCTACGATAGCTATAGCCATAGATGCACTTTCTGTTTTAACCATTTCTACTGCAAAAGTTATAGCTGAAGGTGTTCTTACTGCAAAACCAAATCCAATCAAAATAGAACCTAAGTAAATTAGAGCCATATTTTGAGAAAATGCTGTTGCAAAAAAACCTAGCGAAATTGAAAAAACCGCAACTACAAATATATTTCTTTTAAAAATCTGATTAAGTTTTCCAACTAATAATCCTGCTGGTATACCTATTAGCATACTTAATGAACTTACTGTACCTGTAGCTTCCGAACCTCCAAGAGCATTAACTTTTATAAATAAACCTATATTTGTATTGTACGCTGTTACAAATATTCCACATAAAAAACTTAAAATAGCAAAATATAACAATTGCATACTTATACTGCTTTCGCTACTATTTGATTTTTCTAAAAGCTTTCCTTTTGGTAAAAATAAAATTACAATAACAATAAAAGGTATAAACAACAAGAATATCAAATACGAATAAGACCAATTGATGGTAGCTATTTTCCCGCTTAGAACACTCATTATTGTACCGCCTAAACTAATTGCGGCAGATTGATAGCCCATTATTTTAGCACACTCTAATCCTTCAAAATAATCTGAGACAATACTTGAGCTAAGTGTTGTAACAACTCCTAATCCAATTCCAATTAATACACTTACAAAATATAAAAACATTAAATTATTGCTAACTATTAAAGGTAATATACCACTTATTACAATTAAGCTCATACCTATAACAATCATAGTTTTCTTACTAAAATAATATACTAATTTTCCTGCAATAAGCATGGCTGGTATAGAAATTATAGATGGAATTGTAAATACCAATTGAATTTGAGTAACTGTTGCATTTGGAAATGACCTCATCATCTCAGCTAACAATGGAGCTATTACCATGTAACTTAAGAGAAGCAAAGACATACATAATACTGCTGTAACTATCCTTCCTTTTTTCATAATTACTTCCTTTCTAGATTAGTTTCTTCTGAATTTTTTTATTTACTTAATTCAATGTTAATAAATTCATTAATCCATCTCAAACATATTCTTTCCACAGCCTAAAGGAAATTTTAAGTGTTACCTCATTTTATAACTTTGTAAACCTATTCATAAAATCTTCAAAGAAATGTGGCTTATATAAACCACATTCCTTTACAAAAATTTTCATTATTTTGGTTGTTTCCAAACATGTATTAAGGATTCACCTTTAAGATAAGCTAACACATCTTGAGCCATTATTTCTCCAGACCAGCTATCAACATCAGTTGTAAGTCCTGCCATATGTGGTGTGCAAACTACATTTCTCATCTTTAAAAGAGGATGATTACAAGGAATTGGCTCCTGCCAATATACATCTATTGCAGCTCCAGCTATTGTTTTATTTTCAAGCGCTTCTACTAATGAGCGCTGATCAACTACAGCTGCTCTTGCTGTATTTATGAAATATGCTGTAGGCTTCATTTTACTAAACCAATCTTTATTAATTATTGCTCTAGTTTCTGGCGTTACTGGTAAATGTGCACTTACTATGTCACTGTTATTTAACAAGTAGTCAAGAGTTACACTTTCTACTCCATCATTAGTCATTTTTTCTTTAGGACAATATTCATCGTATGCTATTATAGTCATTCCAAAAGCTTTAGCTAATTTTCCAACCTGAGCTCCGATAGCACCATATCCAATAATTCCTAAGGTTTTACCATACATTTCAAAGCCTATACCGTAATCAGTATACGGATGATTTTCATCTAATGGTCCCCAAATAACATTTTTTACATCAGGAACATTATAAATATCTTCTGCTTCTGCTCCTAAATGTTCTCCCATTAAAAGTCCAGCAGCGCTTATTGCAAGCTTACGAGTAGCAGCAATCATAAGTCCGATTGTAAACTCAGCTACTGCTACTGCATTACGTCCTGGTGTATATGCTAATGGAAGGTTAACTTCTTTTAAAGCAGCGTGATCTACAGTTGCTGGAGTGCCTTTTGCACAGCCTATAAATTTCATGCCTGACTCTGCCCAAGCTTTTATACTATCGCTTGATGCAACCTCATCTCCTAAAACAACAAGTTCATGATTTAGGCACTCTTCTTTTAATTCACTTTCCTTTACCTTACCTTTACCGTGTTTTAATTCTCCACAAATTGTAATATCACAATACTCTTTAATTTCATTTAGTCTCTTTTCTGGTATAGGAGTACATAGTGCTAATTTTTTCTTTTCCATAAGTTTCTCCTCCTTCTATACTGCTTGATCTGCAGCAATTAATTCTTGCATTTTTTGGATTCCTTCTTTTGGCATTGGTGCAAATACACCTGCAACCTTTGCATAGTATTGAGTTTGTGCCATTTCTTCTGTATAAATAGTTGCTGCCATTGCTGCCTTTATATTTTTACCACAACAGAACATTCCGTGATTTTTCATAAGTACAACTCTTCCACTTTCACCCAAAGTATCCACTACTATATTTGCCAAATCGCTACTTCCAGGCATTGTGAATGGAACTATGTTTATTGGATAAAATTCGCTTTGAGGTGGAGTAGTTGGAACAAGCTCTCCACTCATAGCTGCAATTGTTGCAAACATTCCATGGGTGTGAACTGTAGCATTTATATCCTTTCTTGCACGAAGTACAGCAGTATGCATTGGTGCTTCTGAGGATGGCTTGAATGGACCGTCAATCCATTTACCATTCATATCTACAATTGCTATATCTTCTGCTTTCATAGTTTTATATGCTATACCGCTAGGGGTAATTGCAACTACCTCATCTTCATCATCTCTAATTGCTATATTTCCTGATGTTCCGTTTATTAATCCTAAATCAACAGCTTCTAAAATTGCATCTAAAACTTGTTTCCTAATTTTTTCGTATTTCATTTAATCTACACTCCTTTATGATGTTTATATTTTTATATTATTAAATACGCTTCATCAAATCAAAAAGATTCTTTCCACAGCTTAAAGGAAATATTAAACTTTTTTATTTTTAATTTTCAATGTATAATTAATATTGAAATACACAAAAAAAAGCACAAAGATTTTCTATGCAATCCCTGTGCTAACAATCTCTATTGAATGGCATTTATAAATTTATCGTAAGTGTCATTCTCTATAATTTTTTTTATTTTAGACTTATCATTTAACCTTTCTACAATAATATCAAAAAATCTTATTAAATATTTTCTTTCATCTTCTTTAATGGATAAAAGAAAAACGCATTGAACTTTTTGTCCTTGCCAAGTTATGGGCTTTTTTAAAATTACCACAGCAACAGCAGACTTTAAAGCTCCTCTTTTCATTGAATGAGGCATAGCAATAAGGTTGTCAAAGGCTGTAGAGGAAAGTCTTTCACGTTTTATTACCTCATCACGAAATTGTTCTGTTACATACCCCTTTTCTCTTAAACTTTCACATAAAAAATCGATAACCTTTTCTTTAGATTCAAAATCCTTATCAAAATAAAATAGTTCTTCAGGAAAATAATTTTCCATTGTCCTTGGCAATTTAGGATGAATAAAATCTCTTTTAATATTTTCCAAGTATTTATTAATGGACGCTAAATCTTCATTTTCCAAAAATGACGAAACCGCCAGTACCTTACTTCCTAATTCACCCTTTAACTTTACAGTAGATAAAATTAAATCTGGATTACACTGTTCAATTTTTTCTTTTTCATAAATATAATAAGGACCCTTTATATTTATACTTTCTTGATATATGGATTTTAACTTAGTTATAAGAAGCTGAGTACTGCTATTATTTAAGTGACTTGCTACAGCAATTGTTATTTCGCCAGCAAGGGCATTGTCCACCAATCTTTTCGTAGCTGCTCCTAAATATGCTGCAATATAACTAAGCTCATTCTCTTCAATTTCTAGATTAAATATATCTTTAAAATAATCAACAAACTCCAAACTCATTTCAAAGGCTAAAGGATATTTATTTTTAAGCGGATCTAAAACAACGCTTTTCAATTCGTAGGCATACCTTAGACGGTTAACAAGAGTTCTAGTATGTAGCACTAATCCAATGAACAGCTCATCATCTCCAGTAATATCGAGAACATATTTATCTTTAATAGCTTCAAGTAACTTTTTTACAACTAAAATATACTTTTCACCAATGTGTTCAGCAATGTTTTCCCTGGTAATAATATTTAAATCAAACACCTTTTTTTGCATTATTAAAAACTCAAAATAAGATCTTTCGTATATATTAAACCTTATGTTAAGAATATTTTCTAATTTATTTGATAATTCCTCTACAAAACCCTTTATACTGGCATCATTTTCAACTTCATAATCTATTTTATCAAGATTATGTGATGTCTTTATTCTCAAATGAGCAATAGCTACTGAAAAAACAAAATGCACAAGCCCTACATCGCTAACCTTTATATTATACTTCTTAAGAGTTTCCTTCACCTCTATAGCTATAACATCGAAAATCTTTGCATCTAAAAAGCTATCCCTAAAATGCATACCTTCCTCAGAATTATAGTCCCACTCCTTTGAATAAAGTTCGTTTAGTACAAATCTTTTCTTTTCTTCATGATTCTCAAAAGCAATCAAAGTTTCCTTACGTATTAACTTTAAATAAGGAGCTTTTTTGGTGTACCTTTCAGTAACCTCACGAAGATCCTTTTCCAAGGTAGTTCTGCTTATGTACATTTCATCTTCAAGTTCTCCAAGCTCTATCATCTCATCGTTAGAAATAAGTCTAATTGTAAGATAACGAACTCTATCTTCTTGAGTTAATAAAATATCCTCAGCATATATGAAATTATGTAAAAGGGCACTATTCTCAACTTGAAGAATATACCCTTTTCCTCTAATTGATTTTATATTCACATTTATATCTTTTAGTACTTTGTTCAATTCCAAAATATCATTTCTAATTGTACGATCAGACACTTCCATCTTATACGCTAATTCAACACCAGTAATCATTTTTTTTTGCTCATTTAGTAGGCTAAGGAGCTTACGCTGTCTTGCGTGTAAAACTTTTTGTCCCATCTTTTTTTCACATCCTAACAATAATAATTATAGCTATCTTAATTATACTATATTAGAACTTAGGATGTATACATTTTCAAATTAAAATGCTTTTTCTAGTATTTCTAAAACATCTTGTTTTGTTACGTTCTTTCTAGGATTGAAATTTAAAACTGGTTCAACTAATACATCATCAGCCAATTGCCCAAAAGATGATTTTTTAACTCCCTGTTCCCCTAAAGGTTTAATTCCAATTTCTTTTCCTAATTTAATCATAGCTTTTGCTGCTAGCAATTTATCTTCTTCAATATTCCCTGTTGTTTCAATGCCTAGCGCCTTTGCTAAATCCACCATTTTTTCTGGTACAACCTCCGCATTATATTCCATTACATAAGGAAGCACTGCAGCATTTGCCATTCCGTGAGGAAGATTAAAATGCGCACTTAAGGTATGAGCTATTCCATGAACTAAACCTAAATCTGCATTATTGAAGCTAAAACCTGTTATTAAACAACCTAAAAGCATTTGTTCCCTAGCTTTTATATCATTGCCATCTTCAACAACCTTTTTAATGTTATCATATAGTATTTTAAGACCCTTTAATGCGTTATATTCAGTAAGCTCTGATGCATTTACAGAAACATAGGATTCGATTGCATGAGTCATAGCATCCATACCTGTAGCCGCTGTTACAGACTTTGGCATAGTCAATGTAAATTTAGGATCCACAATAGCATAATCAGCTCCTACATTTTTGCCTACAATTACCATTTTCCTAACTTTCTTTGTGTCTATTAAAGCTATTACATTCGTAATTTCACTAGAGGTACCTGCAGTTGTTGGTATAGCAATAAGAGTTTTTGTCTCATTCTTTACCTTGTCAGGTCCTTCATACAAATGAATAGGAGCTGGATTAGTTAATAATATATTTACTGCCTTTGCTAAATCAATAGCACTTCCTCCACCAACAGCTATAATTGCTTCAACATTTTCTTTTTTCGCCAGTTCTGTTGCTTCATCCACCAACTCATCTGAAGGGTTAGGAAGCACTCTATCAAATATAACTATACTAACAGAGGTCTTTTTTAATTCTCCAATAATTATATCTGCAATTCCTGCTGCTTTCACTCCTCCGTCATATACTAATAGCACTTTTTTAACAGCTAAATCTTCTATTAAAGGTACTAATTCATTTGCCGCATTTTCACCAAAAATTATCTTGCTTGGCACTACAAAATTTTTTGCCATACATATTCAACTCCTTAATTTTCAATTATTTATGTATATATTAAAATTTTGCAGTTAATTAAACAACATAACTTTTTCCGTTGTAATTAGGAAATATGTGAGTTGTAGAGCGTTATTTAATATTGTTATTCTGTAGTCAATTAAACAGTTTTTAATTAGAAAGGAGATTTTTCATGAAACGTTTTCTACTAGGTATTGATTTAGGTACCACTAATGTGAAGGGTATTCTTTTTGACGAAGATGGTTTTAGCATTGCTTCCAGTAGTGATACTTATAAAACTTATTTTTCAGAGCCTTTCAAAGCGGAACAAAATCCAATGGAATGGTGGGCTGCAGTTAAAAATATTATTTCTGCTATTACAAAATCTGCAGGTTCAGAAAAGGTTAAAAATATTTCTGCTATATGTATTAGCTCTCAAACTCCCACTCTATTACCAATAGATAAAGAAGGAAATCCAATAAGGAAAGCTATAATATGGATGGATAAGCGTTCTGAAAAAGAATTTCAGTATATTTTAGATAAAATCGGCAGCAATAAATACAGGACCATTGTAGGTGGTGCTCCAGATGTGTCTTTTTTGCCTTCAAAGCTTTTATGGTATAAAAAACACGAACCTAAAAACTTTGCAAAAACTCATATATTTTTGCAAGCTAATTCATTTATTAATTACAAACTGACTGGTAAATTTAGTGCTGATATAGATCAAGCAACTTTATCTCAATGCTATGACATAAAAAACAAATGCTGGTCAAAGAAAATTGGCAGCGTAATTGAAATCGATTTAGAAAGTTATTTTCCAAATCCATCTGAAAACAATACAATAATTGGATTTGTTACAGAAGAAGCTGCAAAAGCAACTGGCCTTATAGAAGGAATACCAGTAGTTGCAGGTACTAGTGACGCAGTTGCCTCCATGTATGCAGTAGGGATTTGCAATCCTTGTGAAGCAGCAGAAATTTCTGGAACTTCTTCTCTAATTTTTGCAGGCCATACTTGTCAAACAGATTATTTTAGGCCGGTGGTTTCAAAACCCAGTGCAATAAAAGGAATGCCCTACGTTTTTGATGCACCAATTTCAACAACTGGAGCTTCGATAAAATGGTTTCTCGATACTTTAGGCGATGAAGAAAAAGCTTTAGCTTCTAAGGAGAATAAAAATGTTTATACAGTATTGAATGAAAAAGCTCTACTCGCTGCTCCAGGTTCAAATGGTCTTTTATTTTTCCCTTATATGCTTGGAGAACGTGCTCCCCTATGGAATACTCACGCTAAAGGTATGTTTATTGGAATTACGTTAAATTCTAAACGGGAAGACATTATTCGTTCAATCTTTGAGGGTACAAGCTTTGCCTTGCGTCACGTTTTAGAAGAGATTAAGAAGGCCGGAGCGCCTACCACTAGTTTAAGAGTAGCTGGAGGTGGTTCCTTAAGCAGAACCTGGCTTCAAATAAAAGCTTCTGTATTAAATATGCCAGTTCTTATACTAGATTCTAAAACTGGTGATGTGCCTTTTGGTGATGCACTTATTGCCGGAAACGCTGTTGGTATTTATACTGATTTAAGCAAAGCTAGCAAAAGCTTAATTATCATTAAAGAGATTATAAATCCTATACCAGAATGGACAGCAATTTATAATGAGCTTTTCCCTTACTACATTTCAATGTATCAAAATCTTGATACAGATTTAAAAGATTTTGAGGCTACCATTAATAAAATATACAAATAATTATTTAAGGAGGCATTATAAAATGAAAACTCAATATCCTCATTTATTTTCTCCAATTAAAATTGGAAATATTACTTTTAAAAACCGTATTATCGCTGCACCAACCAGCTTAATGAACTTAACTGCTGAAGGATACTTAACTCCAGAAAATATAGCATATTACGAACTAAAAGCTAAAGGAGGAGTAGCAGCGGTTACCCTTGGCGAAAGCATAGTTCATTCAAAAACTGGTAAGTCACACGATCAACAAATTCCGCTAGATGATCCACACGTATTATCTGGGCTTTCTTCAGTTGTAAAAGCAATTAATAGACACGGAGCTATAGCTAATATAGAATTGTCACATGGCGGAAAATTTGCAGGAATTACAAGCATCGGTGGAGATGTTATTAATGATACCGTTGCATATGGTCCAAGTGAAGAAATTTTGCCTTCTGGCGAGCATGTTTATGAAATGCCAAAGGAAATTATTTACGAGATTATAGAAAGTTACGGAAAAGCAGCTGCAAAGGCAAAACGAGCAGGCTTTGAGATGGTTATGGTTCATGCCGCCCACGGTTGGCTATTAAATCAATTTCTCTCACCTGCTGAAAATAGACGTAAAGATGAATTTGGGGGAAGTCTAGAAAATAGAGCTAGATTTCTAATGCTTGTCTTAGATGAAGTGCGTAATGCAGTTGGACCTGGCTTTCCGATACAACTTAGATTAAACGGAGATGACTTTACAAAAGGCGGAATACATTTAGAAGACTACAAAGAGCTTGCGAAAATGCTGGATAGTAAAGTTGATTTATTCAATATTTCTTGTGGAAGTCACGATGGAGAAAATCTTTTCGTTAGAACCCACCCTTCTATGTTCCTAGAAAGAGGCTGCAATGTATACTTAGCTGCTGCAATTAAAGAAGTAGTAACAAAGCCTGTTTCCTGCGTTGGAGCTCTTTATAATCCAGAGCAATGTGAAGAAATTATTGCTTCAGGTAAAGCTGACATGGTAGAAATGGCTCGTGCACTTTTAGCAGACCCAGATTTACCTAATAAAGCATATACAAATAACAGTTCCGATATTACACCTTGTTTAAGATGCTATGTCTGCTTTGAAAATGCAGTTAACAAGCATATTATCGGCTGCTCTGTAAATCCTGTAATAGGAAACGAAGAAGCTTGCACCTCTATTTCTTCCATTTCAAATAAACCTAAAAATGTACTAGTTGTTGGAGGCGGCCCTGGAGGAATGCAAGCAGCCATAACAGCAGCCACAAGAGGACATAATGTTACTTTATGTGAAGCATCAAACTCTCTTGGTGGAAGCTTGAAATTTGCAGCCTACGTACCTTTTAAAAAGGATTTATACGATTTTGAGCAAGTACTAGAAAAAAGATTAAAAAACAGTTCAGCAAAAGTTCTTTTAAATACTAAAGTAAATAAGGAATATGTTGAAAACTTAAAACCAGATGCTTTAATTATAGCTGTTGGTGCGACTCCATTTATTCCTCCAATTAAAGGTATTCAAAATGAAAATGTTCTATTAGCCTTAGATGCTGAAAGCAATCCCTCTAAGGTTGGACAAAAGGTCGTAATTCTCGGTGGCGGATTAGTAGGCTGCGAAACTGCAATCAATTTATATAAGGAAGGTAAAGATGTAACAATAGTTGAAATGAGAAGTTCACTTGCACCAGATGCTAACGATTTTCACAAAATGGCAATGAATATGGAGCTTGAAAACATTAAGAAAGAAACTAATACTACCGGAAAATATATAGATAATAAGGGCATTATGTGCACTGATGAAAAGGGTGATGAAATTTTCATTGAAGCTGATACAATCATATGTGCTGTAGGACTTAAGCCTTGTACAGATGTAGTGGAAGAGCTTATAAATATTACTTCTGAATACTACATTATAGGTGATTGTAAACGACCTAGACAAGTTACTCAAGCTGTTTCAGAAGCTTATTATGCCGCATTAGATATATAACAAAATAAACTGTATCCTACGAGACTTAGGATACAGTTTATTTTTATGTTATAATTACTATGAATCAACGAGGATAGATTCATTTATAAATGTCAGATTAAACTAACTGAGCTTCTTTTTGTCTAACTATAACTATGATATAAGTACATATTGAAAGTATCGTCATTCCAATAGCACAAATTAAAAATACAGAATTAGTAGAAGCTTTTCCAAAAACTTTTTCAGCTATTTGGTTAAGAACTATAGGTGATAACAAACCACCTAAACCTCCGATCATTGCAAAAACACCGTTGGCTAAGGCTATTGACACATTGCTAACAGAAGTTGAAATCATAAATGATGCCTGTGCCATAAAGCAGCTTAAGGAAGCTCCACAAAGTGCACTACATATGAATATCACTACTAAATTATTTGGAAATATCGATATAATAAAATATCCAATTGCGGCTAAAGATATAGCAATTGGTAAAGTATTGTTTTTTAATAAACTAGATATTCTCCTGAAATTCAAGCCTATTAATAATGCAAAACCTGCATTAACAGCTGTAATAATACCTGTAAGTCCTGCATTACCATTAATATTATTTAACACATGTATTCCTATATTGGTTAAAAATGCTGTAATAAATATGGTGTGAAAAAAGCTAGTTATAGAAAGCTCGTACACTTTTCTATTTAACTCTAATTTTTCGCTAGAATTTACACTGACAGGTTTTGTTTTAGGTAGTTGCAATAATACTATTACTGCTGCAAAAAATGCAATGAGGTGGATTAAAAAATAATAGTTATATCCGATGTTACCTATTATCCCTCCTGTAATATTTATCACTAATGCTCCTATACCCATACCCGCTACATGAAGACCCATCATTCCTGCTCTCTCATCACCTTCAAAAAACTCACTGATAACAGCAGTATTCAAAGGAGAGATTATTCCAAAGCCTAAACCAACTAATAGTCTTGAAAACATAATAAATGAAAAGCTATTAAATATAAATGGAGCACTTCCAATAAACGCTACAATCAATAAACCTGAGAGCAGCAAATCTTTTTTCGGTATTTTAGTTACTAGCCAACCGACGACGATGGATACTATCATTAATAAAAAATATGGTACTGTTTGAAGCATTTGAACTAAATTAGAGCCTTGATTTTTAAATACTTCGCTTAAGACTCCAAGAACAGGTGCTACCCCTGCAATGTTTAATCCAAGTGCAAAGGCAACACTAAATACTGATACTTTAATTTTTGTTTTATTTACTGTGCTGTTCATTTTACTATTATAACGAATCTACATAGTCTGCAGCATTTTCTCCAGCCATTCTTCCGCTGTTCAATGCGTAGCCCATAGTATTTCCTGGTAATATAAACATGTAGCTGTCTCCATATATTGTACATGTATCTGTTCCAGCTGCATACAAGCCATCTATTACTTCAAAATTATCTGTCACAACTTCTGTGTTATGATTTATTTTAATTCCACCAAGAGTACCATATGCACCAGGAAAGAATTTAGCAGCATAATATTTTGCTTTTTTAAGTGGTTTCATATATTTTGCTACTTTTCCGAAGGCTTCATCTCTTCCATCACAGAAATCATTGTATTCATCTATAGTATCGATTAATTTTTCACAGTTAATTCCTGTTTTTTCTGCTAATTCTTCTATAGAATCTGCTACAAATACATTTGGATTTCCAGCTGCAATAGCATTTTCCATATGTTCATCAAAACCATCTATTTCTTCTTGATGAAGAACCATGCTCATTACATCTACACCTTTTTTCAAATAAGTTCTCTTTATAGACTCATCGATAATCATAAAAGCACATCTGTCTTTTTGTATATTTATAGCATTAGCAGCAAAGGTGCTGTTTTCAAAATATTGCTCGTTAAAGAAACGCTCTCCTTCTAGATTAACTAATAAATTTGGTTGATTGAAGGCTGCTAGAATTTGTGGTGTAAGATTTTCTCCTGAAAGCGAAGTCGCTAGCTCCATGTTTACATCAGTCTTTCCAGCTCCAACTTCTCTCGCCATTCTAATTCCATCTCCAACTAAGCCTGGAATTCTAAAGCCATAGAAATCTTTCCCATATTCATAACCAGTTACTTGTTTAACCAATTCAGCATTGTCTCCGAAACCGCCAGTAGCAATTATAACCGCTTTGCAGTTAACCTTTATTTCTTCTCCATCCTTGCCTTCTGCGATTACTCCAACTATTTTACCATCCTCTTTAATGAGCTTCTTTCCAGGTGTTTCAAAATAAAATTGTACTCCTAATTCTGTTGCTCTTTCAGTCATTCTTTTAATCATAGTAGAAGCAGCCCTTGGTCCTGGATTTCCTGATTCAGGCTTAACAATATGCCAAGTTGCTTCTGAGCCCGGAAAATATCTTGAAGCCTTGTAAAATTCAACTCCCATATCCTGAAGCCAATCTATCGTATCTGCTGACTTATCAAAGTATTTCTTAACTAGATTTGCATCTACTCTCCAGTGAGTATAATTCATGAACATATCAAAAGCTCTATTTTTATCTACTGTAGATAACTCTTTTCTTTGAACACTTGTATCTAGTCCAAGAGGACCCATACCCATGTTTGCTGCTCCACCAGTATTCATAGATTTTTCAAATACGATAACAGACAAGTTGCTTTCTGCTGCTGAAATTGCCGCTGCAAGACCTGCAGGACCTGCTGCTACTACTACTACGTCGCTATTTAATTCCTTCATACCTATTCCTCCTCTTATTGCCACAATATTTATTTTAGTTAAAATAAACTTCTTTTCCTGTTTCAGCTGATTTGTATATAGCTTCTAGAATTTGTGTAACTACAAATGCTTGTTCTGGCTTAACAAGCGGCTGTTTATCATTGATTATAGCATCTAGCCATTGTTTTGCTTCTGTTACACCTTCTGCAGAACCTGCTCCTTCAAAATAAGCTACAACTCCAGCTGGAGAAATTGTTTCTTCCATAAGAAGTCCATTTTTAGCTTTATTATAAACAAGTTCATTTGTCTTGTAGCTTCCACCTGAATTTATGTGAGCACCTGCTTTTGTTCCACATAAGGTTGTGCATGCTTCTTTTGATTTATCTACATTTAGAGCCCAGGATGCTTCTAAGAATATGGTCGCTCCATTTTCAAATTTAACTAATCCGAAAGCAGAATCTTCTACTTCGAAAGTTTTTGGGTCCCAAGGTCCGAATACATTTCCTTCAGGACCGTGTTCATCTCTTCCTAACTTATAAAATACGGAGCCAGAAACTGAAACTGGCTTGTAATTATTCATCATCCAAAGTGTAATATCAAGTGCATGTGTTCCGATATCTATTAATGGTCCACCGCCTTGTAAAGCTTTGTTAGGAAATACTCCCCAAGTTGGTACTGCTCTTCTTCTAACTGCATGAGCTTTTGCAAAGTAGATTTCTCCTAATTCATCTTGTTCACAAGATTTGTGTAAAGCTAAAACTTCTTCTCTGAAACGGTTTTGATATCCTATAGTGAATTTCTTTCCTGAAGCTTTCCAAGCATCTATCATTTTCTTTGCATCACTTGAGTTATGAGCCATTGGTTTTTCACATAGTACGTGTTTTCCTGCTTTAAAAGCTGCTACTGTTATTGGGCAGTGGGCCACATTAGGCGTTAATACATGCACTAAATCTATATCTGGATTTTTAAGTAGTTCATTGTAGTCTGTATATACTTTAGCGTCCTTTGTTCCAAATTCCTTTGCTGCTTTTACTGCTCTTTCTTCTATTATATCGCAAAATGCAATGATTTCATTTTGATCAGCGCATGCTTTTAATGAAGGAAAGTGCTTGTTGTTAGCTATACCTCCACATCCGATTATACCGATTTGTACTTTTCCATTTTTCATAGTTCATTCTCCTTTTAATTTATAAAGTTTTATTTATTCAAAATCAACTGATTTTCCTTTTTCAGCAGATTCTCTTATAGCTTCCATTACTGCTAGCACCCTTCTAACTTCTGGTATTTTAACTAAAAGTTCTTCTTTACCTTCTAGGGCATTCAAATAATTTTCAAAAAACATAATGTGCTCAAAATTTACCTTTGGTAAGTCTTCAGTTATCAACACACCTTCAGCAGGTGGACCAAAGGAACGAGTTGGACCTGATGCGGTCATTGTGGTCTTTCCAGGTACATTTTGGAGGAGCCTTGTAGTTCTTGCAATTTTTCCTTCTGGTTCAAAACCATCAGAATACATAGTTCCTTTATCTCCGCCTATAAACCAATGTCTTTCAAACCACTTTGGCTTATCAGCTAAAAAATATGTTCCAAGTTCGATTTCTGCTGTTATTCCATTTTCGAACTTTAATAGTACTTTGAAATAATCATCCACTTCTTCATTTATTACATTTCTTAAATCAGCAAATATAGTTTTTATTTTACTATCAACCATGAATAGCATTTGATCGATTAAATGCACTCCCCAATCGTATAACATTCCGCCACCATATTTTTTATAAACATGCCAATCATGCATATTTCCGTTTATTCCATAAAGCTTAGATTGAATGGTGTATACGTTTCCTAAAGACTTTTGATCAAACACTTCTTTTGCTGTTCTAAAATCTACATCAAATCTTCTTTGCTGATGCACGGTAAATTTCACTCCAGCTTTTTTAACTTCTTCAGTCATTTCATCAAATTCTTTAACACTCATAGCTGCTGGTTTTTCACAAATAATATTTTTGCCTTTCTCTGCAGCCTTAATTACAACCTCTTTATGAAAATGATTATTTACAGAAATTATTACAGTATCGATTTCTTTTATATTTACAATTTCATCAACACTTGTAGTTTTAATAATATTTTTATTAATTGCATCTTTCATTTTGTTTTCTTCTATATCACATAATGCAACTACTTCTGCATTTTTAATTGAATTTAAAGTTTTTTCGTGTATATGCCCCATAAATCCAAAGCCAATAATTCCAAACTTAATTTTCATTTCCTAAACCTCCTTAATTTTAAAAAAACTATACAATTATCTTATAAACTAATTATATATCGTTTTCATGATATTTTCAAGCATTTTTTCAAAAAATCATTAATTATTTTCAGTAATTTTCATTAATATTTTCATAAATACTTTTACAACATACCTATACATCACTTAAAAAAAATTAAAGGTATAACATATATACCTTTATTTTTAGGATCAATTTATTTATTTATTTCTTCTTCAAAATTTTTATATTTTTCAAGCATCTTTGGTAATGTATCCTTAGCAGCCATTAATTTAGGTACACAAACTTCAATCATCCCTTGAATCTCTTCATAATGCTCTTGTAAACCTATATCAGTATTTCTAGCTCTCTTTTGCTCTTTTTCACTGAATTCTACTTTGATTTCATCATCAACTATACTTAACTTACCTTTTATCCCACATACCGGGCACTCTACAGTTGTTGATTTGCCTACTGTAATTAAGTTGTTATGGCATACTGTACAAGTACCTTCTTCTCCAAACCATTCAACTTCATCATATGGCTTTCCAACTGCTTCAGTAACTCTTTTTCCTAATTCTCCAACTTGTTTCATTAATTCCTCATCAAATAACGGATTTGCTTTTCTTCCTTGATCATATGCATCAACTTGTCCAACAACCTTCATTTTTAATGAGAAGCCGAATATATGCATTGATGGTAAACCTAGAGAAACCCAGTTTTGAGTACTCGCTCCACCAACTGAAATATAACCTACATATCTATCTTTAAAGTTTCTTTCATCTAAAAGAGGTTTTCCTTCTTTTTTTCTCTTGTCTTGTTCAGCTAAAAGTGCTGCTCTATCACGTGATGGTCCAAAACGATCTATAAAGTTTTTAAATTGACCTACTGGAGCAATAGCATATACTGGAGCTGCAATAACGATTGCATCTGCATCTAGCACTGCCTGTTCTAGAATTTCATAATCATCTTTAATTATACATTTTACTTCCTTACCGCGATCTCTTGCAGCACTACAAGCGCCACAACCTTTACAATGCTGTATGTTCATATCTACTGTATTGATAAATCTTACATCTGCACCTGCTTCTTTAGCTTTAAACAAAGCTTCCTTAACCATTATTTCGCCACATTTCATTTTTCTACCAAAAGATAATCCTAATACTTTCATTTTCATACTCTCCTTTATTTATATATAAATAGGATATTAATTTCCTATCTAATTTATTTTTAAAAATCTTTATCTCTTTTTCCACTTTCCAACTGGAGTCAACTTATCTGGTCCCACTGATTTATTTGCTGCAATTTTAACAATTGCATTGTTTGGACATACCTCGATACATTTACCACATTTTGTACATTCAAATTCATCTATCATATGAATATATTTCTTTTTGCCTTCAATTGCATCATATTCACATACATCCATGCATTCACCACAGCTATCACACAAATCTCCTTTTATAGCTATTATTGAGAAAGCCTTGCAATATCCTGTTGGACAATTTTTTCTTTTTATATGAGATTCATACTCACTTTTAAATAACTTTAAAGATGTTCTTACAAATTCTGATGCTGTTAATCCAAAACTGCAATTTGTTTCTTCAGCCATCTCATCTGCAATTTCTTCCATAAGCTCAATATCTTCACTTTTTCCTCTTCCTTCTACTGCATCTGATAGTATTTGACTTAGCTGATATGCTCCTTCTCTGCAAAAAGTACATTTACCACATGTATTTTCATATACTTTTGTTATTCCTTGTTTGGCAAAATCTACAATGCAACTCTCACTACTAAGTACATTTATTTCATTAATTCCAAAACCTAAAAAACTTCCTGTTTCTGCATCTTCTTCAGTTATGCACCTTCCCGTTTTTCCACCTAAAACAATTGCTTTTATATTTCCTTTTGCGCCACCAGCTATATTATCAATTATCTCTTTAATATTACTATCAATTATAACTTCAGAAATGCCTGGCTTTTCAACTGAACCATCTACAGCTATAATCTTAGTTTGTACAAATTGTTCTCCAAGATTAAACATTGCAGAAATTGCTGCTGCTGTTTCCACATGATGAACTAAAATTTCTTCGCCTAACTCTCTTGAATCTATTTTTCCAACAATAATTTCAATTTTAAAGCCTTGTAAATCTGCTTCCTTTAATTTTCTTTCTAAAGTTTCTATTATGCTATCTTTTTCTTTTGGAATATATAATGTACCTTTTGAAACTTCTAATATTTCTCCCACGATTGCCATACCTTCAAAAATACTGAAAGCATCTTTTTCTAAAATACACATCTGAACAAATCTATCATCATTATTATTAAAACCAACTACTATATTATTAATTTTACAATCCTTTATATCATCATACTTTTCCCAAATCTTCTCATAATAGTAACCACTCTCAACCAAATTTGTTTTCTTTAGAAGATTTATTGCCTCCAATTTAGACATGCTTTTAGCTACATTGAGTCCTTTATATTCAAAATTTATATCATCAAAGTTTCTCATTAATATTTGTTTAATACTCATAACTAGTTACCTCCCAAACTTATTCTGTATAATCATTCCATGTTCTTGGTTTTGCTAATTTAAGACGTAAATCACACATTAAACATCTACTACTTTCTTCTGTAGCCTCTTCACAGCTAAAACCATTTTCTGCAGAATCAAAATTACATTTACGAGTATTAATATCAACCACTTTAGGCAAAATTCTATTTTTATATCCAAAACTTTTTATTTTTCCAATATAATCCTCTTGTACATCCTTTGGAGCTAGTACCTCATTTATTTCTCCATCTCCCCCCAAAAATTTATCAATAGCTGTAGCTGCTTCTCTTCCAGATGCTACCGCTTTAATAACTGAATTAGTTCCATAAATAACATCACCAGCAGCAAATATTCCCTTTATATTAGTTTCAAGCTTATCATTTACAACTATTGTATTTCCTCTTCCAAGTGTAAAACCATCTTCTTCAGAAAGGTCCGGCCTTTGCCCAGTAGCAAAGATGACATTATCAATTTCTAAAGTATGATTTGAACCCTCTATTAATTTAATATTAAGCCTTTTATTTTCATCAAAGCTCATGGACTCTACATCAACTATTTCTATTCCAGAAACACTTCCATTAATTCCAATTATTTTAGAAAAAGATTTAGCGTAATGAATTTTAATTCCTTCTTCTTCTGCTGCTTTGACTTCTTCCTCTGAACCAGGAATTGTACTTTCATCTTCAAGACATGCAAGATGAACCTCTTTAACCCCTAATCTAACTGCAGAGCGTGCACAATCAAAAGCAACATTACCTCCTCCAAGTACTATTAATTTATCTCCTAATTGTATTTTTTCGTTTAAACTAGTTTTTCTTAAAAAATCTGTATTTAGATATACGCCTTTTAAATCATTTCCTTCTATAGGAAGACGCACTCCTTTATGTGAACCTATAGCTACTAAAACAGCATCTTGTCCATCCTTTAACAATTGTTCATAATTTTTTATCTTCTTATTTGTAATAAGCTTCACACCAATATCTGTAATCATATCCACTTCTTCTTGTATTACATCTCTTGGAAGTCTATATTCCGGAATACCTACTCTTGTCATTCCTCCAGCGTAAGGCATAGCTTCATAAATAGTAACCTCATGCCCCTGCTTTTTTAAATAATAGGCTGCAGTAAGTCCTGTTGGTCCTGCTCCAATTACCGATACTTTTTTTCCGCTATTAGAATTTAGTTTTCTTTTAGCTTTCCATATTTGTTCTTTATCATGTTCAACTGCATAAAGCTTTATGTTTCTAATCGATATTGGTTCATTTACTTCACTTCTTCTGCACCCAGCTTCACATGGATGACTGCATATATGTCCTAAAATTTTAGGAATAGGAAGTTTTTCCCTTATTACTGCTGTAGCCTCATCATATTTGCCTTCCTTAACAAACCTTATATATCTTGGAATGTTTGTTCCTGCTGGACATATATTCTTACAAGGAACTAATGAAACTTCTTTTGGTTTACTTAAATCAATCAATTCTTTTTTATCTCTAATGGCACCTGTTGGGCAAACCTCTGCACAAGCACCACAAAATCTACAATCGGCATCTATTAAAATCTTGTTAAGAGAAGTTCCAATATACACTTCATTGCCTTTCTTTTCATAATCAAGAACTTCTACTCCTCTTACCTTTTGGCATACTCTTACACAACGACCACACAAAATACATCGTGTCATATCATGATCGAATAAAGGATTTGAAGAATTAACAGCAAACGATTTCACTCTTCTCCTAAGTCTTTCTGGACTAACTCCTAAATACTGCATTAAAGTTTGCAATTCACACTTTCCATATTTAGGGCAAGTAGAACATTCTTCTGGATGAGCAGCTAAAATTAATTCCATTGCTAATTGACGTTTTTTATTTATTTTTTCATTCTTTGTAACTATCTCCATACCATCTTGGGCTTTTAAAGTACAGCTTGTTAAAATCTTTCCTTCAAATTCTACAATACAAAGTCTACAAGCACCTAATTCAGGTAAATCTGGATGATGGCATATATGCGGAATATAAATTCCGGACTCTAAAGCTAAGTCTAATATATTCTTACCTTCTACTGTTTCAATTTCTTTACCATCAATCTTTATCTTAATATTTTTCAAAAATATCCCTCCAAATCATAAAATGATTTAAAAAAACAATAAATTTAGTTATACGTTTTCTTTTGTTTTTAATTATGCTATGCTATAATTTTATTATTTTTTTCACAGAAAGTCAATATTTTTTCTGAAAATTTTCAGAAAATAATTTCAGAATCAATTTAATTTTATCATTTTATTTAACCTATTAAAATTCCAAATAATTTATATTTGCTCCTTCAAAATATTGATTTTACCTAAAATTTAAATTATAATGAGAAGTGTTTTCAATAAAAATCAATATTATTTACAATAAATATATAATTTTTTTACATTACAAGGAGGTATATTATGCCAACAGTTGTCGATGTTGCAAGAGAAGCAGAAGTTTCCGTAGCAACAGTATCCCGAGTGCTAAATAATAGTTTTATGGTTACTCCAGAAAAACGTGAGAGAGTGCTTCTAGCAATAGAAAAATTAGGCTATAAAGTCAGCAAAAACAAAGAAGGAAAAAGATCTAATTCAAAAATCATTCTAGTTATTTCTAGCGTATTAATTGAAGATTTATTTACAAACATCAACGATACAGCTGCTGCAAATGGATACAGTGTAATGTATCATTATTGCAACAGCAATAACTGCTCTAATGATTTAAAAGAAATTTTCAAAATATTAAACAATAATGTTATAGCTGGTATTGTTTCACTAGATATAACCGACTATGATAATGAACTTAAACAAATATTAACTCAATATCCCGTAATACAAATAGGAAAATCATCACTAGACCTTGGAGATAATTATATCGTTGCTTCTGATGAATATAAAACCGCATACGATATAGTATCTCATCTTATTAATATAGGAAAAAAAAGCATAGCAATAATAACAATAAGAGCAGATGATAATTTTTCGCTATTCGAAGCTGATAGAGAAAAAGGTTACAAACATGCATTAATCGATAATAACATAGCTTATGATCCTTCTCTTACTTTCTATTCCGATTTCACTATAGATGGCGGTAGTGATGCTACAAAAAAAATATTACAGTTAAAAAACAGACCTGATGCAATATTTTGTATTTCTGATACATTAGCAGTAGGCTGCATTTACAGATTAAAAAAATCAGGAATTTCTATCCCTGATGAAATAGCCGTTGCTGGAATTGACAATTCTGAAATCACAGAATTTTTTGAGCCCTCCATCACAACAGTTGATCAATCCTTTAAAGAAATCGGTATAGAAGCAGTAAATATGATTATTTCTCTAATAAACGGTGATATGTCTAGAAGCAGAAAGGTTATTATAGATCATGAAATAATTATTAGAGATTCAACCAACATAAAAAAGTAGCCATTTTAGGCTACTTTTTTTATATAATGACATTTATCTTATTATGCTTGTACGTTTCTGCTTGCAATTTTTGCATGTATTTCTTCCATCTTTTTATCAGATAAATTGTACCAGAATAGAGGAACTATAGCTAATAAGAAGCATGCTGCTGGAAATAGATTTGCTGTAATATTAATGCCTTGTGCTACCGAAGCTGAAATTGCTCCTGGAGGTCCTGCAACATATCCGAATACACCAAGTAAAAATACGCCTAAAGCTTGTCCAATTGCTGTGGCAAACTTTGTTGCAAGAACTTGAATAGCAAAGGATGTACCATCTGCACGTCCACCCAACTCTACATCTGCATAGTTTATAGAATCAACTGTCATTCCACTTCCACAAGGACCTGAAATATAACCTAAACCATATACTATATGCGATATTATTAATAATGGTATATTAGCTGGATTACCAAAGAATATCATAAGCATTCCTATAGCTTGAATTATCATAGCAATTATACAAGTATTCTTTTTGCCAAACTTTTCAATAAATCTTGGTGCAAAAGGCATAACAAACATACCTACTATAGTTTGCATCATCATAAACAAAGTTATAAGATCCATTCTCTTTACAACATAAATATAGAAAAATACAGCTACTCCCAATCTTCCAAACATACCAACCATAGAAATTATAGTATAAATTGTTGTTGATATTAATGGTCTGTTCTTTGCAATTATTTTTAATGCTTCCTTTGCAGGAATTGTATCTTCCTTTTTAATTTCAACTTTTTCTCTTGAAGTCAAAAACACTAATAAGAATATTGGTAATGATACTACAGCATATATAGCTGCTGTAAGTTGATATCCAGATTTTTCAACACCATGACCTAAGTAATTGATTAATGGTAAT
This sequence comes from Bacillota bacterium, assembly GCA_021781655.1. Lineage (GTDB taxonomy): Bacteria > Bacillota > Clostridia > Clostridiales > Clostridiaceae > JAJXWJ01. Next base: position 87,889 of record JAJXWJ010000002.1, on the reverse strand, counting down.
GTAAAATAGTTTAATGCAATCATACCAATGCACATACCAAGCATTTGTGCTGCAAACAATCTGTTTGTTGTTTTTGAATCTCTTGTCATTACCGCAGGCAAAGCCAAGTAAGGAACATTAACCATGGAATAAGACATACTTAATCCTATATAAGTAATATAAGCATATACAAGTTTTTCTGTTGAACCAAACCCAGGAACTGTAAATGTCAATACCGTAAATACGACCAACAGTGGTGCTCCAATAAGCATAAAAGGTCTGAATCTTCCAAATCTTGTATGCGTTCTCTCCATTATACCGCCAAGTATAGGGTCGAAAATACCATCCCATATTTTTGCAACTAGAAAAAGTATTGCAATTGAACCTGTAGCTAAACCGAATACATTTGTATAAAATAATGTTAAATAAGTACTAACCATCGTCCATGATAATTGAGATGCAAAGTTACCAGTGCCATATACAAAAATTTTTCCAAAAGATAATTTATCTTCCACTAGTTCATTACTGCCACTTACTTTAGTAGTCATATCTGACATAAAAAACCCCTCCAAAATTTTTTAATAACAATTAACACACAGTGTCAAATTTCGATCGATAAATTTGACTTTTTTCACAGCTGTTTCATTATTTTCTGTAATGTTAAATATATTATATAACGTTTTCACTTCAATTTCAATCGTTTTCTTAATATTTTTCATGTTTTTTCACAAAAAAATATGTAAAAATACATTTTTATTTACATAGATATTTTCACAATTCATTCTTGAATTACAATATTCTATGAAATTTAAAAACGTTTTTTTACATAATTTTTTAATAAAATATTTTCTTGCTTTTTTCTATACAAATAGTTTTTAAATTATTTTAATCAGAACTTTCAAGCTTTATACCAAAAGCTGTTGCCTTTCTAAATACAGTAGGCTGAGAAACCCCTAATGCTTTTGCCGCTTTATAAGTGCTCTTATAGTCTCTTAACGCATCCTCTATCATTTTTTTCTCTAAAGAATACACTGCTTCTTTTAAACTTTTATTTTTAATATAATCGAAGTTATTGTTTCTTCCTAATATTTTAATCACATCATCATGCGTAATATACTTATCATCATCTACCACAACTAGCCTTTCTATAATGTTTTGAAGTTCTCTTACATTACCTGGCCAATTATAACTTTCTAAAGCCTCTATAGAACGTTTATCAAAGCTTTTTTCCTTAGTGTATTTTGAATTATTTTTTTCTAAAAAGTTATACGCCAACAGCATTATATCACCTTTTCTTTCTCTTAAAGGCGGGATCTCAATAGGCACTACATTTAAACGATAAAATAAATCTTCTCTAAATTTTCCTTTTTCAACAAGTTCCATCAAATCCTGATTTGTTGAAGCAATTACCCTTACATCAAGTTTAATACACTTAGTTCCTCCTAATCTGGTAACTTCCCTTTCTTGAAGCACTCTTAAAAGCTTTGACTGCATATTTAATGGCATTTCTCCTATTTCATCCAGCAATATAGTCCCTCCATTTGCAGTTTCAAATACACCTAGTTTTTCCTTGTTTTGTGCACCTGTAAATGCTCCCTTTTCATAGCCAAAAAGTTCAGATTCAATTAAAGTTTCTGGAATTGCTGCACAATTTACTTTTAAATATGGAAAGTCTTTTCTAATACTTTTCTCATGAATTTCTTTTGCTACAATTTCTTTACCACTTCCAGTTTCACCTGTAATCAAAATAGTAGCATCAGTTTTTGCAACATAATTTATTAATTCCTTTATTTCATTTAACTTAGCACTTTCTCCAATTAAGTTTACAGAGTTTACATATTTATCTCTAAAATATTTCAGTTCCGTTAAATATTTTTCATTCTTTTTTTCAGTCTTTTCAATTTTATCTTTCAACTTTATTATTTCAGTTAAATCTCTCATTACAGTAAATATTTGAGTTATATTTCCCTTATCATCAAAAAAAGGTGTTCCTGTTATTAATACTTTTTTTCCATTGCTGCTAATAGTGGATAATGTACTAACTTTCTTTTTTTGTTTTATTACCATATTAACTACTACATCACAATAAAAACCATCTTTTATTTTTTTGCCAACAATTTCTTTTTCATCTATATCTGTTATAATAGTGTATCCTTTATTTATAGCTAGCACTACACCTTTATTATCAACAAGGCATATTCCATCAGAAATAGAATCTCCAATAGAAAATGCATCTACTTCTCTTTCCTTATAAGCTTTAAGTTGACTTAATGTTTGATTTTGCTTTTCTAATTCACTTTTATAGTAATTTAATATTTTTAGTGTTATATTATCTACTACAATAAAATCTAAAGTTTTTAATTGCTCAATTTGATTCTTTAACTTATCCTCGATTTCAAATTTAAAATTATCCATATTAAAATCCTACCTCAATCTTAAAATATATATCCATTCTACCAAATATCTTTTAAAATTTCTCCATTCAATTTTTACTGAATTGTTTAATAGTTGAAAATTATCACTAAAGCATAAAGATATAAGAAAAAGGTTAAAAATAAATTTCATTTTTAACCTTTTTTATAATTTAAAATTATTTATATGTAAAACAAGCTGTATTTCACTTTGAGATTGAGATTAGTGAATGTAAAATATATATATGAAGGAATTGTCAAGAGCTATTTTCACAATAAATAATTTAAAATTCACTTATTTATAAATTACATCTATTAGATATTCTCTTAATTCATCATTTTCTTTTTCTATTTGTTCACTTGTCCATTCCTGAAAACCCTTACCACTTTTAAAGCCAAGGTCACCAGCTTCAACTTTTTCTTTTAATAAAGGCGAAGGTTCTGATGAATTTTCTAAATATTTTAATATGTAGCTATGGATAGATAATGTTAAATCAGTTCCAACCATATCTGCATTTTCAATTGGTCCAAGCTTTGGTAGCCTTAGCCCAAAACTATATTTAATAGCTTCATCTACAGTTGCTGCATCTGCAATACCTCTTTCAACAATAGATATAGCTTCTCTCCATAATGCATGTTGCAATCTATTAGCAACAAAACCTGGAACATCTTTGTTAACTCTAATAGGATGTTTACCTGCTAATTTTAGAAGTTCCATTGTTGAATCCATAACTTCATTAGAAGTAAAATCTGATTTTACAACCTCAACTAATGGTATTAAATATGGTGGATTCCAAAAATGAGTTCCAACCAATCTATTTTTATTTTTGACTTTGTTTGATATTTCAGTTATGCTCATAACTGAAGTATTTGTGGCAAATATAGTATCTTCTCTACAAATTTTTTCTAAATTCATAAATAAATTTTGCTTTAACTCCATATTTTCAGGAATGCATTCTATTACAAAATCTGCATCTTTAACAGCATCTTCTATATCTTCTGTAAGTCTTATTCTTTCGAATATTCCTTTAATTTCATTATCTGAAATTATATTTTTTCCCTTTAAAGCATTCAAATTAGCTTTTATTTTATCTATACAATCATATTCAAATTTTTCTCTAATAAATATTGTTACATTTAAATCTTCACAACTTGCAAAAACCTGAGCAATACCGCTGCCCATCATTCCAGGTCCGAAAACAGTAATATTTTTAATTTCTTTTCCCATTTTTACTTCCTCCTGGTTAACTATTTTTTTAGTCCTAATATTGCCCTAGCTTCATCTGGTGTAGCTAATTCTTTTCCTAGTTCTTTGACGATTCTTTTTGTCCTATCAATAAATTCAACATTAGATTTAGCAAGTTGACCAGCACTATAGAAAATATTATCTTCCATACCGACTCTAACATTTCCGCCCATAGCTAATGCTGCGTATAAAATTGGCAGATGCTGCTTACCTATTCCAAGAGCACTCCAAGTTGAGCCTTCTGGAATTAAATTTTTTAAAAAAACTAAATTTTCTATTGTCGCAGTCATACCACCAGGAACTCCAAGTACAAACTGGAAGTGAAGAGGTGCTTTTAATATTCCCTTTTTTAAATAATATAAAGCATTATAAACCATACCTGCATCAAATACTTCAATTTCTGGCTTAACTCCATTTTCTTGCATTGCTAGTCCTAATTTTTCAAGAAACTTTGGGTTATTTTCAAATACAGTTGAGTTTTGCCAATTCATTGTTCCACAATCATAAGAAGCTAATTCCGGTTTTAGGTTCATGAAAGGTTTCATTCTTTCTTCATCAGTTAGACCTATTCCACCAGATGTAGTGGTGTTTATTACAATATCACATTTTTCTCTAATTAGTTTTAATGTCTTCTCAAATTTTTCAAAATTCATAGACGCTTTGTCTTCATCATCTCTTACATGAATATGTGCAACTGCAGCACCTGCTTTATAGCATGCATAAACTTCCTCTGCAATTTCTTCAGGTTGTAATGGTATGTATGGCGTATCCTTTTTTGATGGCCATGCACCTGTCGTAGCTACAGTCAATATTACCTTGTTTTCCATCATTAATCCTTCCTTCTTTTGAAACTATTTTATTAGTAGGTTAAATTTTTTTAATGACATAATAGAAACATAATGCGAACTAAGTTGAAACTATAAAATGTGTAAAAGCAAATCGCAGGTCGTTTTAATTGACAGTTGACAGTTGACAATGGACAATTATGGTTGATTTTCCTATGCTAAGCTACGGAAAATCTGTAATTTATTTAAATTGGCTAAAGCCAATGGAAACTGATGGTTTTGCTATGCAAAACCTAAAAATAATAATTTGTAGTTTTTCTGACTGAAAGGAAGAAAAACATCCTTCATTGTCAACTGTCAATTGTCCATTGTCAATTAAAACTCAATGCGTTGCACTTTCTTAGGATTTTTATAGAGGCAACTTGTGTCGCATCTTTAAAATGCTCCAAAGTTATAAACCCTATCTGGTACGTCATTAAGATCATCTTCATCAATTTCTGCAACGCATCTAACCATGGAACCATCGCCTAACCACCAACGGATTGGGAAAGCCATGAATTTAAATCTCTTTCCAACTACTTTTTCAAGATCTCCACCTAAATTTTCCACACCAACTATTCCGTTTCCTAACATATACTTATGGCAAGGCTCCCATGTACCTTCAAGGCCATGCTCTTCAAGCTTACCAAAGGCTTCCATATATTTTTCTTTTCCAAATACTTTGATATATGTTTCCTTATTAAATTCTGCATATGCTTCTATTCCAAATTGTTCAATGTATTCTTCAGTAATAGGTTTTCCTGAATAACCATTAAGGTTCATTCCAAGAGGTCCACCATTTTTTCCCATTGTAGTTTGTAATGGATGATCTAGTGCTTGCATATCCATAGCAACACATTTTGGCTGATATTTTTCAAACCATTGTCCTGCTTCTCTTCCACAACCACAAGAATAATGATAATATTCTTTAGTATCATCAAATTTTAAATGCATACCTGTTCTTAAACAAATAACCATTCCCTTTAATTCTTCTGGCTTAATATTTGCTCTTTTGCAAGCATCATCAAGATGAGAAGCTTTAATTAATCCCCATCTTTCTATCTCTATATCTAAACATACTGCATCGCCACAATAAGCATCAACTGGCATCTCATGTGTGTAACGAGCACGTTTTCCATCAAATTCATATTCCATAACATGACGAGGTGCATCTGCATGTGTACCACAATGCATAACAACATCTATCTTTTGTGTTAAAACACCACTCTTTGAAAGATTGTGCATTGTGTCAATTTTAGGTTTGGCAAAATAAGGCCAAACTGGTATATCTGCATGAAATGGATGTGTTAAATCCACATAAACTTTTTTTCCCATTTTATTTCCTCCTAAACATACTAGGGGTTTGGGCTGTGCCCATTTACCCTCATTAATTTATTATTTTTTTTTCGTTTTAGTTAGCCCAATATCCGCCTTCAACAGCAACGTTTGCTCCTGTCATGAAATCGCTGGCGCTTGATGCTAAAAATATGCAAGGTCCTACAAAGTCTTCTGGCTCTCCTAAACGTCCAATTGGAAGACGTTTTAAGAAATTTTGATAAACTGCACTTTCTGGATCAAACATCCATTCAGTTAAATCTGAGCGGAATACTGTAGGGTTTATTGTATTAACATTAATCTTATATTTAGCTGTCCATTCACAAGCTAATGACTGAGCCATTAAGTCGATTCCTGCTTTAGCTGTGCAATAACCTGTGTAACCTGACATTCCCATTTTAGAACGAGCAGAAGAAACCATTATTACTTTTCCACCCTTACCTTGTGAAATCATTTTTTCTCCAGTATACTTGCAAAATAACCAAGTACCTTGAACATCAGAATCCATAATTTTTTTCCATTCAGCTAAATCTTGTTCTATAATCGGCTGTGCATGATTATATCCTGCAGCAGTTACTAAAACATTTATTTCTCCATATTTTTCAGCAGCATCATTAACAACCTTTACAACATCTTTTTCAACTGCTGGATCTCCTATAGAATAACCGCAGTCTATGCCTTTAGCTTCTAGTTCATCGCATAGTGCTTTACACTTATCATCACTTCTACCAGTAATAAATACTTTCATACCAGCGAGGCCATATCCAAAAGCAATTGCTCTCCCAAAAGCACCAGTAGCACCAGTAATTAAAGCTACTTTACCTTTGACATCAAACAAATTATTTACAAATTGTGAATCCATTATTATCATACCTTCCTATAATAAAAATGTTATTTATAGCTTATAACTACAAGAACAGTAGCTACTGTATTAGTCTCATTAATCATTTCTCTACCTTCATTCGGTCCAATAAATATAGAGTCGTTTTTCTTAAGCACAAAGTTTTCTGTCTTTGATTTTACTGTTATTTCTCCATCTAAAACGAAATAAATTTTTTCTGTTGGAGAATCTTCATATGCGTATTCAGCTCCACCACCAGGCAAAAAGTATGACATTCCCATCCAAAATTGTTTTGAACCAGTTTCTTCTGTTCCATGAAGCTTCATAGATCTCATATCGAAATGTAATGGTGCTAAATATGGTGCAACATCCTTTAATTCTACTTTTTTCATTATCTTCACCTCCTCTCAAAATATATTTATATTTCTATAACCTTCAAATCATCTGATACTATTAAATTTGCATCTGTAGCTCTTAGTACATCTTCAACAGAAACACCTGGTGCTATTTCTTTTAATATTAGACCATCTTGTGTTACTTCCATTACAGCCATTTCAGTTACAATTTCATGAACCTTTCCAACAGCTGTAAGTGGAAGTCTACATCTTTTTAATATTTTAGCTTCCCCTTTTGCTGTGTGCGTCATTGCAATAATAACTTTTTTTGCCCCACTCACTAAATCCATAGCACCACCCATACCTGGCACCATTTTTCCAGGTATCATAAAATTTGCTAGATTCCCTTTTTCATCTACTTCCAATGCTCCAAGTACTGTCACATCAACATGTCCACCTCTTATTATTCCAAAAGATGTAGCACTATCAAAAAATGCAGCACCTTTATTGATAGTTACATGCTGTGCTCCTGCATTTACTAAATCTTTATCTTCTTTACCTTCCTCAGGAGCTGGACCTAAACCTACAAAACCATTTTCTGATTGAAAAATAACTTTCATATTTTCAGGAACGTAATTTGCTACCATAGTAGGAAGTCCAATTCCTAAGTTAACCACGTCTCCATCTCTAAGTTCCTTAGCTATCCTTTTTGCAATAAATTCTTTCACATTACTCACTATTTTTCACCTCCAACAACATAATCAATAAATATTCCCGGTGTCATTACATTATTAGGATTTATCTCTCCAACTTCAACTATACTTTCTGCTGCTACTATAACTTTATCTGCTGCTGTAGCCATTACTGTATTAAAATTTCTTGTTGAAGCGTTGTAAAATATATTGCCATCCTTATCAACTATAGTTCCTCTAATTAAAGCTATATCTGCTCTTAAAGGAAGTTCCAATAAATAATCCTTGTTAGCTATTGATATCTTTTGCTTTCCTTCTTCAACAATAGTTCCAACTCCAGTCTCAGTTAAAAAGCCACCTATTCCCGCACCACCACATCTTATTCTCTCAGCTAAAGTACCTTGAGGCACTAATATAACCTCTAGTTCTCCATTATTCATTTGAATACCAGTCTCAGGATTTAAACCTATGTGGGAAGCGATAAGCTTTTTAATCATTTTATTAGTTATCAGCTTACCAATTCCTTTTCCCGGTAATCCTGTATCATTTGCAATTATCGTCAAGTTTTTTATACCTTTCGAAACCATTGCATCTATTATAATTTCAGGTGTTCCTACTCCCATAAAACCGCCAATCATAATAGTCATTCCATCTTCTATTAAAGCTACAATCTCTTCAATATTTTTAATTTTATCCATTTCTTCACCTTCGCAATAATTTCTTTCATAACTTATATAGCAATTCTCATGCCAAATAAAAAAAATATTGAATTTAGGCTTAAACCATTTAAAATAGCGGTATTATAAAAACTTACCCTCTTTTAGTCAAAAGAAATAATCAAGTTTTTAATTCATTTATGTATTATTTTATCAATGTAAACGAAATTCAGTACATTTCCTATAGTCGAATCAATTCATTTTAGCATTACTTTTAATTCATAAATGAATTAAAAAATAAAAAAATGCGAAATTATATCGCATTTTTCTATTTTCCTATTAAAATATTTTTCCGTCCAATTCATTATAAAGTTTAGGCAAAATACTAGCTAAGTTGCTGTATTCTTCAACATTATGAAAAGCAAGTCCCATAGCAGCTTCAATGGGAACCTTCACTCCTTCAGGTAATAACATACAAGGCTTATTGTCTATTATATTGTAACCCATCCAAAATCGGCTACGAGATTCTACTCCGCCTTCAACTTCTCTAAATAAATGCATCATTACTGCTGGTACTTTGGGACCACCTGTTCGTGCCTGTGATAATCCATTACCACCTACTACTGTAAACTTGCCCTTATTAAATTTCTCCATGTCAAATCCTAATTGCTTTGCACTTAAAAAGGAAATTTGAATATCTTCAGGACCATTACCAGTATCTTCTACAACATAATGTGTTCTGCCTTGGAATTTTTCTATCATTGGCGTTTTAGAATCTAATATTATCTTTCTATCTTCTTCTGAAATATCTATTCCGTAGTGACCTTTTCTAAACCATAACATATATCTTAAATCTTCTAGTCCATGCCAAGCAAACCACCAATTAATCATATCTAAAGTTACACCTTTAAATTTGTTATTAACTGCAACATATCCTGCCCCATTTGAAAGGTTACAATAACCAGTTTCGACCTCACTATAACCAGGGTCTAGTAAATTATTTATATCTTCTGGCATTAGTGCTTTTGTTGAATCCATTGGCCCTTTTCTTAAAGTTTCTAAAAGTTCCTTATTAGGTTCTGCAATTTTTTCATAAAAATATTTTGAATATGCTTTCTTCTCTTCTTCTATTGTTAACTTTTTTCTTAATTTTTCCCCCATTTTTTTCTCCTAACATATCTATTTTTTTATTTCTATTGTTTGAAACTTTAATTCTTTATATTTGCCAATTTTATCTTTAACTACAGATAGATTTTCTTCTGTATAAAATCCGCCTTGAGTATGCATTATTTCTTTTAAATGATCTCCTCTTCCCTCAATTGTTGTACGGTCACGACATAATCCATTTTCCGCAATTACAAATTTCCACTTTCCATCTTCAGTTTTTTCTAAATCGCCACCTGCACCACATACTTGACATTCAATAGGAAAATACAAACCATCCCATTGAGGTTCTCCTAATACTAAAGCATTTGAATGGCAATTTGGACACCATCCCATATTTTCATCTCCAAGCCATTTTCTTTCGCTTGCTTTTGTATTTAGTGCTTTCATTACATTTTTACCTATTTCACTTGCACGGCTAATCATATCATCATGTAATAAGGTTTGTCTTGGTGCAGGAACACGAGTTGCTAAAAACATATCTACAATTTTAAAATCATTTGTAAAACATGTTGCTTGCATAGCTTCTAATGCCATAGACTGCCATGAACGAGTAGAACCTCCTACTGCAATAAGGGCTCCTACCCTATCTTTATGCTCGATGGCACCAATTTCTTCTAGAAAAGCTGATTCATAACTTAAATTTCTATGCATAAATTTTAAGTAGGTTGCTGATGGCATTAAATCATAAGTTGGTACAGAAAAAATTACTGCATCCTGATTTAGCATAACTTCCATAATTGCTTTCTTATCGTCTTTATCATCCAAAGTACAACCAACATATTTGCCGCTGCTCATGCCATGTGTACATGCTGTACAACCTGTACAATCAATGATGTTATAATCTCTTAAATTGATCATTGTTATTTCCGCACCTTGATTTTGACATTGTAAAAGTGCCTCTTTTAATAAAATTTCAGAATTTGAATCCTTTCTTCCTGCTGTTACTCCCATTACTTTAAATGACATAATATCTCTTCCTTTTCTTTTTTATTTTTTATGATTAATTTTTTTGAAAGTGCAACCAATATGCCTAATAGTATAGATAAAAATGCTGATGCAAGAACTCTATACTGAGTAGGCAGCAAAAATACTATTGTATGAAGCGGTATCCAAATTAAAAGACAAGTTTTAAGCCAAGAAAAACTTACCATTGTATACCAATCAACTTTATCTACCATATCTTTTATTAATATTTTTTGTCCTTTTTTTTCGTAACATGAATCTATAAACAAATCTCCAAACTTGTGATAAATATAAAGCATTGGTCCGAAAGTAACATTCATAGCTGCACTAGCAAAAAAAGCTTGTGCAAGAATGGAACCTGCAAAAGGAAGCATTCCCATTGATTGTGCTGCAGAAACTCCGCTTACAAATATTGTGAATATTAGTGTTATCATCATTCCTAATACTCCCCAAAGAATTGCTCTAAAAATTAAACCTTTAGGAATATTCCATTCGGATTTTAAAATTCTAGCTCCTAGTAAATCTCCCATTGTTGCTAAAATTGCAAACTTAACAAATCCACCTATATAAGGATGAATATTCGTATAATTAATAAACTGTGTTCTTGTTGATGGAATTGTTAATATTAATATCCATATAAGCAATACTAAACCCCATGCAACATCTCCTCTTCTGTTCTTCATTATAAATCTCTCTTCTCCTTCTTTTGTTTTAATATTTCAAACCTATTTTTTACATGGAATAGGTTTTGATGGACATCTCGGCTTAATTGCTCCAGCTTTAACTATAGCTTCTTCCTCGCAAACTTTAATACATTCTCCACACTGAGAACATTCATCCTGATCTATAACGTGGATAAATTTTTTCTTTCCAGAAATTGCATCATCTTCACAAACCTCTAGACATTCTGTACATCCAATACATTTATCAGCTAAAATATGATAAGTTACAAACTTGCTGCAATATCCTGCTTTACATGATTTTTTAGTAATATGCTCTTCGATCTCTTCTTTAAAACATTCAAAAGCAGATATTACAGAAGTTGCTAAGGATAAGTCAACCTCACAAAGCACTTGATTTCTCATTTCGGAGCATAAATCTAGTAATAATGATATATCGCTTGATTTACCTTTCTTTAATGAAATATCTGACAAAATCATGTTTATTTGTGTTACTCCTTCAAAGCCAAATACACATCTCCCACAAGATTCTTTTGTATACCTTTCAGCAATATTTTTCAACCTGTCTAATATACAGTCTTTTTCATTAAAAAAGAAAATATAATCTGCTTTGACTTCAATCTCCTTATCTAAATCTTTTTCTCCAACAAATAGTCCCATAGGATGTCCAAAATACATTCCTTTAAAATCATCAATTAAACTTGCTTTACTTAAAATTTCTCTTGGTGATATTGTTTTCTTCAAAAGAATTGTGCTTTTTCTTTTTATAGCTCCATCAAATACTACCCTTTTTAATTCAGTATTTAATATTTCTTCAACTGTAAATATATTCTCATTAATTTCTTTATTTGAAGGCAATGGCTTTTCACCTTCAATTACTTTTAAAAGTGCGCTGGCATTTCCATATACAAATCGAAAGCTTCCATCAACTAATATTACTTTTAGGTTTAATCCTAAAAGTTTTTTAGCTTCTGCTTCTATTTTGTTCTTTAATTCATGTTGTTCATTTTCTAGAATAATGTAATTTGTTATTGCTCCTTTTGATGCTATTGCTTCCAAAACCTGAGAGGTATTTTCTTTTAAAATATCTGTTCCTATATTTGCTTTTTCGTATGGAGATACTGCATTACATATTAAATAACTTTCCATCTAATTTACTCCTCTCTAATACTCATTCCATAATTTCGGTTTTGTTATGCTTAATCTTAAATCACATTGCAAACAACGACTTGCTTCACAATTTGCAATTTCTTTTGCAAAAACTTTTTCTACTGAATTAAAATTAGATTTTCTTTCTTCAGCATTGACAAGTTCAACTTTTTCTCTTTTAAGTTTTGAAAATCCTGAAACTTTTCCAATGTACTGTTTTAACGGTTCTCTTTCTACTAATTTTTCTGATATATCTCCATCTCCACCTAGATATATGTCTATTGCTTCAGCACTTGTTCTTCCAGCTGCAATTGCCGAAATTACAGATTTGGTTCCTGTTACTACATCACCTGCAGCAAAAATACCTTCAATACTAGCTTCACTTTTTTCATTTGCTTTAATATAAGCTCCATTTACTAATTCTAATTCCATATTTTCTGTACCTTCTGGTCTTTGACCAACAGCAAAAATTACATTATCTACAGCAATAATTTCTTCTGATTCCGGAACTAATTGTATAACCGCTTTCCTATTTTCATCGAAATAAAATCTTTCAACCTTTTGAAGTTTTACACCTTGAACTTTTTTATCTCCAACGATTTTTAAAAAGGAATGAGCTTCGTGCAAAATTATACCTTCTTCTCTTCCTTCTTCGATTTCATCCTTTGACGCAGTCATTTGGCTTAAATTTTCAAGACATGCAATATGAACTTCTTTTGCTCCTAATCTTATAGCTGTTCTAGCACAATCGTAAGCAACATTACCGCCGCCTAAAACCATAACTTTTTCACTTATGCCAATTTTTTTACCTTGTCTTGCTTTTTTTAAGAAATCTGTATTTACAAATACCCCTTCTAATTTATTACCTTCAAGTGGTAATATAGTTCCTTTATGAGTACCTGTTGAAACTAAAACCGCATTAAATCCATTTTCAAGTAAATCTTTTGGCTTTTTAATAGGGGAATTTGTAATGATTTTTACGCCTTCTTCTACAATATCTTGAATTTCTCTATCCATAACCTCATCTGGTAATCTATATGCTGGTATTCCATAACGACATTGACCACCAGCTTTTTCATTTTGTTCATACACTGTTACTTCATGACCTTTTTTAGCTAAAAAATATGCTGCTGTTAGTCCAGCTGGTCCAGCACCTATTACAGCCACCTTTTTATCCGTTGGGTTTGATCTTCTTGCATTCTTTTTCCATGAATCATCATGTTCAAAGGCAGCAGCTTTTTTAAGTTTGCAAATTGAAATAGGATTTCCAAACTCATTCCTCTTACAATTATCTTCACAAACATGATTACAAATATTGCCTAGAGTTTCTGGGAAAGGCACCTTTTCTCTTATTACTGCTGTTGCTTTTGCAAAATTTCCTTCCTTAATATATCTAACATATCTTGGCACATCAGTATGTGCAGGACAAGCTGCTCTACAAGGTACGACAGAATCTTCGTAAGATACATCTTCTCTTATCTTACCAACTGTATCCATAATAGAGCCTGTAGGACATACTTCTATACACGCTCCGCAAAATTTGCAACCTGCTTCTTCTAAAGATACTCCATTATCTGTTCCTACTCTGATTCCATCCTTTGTTCTTTGAAAATCTAAAACCTTCACGCCTCTTAATTCCCTACAAGCCCTAATGCACCTTCCACACCTGATACATCTAGTAAAAAGGTGATCTATTAACGGATTACTAGAATCATTTGGAACAGTTCTGGACTTTTTTCTCCACTTTTCCGCGCTTACACCTAAATATTGATAAAGTGATTGCAATTCACACTTTCCATATTTAGGACATCCAGTACAATCAGCTGGATGTGTAGCTAAAATTAATTCCATAGCCATTTTTCTTGTTTTTTCTGTTTTTTCTGTTTTTATTTTTATCCTCATACCATCTTGAGCTTCTGTTTTACATGCTGGAACTACCTTATCATTTCCTTCTATTTCTACAGAGCATAATCTACAGCCACCAACCGCTTCAAGATCCGGATGTTTGCATAAATGTGGAATATATATCCCTGAATTTAGTGCTGCATCTAAAACAGAGGTTCCTTCTTTAACTTCGATTTCCTTTCCGTCTATTGTTATTTTCACTTTTAATCCCCCTAGTGTTTTTAATAGTTATTTTTTTCACAAAATGTGGTAAAAAAAATAAAGCTTATGATAAATTAAATAAAATTACGAACCAAGTTACTTCTAAAATTCATTATAAAGTTAACCGCAGAATATTTTAATTGACAATGGACGATTGAGAATTGACAATGAAGGATGTTTTTCTTCCTTTCAGTCAGAAAAACTGCAAATTATTATTTTTAGGTTTTGCATAGCAAAACCATACGAAATTTATTGCCTTTAGGCAATATAATTATTTAAAGATTTTCCGTAGCTAAGCGTAGGAAAATCCACCATCATTGTTAATTGTCCATTGTCAAATGTCAATTAAAAAATAAATGCGTTTCACTTTAAATCATTTTATAGCTTGAGACCTCAAAACGTTTGTAGGGGAATCCCATGGGCACGCCCAAACCCCAAAGGTGCGTAATTCTTTCTTTTACTCATTAAAACTCATTTAATTTTTCAGCTGCATTTTCTCCAGCTATTCTTCCGCTGTTTAAACAAAAGCCCATAGTGTTTCCCGATAATATGAATGGATAACTGTCTCCAAAAATATTACAAGCATCTGTACCTACAGCATATAAACCAGGAATAACTTTATAATCTTCTGTCATAACTTCGGTCTTATGATTTATTAAAATTCCGCCTATAGAGCCATATGCTCCTACATTTTGACGGCAGCAATAAAAAGGCCCTTTTTCAATTGGCTGCATATATTTTCTATCTTTTTCGAATATTTCATCAAAGCCTTCAGCACACATTTCGTTGTATTCTTCCACTTGATTAACTAAACCTTCAATATCAATTCCTGCATTTTTTGCTAATTCCTCAATACTATCACCTTGTGCTATAGGTTCATAACCATTTTGAAGATCCCTTTCCCATTCTTCATCAAAATTATCAAATAAATCGTGTGGATGAACGTGAGAAACTATATCTGGACCTTTTTTCTTATATTTCTTTAACATCTTACTATCAAATATTGAATAAGCAACGCTGCCTGGTTGAGCAGTAATTGCATTACCTGTAAAAGTTGTATTTGCTATTTGATCTTCTGGCATAAATCTTTGACCAAGTTTATTCACCCATAAACATGGCTGACGAAATGCTCCATCTAAAATGAAATGATTCATATTATCTGGTAATTGATACATTAGCTCCATATTGGCATTGGTATGTCCAGCACCAGCTTCCCAAGCCATTTTGATTCCTTCACCCTTCATTCCAGGTATAGCAAAATTAAAAATAGTTTTACCAAACTCATAGCCTGTCTCTTCTTTTATCATTTCTGGATTATCTCCAAAGCCTCCAGTCGCAAGTATTACTGCTTTTGCTCTTGCTTCTATTTCTTCTCCAGCTTTATTTTTAGCTATTACACCAACAGCTTCTCCGTTTTCAGTAATAATCTTACTTACTGGAGTTTCAAAAATTATTTCTACTCCTAGTTCTACAGCTCTTTCTGTCATTTTTTTAGTCATAGAAGTTGCTGCTCTTGGTCCTGGAATGCCGCCTCCTTCTGGTTTTACAACATGCCATGTGAATTCTCCATCAGAATAAGCTCTTGTGTTTTCAGGAGCACTAAAAGCTCTTTGAACACCAACAAATTCTACCCCCATATCCATAAGCCATTCAATTGTTTCTCCAGATTTAAAATAATAATCACGAACTAGTCTAGCATCAACTCTATAATGAGTAAAATACATATGCTTTCTAAAAGCTTCTCCTGGAGTTAGTGAAACCATCTGATTTTTTTGAATCGGAGAACCTACACCTAGTGGTCCCATACCCATATTTGCTGCTCCGCCAGTTGTATTTGATTTTTCAAATACAGTTACTTTTGCTCCATTTTCAGCTGCAGAAATAGCAGCAGCAAGTCCTGAAAGTCCAGCTGCAACTACTATTACGTCTGTTTCTATTTTCTTCATATTCTTTAACCTCCATTAATTTTATTGCTCCATACAAACACAATATGTTATTATGACGTTAGTATATCATCACAATTATTATGTTTCTTCCGACAAATGTTGAAAAAAACGTCTCATTTTGAAAACGTTTATTTCAACAAAATATTGATGATAACTTATATACAAGTATATATACTTATATTAAAATAGGGAGGTTATAAATATGAATACGACAAATGGAAACGAGGATTCAAATCTTTTAAAATATAAATTAGCACTATATGAATGCCTAAACCTTGGTAATGGAATAAAAGATATTCTTTCCATAGCTGAGCAATATTATAAAAAGCCAATTTTTGTGTGTGATTCTACTTATAACATCACTGCCGCTTCTTCACTTAGTAAAAATATGACCTATGGAATAAAATTTAGCAAAGATATGGTTTATTTAGATCCCTTAGAAATAGAAAGTATGAAAAAATATAAATTAATAGAAAATATATATAGCCATTCAACAGCATTTTATACTACTACCCCTGATCATCCAAATAATATATGGGTATTTTGTGCGATTAGAATTAAAAATATAGTTGTAGGACATATTGGTATTTGTTATGATAATTGTAAACCTACAGAGGATGAACTAAAGCTAGCAACTGTAATTTCACAAGTTATATCCATCGAAATGCAAAAACACGATTACTTTGTAAATAAAACCGGACTTCAATATGAATATTTTCTAACTGATTTATTGGAAGGAAAATTTGAAACTTTAGAAACTTTATATTCAAAATTACATATTTTAGAAAAAAATATTTATAAATATATTTGCATCATAGCCATTTCATGCGATGATTCCACTGATAACGCTTTGTTTAATAGGAAGCAAATGGATCAGTTAAGGATAGTTTATCCAAATATGATGTCCTTAGTTTACAAAGAAAATATTGTACTTTTAATTTCTCAAGATATACCATTTAAGATTAAAGATAAAAAATACTTAGAATTAATCAATTTTTTATATAGAAATAACGTAAAGGCTTCCATTAGCCAAAACTTCACAAATCCTTTAGAAGCTGACATCTATTGTAAACAAGCTTTCAAAACACTTGCCACTGGAAAACTTTACTTTCCTGACAAAACACTTTTTGAGACCTCAGATATGATGCTATATAATATACTGGATAATTGTACAATTAATGAGCTTCGATCTTATGTGCTTTACGAGGTTGCTCTTTTAAAACAATATGATAAGGATTATAATACTGAACTAGTTTTAACATTAAAGTCTTTTTTAAAAAATAATCGAAATGCCACAAAAACTTCTGAAATATTACATATTCATAGGAGCACCTTTTTTTATAGAATAAAAAAGATAGAAGATTTATTTAATCTATCTATAACTGATAGCAAAGCTATGTTTTTACTGGAACTGTCTTTTGCAATTGATGAATATATAAAAAATGCACAATAAAAAAGGAACAAATCAATGTTCCTTTTTTACTTCTTATCTACTCGCCATATCCAAGATATTTTTCAAGTAGTTCTTTTTTATTTGGGATTTGTCCGGGTCCTACTGCTTTTGTAGAAATTTCAACTTGATGTTCAAGCTTTCCAGCATAAAATAGTCTTGAACGATTCTTTTCTGCCTCACTAAAGTTAACTTTAATTTTACCATCTACTAATGCCAAATCACCGCTAATTCCGCAAACCGGACATTCAACTTTGTTTTCCTTATGCAATACTGTAAGCATATCACAATGACAAACTGGACAAATGCCTTCATCGTTACCTCTCCATTTTGTAAGTTCTGTATCGTCTTCACACTTTAAAGCTTCTGCAATATTTTGTCCCATTACTACCATACGATCCATTACTTCTTTATTTCCAACTACGTGTTCATGTGCCATTGCACCAAAATATTCATATTTATCAACTACACTTGTTCCCATTGAAATTGTAAACTCATACATAGAAGGCATAGCAAATGACAACCAGTTTTGCGTCATTGCTCCACCAACAGTTATAAGCGCACCAATTCTCTTTTTAAAGGATCTTTCATCTGGAAGCTGTTCTGGTTTTCCTCCTCTTTCTATTCCAGCTTTCTTAGCTTCTGTTCTAAAGGCTACATCATGAGATGGTCCCAATCTATCGCATACAGTTTTAAATCTTCCAGTAGGAGCTAAAACGTATGTTGGTGAACCAACTATAACAGCATCACATTCCATCAAAGCTTCATCAATTATATGCATATCATCCTTTATAACGCATTTCCCACTGGCACCTTGAAGTAATCCTACAACACAAGCAATACATCCTGTACAATCTTGAATATTTAAATCATCTGCACGAATAAATTTGACCTCATTGCCAGCCTTCTCACATTCCATTAATGCAGTTTTTATCATTACTTCAGTGTTGCTCATTTTTCTTCCAAACGATATTCCTAATACTTTCTTTTTAGACATTATTATACTTCCTTTATGTTATTAAATTTTTTTATTCAAAATCGATGGATTTTCCTGTTTTAGCTGACTCTCTAACAGCTTCCATAACAGCAAGTACTCTTCTAACCTCTGGTATTTTAACTAAAAGCTCTTCTTTTCCTTCTATTGCATTTATATAATTTTCGAAAAACATAACATGCTCAAAGTTAACCTTTGGTAATTCCTCTGTAATTAAAACTCCTTCTGGAGGTGGTCCAAAGGAACGGGTAGGTCCAGATGCTGTCATAGTTGTTTTTCCTGGAACATTTGTTAAAAGTCTTGTTGTTCTTGCTATTTTACCTTCAGGTTCAAAACCATCACAGTACATGCTTCCCTTATCTCCGCCTATAAACCAATGTCTTTCAAACCACTTTGGCTTATCAGCTAAGAAATATGTTCCAAGTTCGATTTCTCCAGTTATGCCATTCTCAAATCTTAACCATATTTTGAAATAATCATCTACTTCTTCATTTATAACATTTCTTAAATCTGCATAAATGGTCTTGATTTTGCTATCAACCATAAATAGCATTTGGTCTATTAAATGAACACCCCAGTCATACAACATACCGCCGCCGTATTTTTTATAAACATGCCAATCGTGCATATTTCCGTTTATTCCATAAAGCATAGACTGAATTGTATAAACATTTCCTAAAGATTTCTCATCAAATACTTGTTTTGCAGTTCTAAAATCTTCATCAAATCTACGTTGTTGATGAACAGTAAATTTCACTCCTGCATTTTTAACTTCTACTACCATTTCATCAAATTCTTTAACAGTCATAGCAGCTGGCTTTTCACAAATAATATTTTTACCTTTCTTTGCTGCTTTTGTTACAACTTCCTTATGAACATGGTTGCTAACAGAAATTATTACTGTATCTATTTCCTTAATATTCAAAAGTTCATCTATATTACTAGTTTTTAAGATTCCTTTTGAAGTAGAATCTTTCATTTTCTCCTCATCAATATCGCAAATTGCAAGAAGCTCAGCATTTTTTAATGAATTCAACATTTGTTCATGTATATGTCCCATGAATCCAAAACCTATTATTCCAAATTTAACACTCATCTTTTTACATCTCCTTAAATTACAAAATTTCTTAAATATCTAGTAGTTTGAATTACTGACTTTTTAGAATCTTCAATAGTTCCTTCAAAAGCTTTATCTTCGATTTCTATGCATGTATAGCCTTTATAACCGATATCTGTTAATGCAGAAACATATTTCCCCCAATCAATATCTCCAAGACCAGGAAGCTTTGGTGACATATATTTTAAAGGTGTTGCCATTATACCAACATCATCTAGTTTGTCCTTAAATATTTTAATATCTTTATAATGTACATGGAAAATTTTATTTTTAAACTCATATATCGGTTTAATATAATCGATTTGTTGCCATACAAAATGGGATGGGTCGTAATTTATTCCAAAGTTATCGCTGTCTAGTATTTTAAATACTTCTCTCCAAATAGCTGGTGTAGTCATAAGATTTTGTCCACCTGGCCATTCATCATTTGTAAATAGCATTGGACAATTTTCTATTGCTATTTTTACTCCCTTTTCTTCAGCATATTTAATTATTGGAGGCCAAACTTCTTTTACTATTTCTAAATTTTCTTCTACAGTCTTACTTGGAACCCTTCCTAAAAATGTAGTTACCATATTAACGCCAAGCTTGCTGCTTGCATCTATAAGATTATAAAGGTGCTTTACATACACATTTCTTTTTTCTAAATCTTCATCTAACGTATTTGGGTAATATGCTAATGCTGATATATCAACATTCTTTGTTTTGCAATAATTTTTGATATATTTAACTTTTTCTTCATCTAAATCTGAAATATCTATATGTGATACACCTGCGTATCTTCTTTCTGCTTTACCTTTAGGCCAACAGCAAACTTCCAAACATTCTAAGTCATTTTCAGCAGCAAAATCAACTAGTTGTTCAAAGCTTAAATCTCCTAAAATAGCACTATTTAATCCTAATTTCATTTATATCCTCTCCTTATAAAATAAGTTTGCATCATTTTGATAATACAATTTTAGCAAATTAGATATGTAAACGCATTCTTTAAATTGTTCTTTTATATAAAAAATGTTATCAATTAAATTCTTTTCATACTCTTTAATATATTTTGGTTAAAATTTCGAATTAAATTTTTAATATTTCTCATAAAGAAATAAAAAATGAAGCTATCTAATATTTGACAGCCTCATTAATATATACAATCGATTACTGAACTATAGTTAAAGTTCTTGTATGTGGTGTGCTACTAAGCAATGTATCCATTGCTGGCGGAAAATATGAAGAACTATATTCATATTTAACTTCAATTTCATGTGAACCTACCTTTAGTCCACCAGCTTTTTTAACTGTAAGTGTTGCTGGTTCTAAAAGTCCCCAGAAAACGTCACCTAGTTTAAGCATTTCATCTTGCTCATATGTTACTCCACTTATTGTCC
This sequence comes from Bacillota bacterium, assembly GCA_021781655.1. Taxonomy (GTDB): domain Bacteria; phylum Bacillota; class Clostridia; order Clostridiales; family Clostridiaceae; genus JAJXWJ01. The sequence continues at coordinate 66,619 of JAJXWJ010000002.1, read as the reverse complement.
AAGTAATTTGATCACCTGAAAAAGTTTCACCATCCACTTTAACAGTAGCAGGTCGAAGTTGTGATAACCAAACTCCTCTATAATATAAAGATCTAATCTTTAATTGAAATCCGCAAATTTCACCGTTAATCTCTACATTTCTAAAACCTCTTGATTGTATGCACTCTCTATCTAACATATATATTCTCCTTTCTCTATTCGCCAAGCAATTTTTTCATCATAATATGCTGTCTTCTTATTTGTATAGATGGATATCCTGCCTTCTTTGCAAATGGACCTTCATATTCACTTAGCATATATCCATCCCACTGATTTTCAATTAAAGTATTTATTATTTTTTCATATGGAGTTGTAACTTCTACATAATCCTCTGATACCTTTATAAATTTTGCATGTGTGCAATATACATATGGAAGTAGTGGCACAATCTCTTCAACTTCACTGTGGCCTCCTAGAGGCATCACCCAGTCTCCAGGACCATATTCACTAGCATCTAAGGCACTTGTCTGGAATACACCAAAATCAATGTTTAAGCCAAAATATTTAGTATCTGTTTCCTTAATGAATTCTACATATTCCTTAACCATTTTAGAGTTCAAAAGCGTTGGTGCATGAATTTCTGGGCACATACGTACATCATATTTTTCAGCTAAAGGAAGTGCCATTTTTATAAATTCTCTCCAATTTTCTACAGGAGTTAAATCATCATCAATTACACCAAGTTTAGTTCTAAGAATTTTAAAGCCTAATCTGTTAGCAAGCTTAAAATCACGTTCTAGCATAGCAACTGATTCTTCAGAGGTTAGTTCTCTACCTTTATATAAACGTGAATCTACCCAATGTCCATATTCAACTGGTACAATATCATACTTTTTAATAAGCCTATCCCAATTTTCAAGCCATTCTTCGCTAGGATTTGGATACCCTTCAATATGAGAGTTTGCCAAAATTTCTAAGCCCCTAGCACCCATATCATTCATTTCTTCAAACATATCTTCTAGACTCATTGAAACCCCATAATCTCCATTGTAACTGTATAGCGATACTCCTCTTTTAGGTTTTTTCATTAAATTATTACTCATCACTATTTCCTCCTTTTCGTAATCATTTACATTTAATCTATAAAATTATATCTCTTTTGTTTACCTCATATTTATTTTACTTTTTTTATAATTTAAACACATTCAATTATTTACTCATTTTTATTCTTAATACAAGCTTTTATAAGTATAGATTGTGAATATTTGAGGAAATAAGTTAAAAATTATATGTTATATATTAATTTAATTACAAATATTCAAATGTAATTTCACAAAAAAATAGTTGCATAATTATATTTTTTTCTAATTATGCAACATATTTATTAATTATATTTTTTTAATGTTAATTTGTTTCTTTAGCTTTTCTTTCATCAAGTTCTGTACGAATTTCAGCTACTCGTTTATCATTTAATTTATAAAAGAACAATGGAATTAATGATACAAATATACAGATTGCTGGAATTATATTTACAACAAAGCTTATTCCGTTCTTTGCTGACACTGTTTGTTGTGCATTTGGAACATAACCTGAAGCTGCTATTAATAATATACCAACAGATCCACAAATTGCAGTTGCTAATTTAACTGATAAACTTAAGAATGATGTTGCTAATCCTTCTTCTCTAACGGAATTTTTCCAATCACCATACTCTATAGCATCAGAAATCATTCCAAAACAAATAGTAGCTGCACAATTTGCTATTCCTGATAAAAAGAACATTACTAAAAGGAAAGTAACATTGTTAATTGGGAAGAAGTATAAAATAACAAATGCAATAATTGCAAGCACATTTATAGCAATCATATAACCTTTCTTACCCAAATACTTTGTTCCTATAGGTATTGTCATATTACCAACTAACTGTGCAACAGTTACTGTTGTAAATATTAAAGCTATAGCCTGGTATGATCCAACAACATAAATTATATAATATGCTAAAAGACTCATACGACCTGTTATTGCAATTGCACCAAGAAAAACACATAGTATTACCAATGTCAATTGATCATTCTTTACTAAAGACTTTATACTTTTAATAAAACCTTTCTTTTCAGAATTAGTTGTAGAATGAAATTCATTTACATATTTTTCTTTACAGTTTCCAGCACATAACCAGAAAAATATAACCAATAATACTGAAAGAATTATATTAGTTATTAAAAATCCTTTTGCATTAGCAGTATTGCTATGTCCAAAATACAAAATCGATGGCATAACTACTGCTGCTAAAACGATTGAACAAATAGATGATGCAGTTCCACGAACAGTTTGAATATTCATACGTACTGTTGAATCTTTTGCTATTACATTTATCAAAGATGAAAATGATACATTACATACACTATACAATATACCAGTGAAAAAATAAGTAATGAAACATAAAGCAATTTTAGTCATTCCTGTAACTGGAAACACTGTGAATGTCATTACGTTAAATATAGCTAAAAAAGGTGGGGCAAACATTATATACGGACGAAACTTTCCCCATCTTGTATTTGTTCTATCTGCAATCATTCCCATTAAAGGATCAAATACCGTATCAAATACACGTGCAAAAAGCATAATTCCTGAAATTGCTGTTGCTGCAAGACCTAATACATCTGTATAAAATAATGTAAGATAACTATTTATCATGTACCAACTTAAATTAGATGCAACTTCTCCAAAACTATAACTTACTGCAAGCTTGAAACCTGTTTTTTCTTTATTTCCTTTGCTTACTTCATTTACCATAACTTTAGTCCTCCTATTTAATTCAAAAATAAATTGTTATAATTCCAATATTACCATTATGACATTATTCGTATATATCACAGAAATTTGTTAAAAAAATAAAACTCTAAATTGAACAAACTTATTATTTTTTATACCACCATCCTCATAAATTAATTTTGGACTTTATATTCTCCTTTCAATAACTTGTTTATAATTTTAATCGTTTACAGATGCAAATACATCCTTTCTCTTATCTGTTTTTATTTCATATTTTAATATAATAATGTTTTTATAATAAAAATTTTAAATAATATTATTTTTAAACATCAATATTTTATCTTTTTTGTTTATAAATACAAAAAAATCAGGTATCTTATACTACCTGATTTTTTGTATTTATAAACAAAATTAATTTTTACTAAAGCTCTATTACTTTACCAGTCTCAGCTGATTTATATATTGCTTCAAGTATTTGTGTTACAACAATTGCCTGTTCTGGTTTTACAAGTGGTTCTGTATCATTTAATATTGCATCTATCCATTGAATTGCTTCTGCATCCCTTTGTTCTAATTGACCTGCACCTTCAAAACCAAATACTCCACCTGCATCAGAAGGTTGAGATTGAACTAACTTACCATGTGCAGCTTTATTAAATACAACATAACCTTGATCTGCAAATGCTAAACCAAACATTTCTGCTCCACCTTCAGTTCCACAAAGTGTAACTTGAGCTTCTTTTGGATTTATCATATTTAATGCCCATGCAGCTTCTAAATAAATTGTTGCTCCATTTTCCATCTTTATGAATCCGAAAGCTGAGTCTTCAACCTCGTAAGTTTTTGGATCCCATGGTCCAAACATATTTCCTTCTGGTCCTTTTTCCATAGTACCTAACTTTTGGAATACAGAACCAAATACAGCTTTAGGCTTGTAGTTATTCATAAACCACAAAGTTAAATCTAAAGCATGAGTTCCGATATCTATTAATGGACCTCCACCTTGTTTTGATTTATCTGGGAATACTCCCCAAGTTGGAACACCACGACGTCTAATAGCATGTGCTTTTGCCATGTAAACATCTCCAAGCTCTCCGTTTTCGCAAGCAGCTTTAGTTTCTAGTGAATCTGAACGGAAACGATTTTGATATCCTATTGTTAATTTCTTACCTGTACGCTTAGCAGCATCAAGCATTTTTTTAGCTTCTTCATAATTGATTGCCATTGGCTTTTCACACATTACATGTTTGCCTGCTTCAAGTGAAGCTACTGTAATTTCTGAGTGAGACACATTTGGTGTTAGTACATGGATAACATCGATGCTTTCATCTTTAAGTAGTTCCTTGTAGTCAGTATATACCTTTGCATCTGATGTTCCATATTTTTTTGATGCCTCAATTGCTCTTTCTTCTACTATGTCGCAAAATGCAACAAGTTCAACTTTATCTGTTAATTTTGATAATGCTGGAAAGTGCTTTCCATTTGCTATTCCACCACAGCCAATAAAACCAATTTTTAGTTTTTTCATTTCTAATACCTCTCTTCATTAAATAATATAAACATCTGTAATTTTAGATAATTATTTTATATTTTTATCATAACTTTATTTTACCTTTTAACATATGTAAACGCATTCTTTAAATTATTCTGTTATAGTTGTAATATTGTTTAATTATTTGATTTTCCATAAACCTTTTCAAAAAAATTAATATTTTAATCATAAATATTAATATCTTTTATAAAGTATATTATATATCAAATATTTTTCTTAAAATCACTATATAACATAAAACTCTTCTTCAAGGCCTTCTCTCGAATTTGGTCCAACATATATTTTGAACAATCCTTCCTCAACAACATAATTCATATTTTCATCATGGAATCCTAGTGTGTTTATATCAAGTTCTATACTAACAGTTTCTAATTGACCTGGTTTAAGCATTATTTTTTTAAATCCTTTTAACTCTTTAACTGGTCTTACTCTACTAGCAACTACATCATACACATATAATTGGACAATTTCTTCACCTTGAACCTTTCCTGTATTTTTAACATCTACACTAACTTTTAATTTAGAGTCTTTTGTAACTTTGTTAGCTGATAAGGACATATTTGAATATTCAAAATTTGTATAACTCAAACCAAAGCCAAATGGATATAGTGGTTCAGCTGGTCCATCAATATATTTTGAAGTAAATTTAATTTTACCTGCTGGTCTTCCTGTCATTGGATGATTATAATATATCGGTACTTGTCCTACTGAATATGGAAATGTAGAAACTAATTTACCACTAGGATTGTAATCTCCAAATAAAACATCTGCAATTGCATTTCCGCTTTGAACTCCAAGTTGCCATGACTCTACAATAGCTGTAGCATTTTCAGAAATCCAAGGGATAGATAATGGTCTGCCATTAACTAAAACTACAACTAAAGGTTTACCAGTTTTATGAAGTTCCTTTAATAGCTCTAACTGTTTTCCTGGCAAATTGATATCAATTCTACTAGCTGCTTCACCACTCATTTCAGAACTTTCACCAACAACTGCTATAATAACGTCGCTGTCACTTGCATCTTCTATTGTCTTTTTTATTTCTTCTTTATCTCCTTCAATTTCACAGCCTTTAGAATATACTACTTCTGTATCACTATCTACCGCTTCCTTTATACCCGAAAGTATAGTTACTACATCCTCACTTCTACCAACAATAGCCCAAGTTCCAAGCATATCAGTACCATTATCAGCTAGTGGACCAACTACAGCAATCTTCTTTAAATTTTTCTTTAATGGTAACATTTCATTTTCATTTTTTAGTAATACAATGGAACGACGTGCCATATCTCGTGCAACCTTTAAATGTTCATTACAAAGAATAACTTTTTCTTCTTTGTCTTTATCAGTCCTATATGGATTGTCAAATAAGCCCATTTTGAACTTGACTCTTAAAATTCTTCTCACAGCTTCGTTTAATACTTCTTCTGAAATTGTTCCGTCTTCCAATTGGCTTGGTAAATCCTCTGCAAAGGTTCCTTTACTCATGTCCATATCAAGTCCAGCTTCAATTGCCTTTTTACTTGCTTCTTTTCTAGCTTCTGCATATCCATGAATAGCACATTCTGCTACCGAATTTGCGTCACTAACAACAAATCCATCGAATCCATACATACCTCTTAAAACATCTGTTAATAAATATTTATTAGTGGTACATGGAACACCGTTTATATCATTAAAGGCACTCATAACTGTAGCTACTCCAGCTTGAACAGCTGCTTCAAATGGAGGTAAATAAATATCGTGTAAAGCTTGAAGTGACATATCTACAGTATTGTAATCTCTACCTCCTACTGGTGCACCATAAGCTACATAATGTTTTGCACATGCTAGAATACTCTCATCACTTGATAAATCTTCTCCTTGAAAACCCTTAACTCTTGATGCTGCTATAATACTTGCAAGAAAAGTATCCTCACCAGCACCTTCTGCTACTCTTCCCCATCTTGCATCCCTTGAAACATCAAGCATTGGAGCAAAAGTCCAATGTATTCCTGCCGCAGATGCCTCTTTAGCTGCTATTCTAGCAGTTTCCCTCATAAGCTCTGGTTCCCAGCTACAAGCTTCTGCTAATGGAATAGGAAATACAGTTCTAAAACCATGTATAACATCTAATCCAAATAATATTGGAATTCCAAGTCTTGACTCTTCAACAGCAATTTTTTGTAATTCGTTAGACTTCTCAGCTCCTATTACCCCTCCCATAGCTCCTATTAAACCTTGTCTAATTTCATCTTCGTGATAATTTCTATCTATTTTTTCAAACTCTTCTGGAGAAATTTCACCAATAACCAGTTTTTCAATAAGTTCATCTGGTGTCAATCCAAATGCACCAAAAAGTGATGGGGATAATTGTACAACTTGTCCTATCTTCTCAGCTAATGTCATTTTGTAAATGAGTTCATCTATTCTAATCTCATAATCTTTTTTGCTACTTTTATTCATAATTATTCACACCTCTAATTTATTTTATATATCAATAGCAGCATGATAACCTTGATATACTGCTGTTGTTATTGTTGATGGGCGTACACAATGATCACTTTCAATTGTCTAATAAAAATTTGGATATTTTATCCACTCCAATTTATCAAATAAAATCTCAATTAGCTTTTTAATTGCTAATTGAGATTTTATTATAAATGCTTAAAAATCGAACTATTAATTATAAGTTATTCAGCAGCAATTTCTTTTTCTGCACTAACTTCTTTAGCACCAAGTTCAGGAATTGGAAGTACTGTTAAAGCTGCCAATACTGTAGTTATTGCTACTGCAATAAAGTACATTTGATATCCATCTCCTCCAATTGTTGATACTCCAATTGCTAAAAGTGTAGGTGTTGCAAAGCTAACTATTGCTGAACCTAATTGTGTTGTTGTATTTATTATAGCTATATCCTTACCTGTATCTTCTTTTGAAGGTAGTACTCTGTTTACAAGTGCATTATCAACTGCTCCAAATAATCCATATGAGAAATTGAAAGCAAAGGTTGCAATTACTACAAAATCTAAACTATTAGTAAACGCAAAGCCTATTAGGCATATTCCCGAAAACAACGAGGAACCGATTACAAATATCTTTTGTTTCCTTATTTTATCTGATAAAAATCCTCCTACAACACCAGCAATCATCAATAAAACAATTGCTAAAGAAGTTCTAGAGTTCATTTGCATAACTCCTGCTTGGTTCATGTGGAATCTTGTCAAATAAAATATACTCATTATATTTAAACTTGAATTTGCCATTGACATAAATAGCTTAGTAAATAATGCCCATGTAAAATTCGGATATTTTTTTACACTTGGGTAAATCTTTTTAATATTTATTGCAAATTTCTTATTTTCATTAGTTTTTCCTTCGTATGGATTATCCTTAAGTAGCAATACTGATAGTATGCTTACTATAAATTGAATCCCAGCTATTACTATTATTTTTTGCTCAACAGGTACATTTGCAAATGGTCCTTCAAGCATAAAGCCAACCATAATTCCAAGTGGTCCTACTGCTCCAAATATTCCTGATACTTTACCAAATTTCTCTGGTTCGATTTGTTCTGGAACCATTGCATAACATGATAAAAATACCATTCCATAGAAAAATTGCATTAAAATATATGCTATAATTAGTACTGGTAATGATGGAGCATGTGCAATAAGAAGCATTGATAAACCACCAAGTACTGTACCTAAAACTATCCATGTTCTTCTTCTACCAAACTTTGCTTTAGTTCTATCTGCTAAAAACCCACCAAAAGGATTCATTATTACCACTGCTACACCACTTATACCAGCTGCTAAACTGTACATTGCAGTAACATTTTGAGGTCCTACTAATTCAACTATTTTAAATTGTATTAATCCTGCATTTACTAAAACTATAGATGGAAGTGTTGTAAATAAAATAAATGATGCCAATATTACTAACATTACTAGTGGTGTCTTTTGTTCTTGTTTATTTTCCATTTTTATTTTCCCCCTGTTTAATATATTGATTTAGAAAAACGTTTACACGAATAATAAAATTATGCCTTTATTTATTAAAAAGTTATCCTCCCTTCATAACCCAATCTCCTCTCAAATAAAATTTTTATCAGCTGACTCCCCTCCCAGCTTATTATGAGTGGGCGATAACTGCTGTCTCGCCCATGAACAAAATTGTATTTTAATATACTTATTTATTTAATATCCATTTAATAGCCTTCTCTATATACTCATCCCAAAACTTCCAATCATGTACTCCAGGTCCTTCTTCATAAGTGTGATCTACTCCCTCTGCCACTAGAAAATCTCTAAAATTATGATTATTCTTAAGTAATGAATCCTCTGTTCCGCAGGCCATATATATTCTAGGCATGACTCCATTTTCTTTTTTAATTATTCTAATAAGTTCTTCTGGGTTTTTGTCGCTTTCTTTCAATTTAGTTAAATCACCAAATATTTCTTTATAATAGCTTGGCCTATCAAATTCAAATGGATTTTCTTCTTTTGAATTTACAGCTGAATCAATTATTAGTGCAGAAGATAATGCTGCAATAGCACCAAAATTTTTATAATATTTTAGTCCATTTCTTAATGCTCCAAATCCACCCATAGAAAGTCCAGCTATAAAGGTATCTTCTCTCTTATCTGATAATCGAAATATCTTTCGAGTTTCTTTTATTAATTCATTTCCAACATATTCTCCAAAATAACTTCTCCTTGCTTCATTATCAACATAAAATGCATTCTCACCTGAAGGCATGAATACAGCTATATTGTTTTCCTCAGCATATAACTCTATCCTACTTTTGTTTAACCAATCGGTAAAATCACCAAATATACCATGTAATAAATATAAGCTCTTGAAAGGTTTTACTTCCTTTTCTGGTCTACCAGGAAAAATTGCCCCATCTGCTGGTATAATTGCTTTGTACGAAACCTGCCTTGCAAGTGCATTTGAAAAAAAGTTAACATCTATTACTGCCATTTTTTATCACTCCAATTAAATTATTTTAAAGATTTTCTAAACTTTTGCCATTGCTTTCTATAACCTTTTTATACCAATAAAATGACTTTTTCTTAATTCTCTCTAATGTACCCTCACCTTGATTATTTTTATCTACATAAATGAAACCGTATCTCTTTTCCATCTCTCCCCCGGATAAACTTACTAAATCAATAGCACTCCATGGAGTGTAACCAATTAGGTTAATGCCATCATCAATTGCTTCTTTCATTTGTTCAATGTGTTTTCTCAAATACTCAATTCTGTAATCATCTTCTACTGTTTTATTTTCAGTTACCACATCTCTTGCTCCTAATCCATTTTCAACAATCATTATTGGTATTTTGTATCTATCATACACATTATTTAGTACCCACCTTAGACCATCAGGGTCGATTTGCCAGCCCCATTCACTTGCTTTTAAATAAGGATTTTTTAAGCCCACAATTAAGTTTCCAGAAGTTTTATCTTTAGTTTCGTCAACTCCAATACAGTTAGTCATGTAGTAGCTTAATGAATAAAAATCTACTTTACCATTCTTTATGATTTCATAATCTTCTTCCTCGATTAAAATATTGATACCATTATCTCTAAAGTATCTCTTAGCAAAGCCAGGGTATTCACCTCGAACCTGCACATCTGAGCATAACATATTTTTAATTTGATCATGCTGCTGAGCTTTTATTATATCCTTTGGATTGCAAGTGCTTGGATATCCACACATGTAGGCTATCATACATCCTATTTTAAATTCAGAGTTAATGTTATGTCCAAGATTTACTGCTAGTGCACTGGCAACAAATTGATGATGAAGTGCTTGAAATCTTACTTCTTCAGTGTTTTTTTCTTCATCAATAAGTAGTGCTCCGGCTGTTAATGCTCCAAATGGAACTATAAGGCAATTTATTTCATTAAAAGTTATCCAATACTTAACTTTATTTTTGTATCTATTGAAGATTGTTTCACAATATTTAATATAAAAATCTATTAGTTTTCTATTTGTCCATCCACCATAGTTAATTGCTAGTGCTAGTGGAGGCTCATAATGAGATATAGTAACTATAGGCTCAATATTATACTTTTTTAATTCTTCAAAAACATTATCATAAAATTTTAATCCTTCTTCGTTTGGGACTTCATCATCTCCGTTTGGAAATATTCTAGACCATGCTATTGATACTCTTAAACACTTAAGCTTCATTTCTGAGAGCATTTTAATGTCTTCCTTGTATCTATGATAAAAGTCACTTGCTTCGTGGCTAGGATAATAATATTTATCTATGTCTATTTCTGGTGTTGTTAATCTTAAAAAACCATCTTTTTCATTTGTAATAATATCTAAAACCGAAGGTCCTTTTCCCCCTTTATTCCAACCGCCTTCAATTTGGTTTGCTGCACTTGCAGCTCCCCAAAGGAAGTTTTCTGAAAATTCATTTACTGCCATACCTTACCTCCTGCTAAATTATTTTTAAAATATCTTCCATAAATTTTACGTTTCCTGATTTTATTTTAATAACATCTTTATATATACTTGAATTACTTACTGTAAGCATTGTAGTAGTATCATAACCCTCTTTTTCAATGGCATCTTTATGGAATTTTACCATCAGATCACCTTTTTTAACTTCATCATCTACTTTTACAAATACTTCAAAGTGACTTCCATTAAGCTTAACCGTATCGATTCCAATATGAATTAATAATTCTACTCCATCATTTGATGTTATTCCAATTGCATGCTTACTTGGAAATACCATAGTTACCTTGCCATCCACAGGTGACTTTACTTCATTACTATTTGGAATGATAGCTACTCCTTTTCCTGCTAATTCCTTAGAAAACACTTCATCATTAACTTCACTAAGTTCTTTTATCATTCCTTCTAAAGGGCTACCAATGTACTTTTCCGCATTATTTAATACTGCATCTTGAATTACAACTTCTTTCTCATCCTTAAAGCCTAATATAAGCGTTAATACAAATGGAATTACAAAGGAAACTACTGCAACTAATACTGCGTAAAATAAGGACAATTTGTCTTTTCCAATGAATATTGGTAGAGTTACTACTGCTGGATTAACAAATGCATATGCAGTAACCTTTAACATTCCTGCTAAACATCCACCAATACCTGCTCCGATTATTACTGCATATATTGGTCTTTTAAACTTTAAATTTATTCCAAACATAGCTGGCTCAGTTACACCAAGAAGTGCTGAAACTGTAGCAGAAAACCCTTCTTTTCTTATTTTCTTATTTTTAGTTCTAAGTCCAACCGCAAAGGCTGCTCCTGCTTGTGCGGTATTGGCAGCTAATGCTGATGGTATTAACATTGGATCAAAATGTAGTCCAACAATTATTAAAACAATGAAACCTGAAACTGCATTATGCATTCCTGTTAATACTAGAAGTGGATAAGTAGCTGCTAAAATACCTACTCCAAACCACCCAGCATTATTATCAATAATTTGAACGAACTTTATAAAATACTCTTCTATATTTGCTCCAATTGGACCTATTGCAAAAACAACTAAAGGTATTGTAATTAAAATTATTACTAGCGGCTTAAAATACATCTTTAGTCCATTTGGAATTATCTTATCTGAAAATTTTTCAACATATGACATAAACCAAACACCAAGCATTACTGGCACAAGACTAGATGAATACGAAATGGCGGCTATAGAAATGCCAAAAATGCTAATATGCTGACTTCCATTACTTGTTTGTGCTATAAAATTGGGATACAATAGCACACAAGGTATTATCATAGCTAAAAATGGAGTTGCTTTAAATTTTAATGCTGATGTATATGCTATAAAAAACGGTAAGAAATAATAAATAGAATCAGCCATTATTGATAATAATTTATATGCACCGCTACTTTGTGGAAGCAAATTGAACATACTAATTATTGACAATAAAATCTTTAGCATACCTGCACCAGCAATAACAGGTATTAATGGCATAAAAGTTCCTAATATAACGCCTAAGACCTTTTGAGAAATTGTTTCTTTTTGTTTCTCGTCACTATTTTCATTATTATTTAAATTGCCAGTTTCTTTTATTAGTTCGCTGTATACCTTTCCCACTTCATTTCCAATAATGACTTGATACTGACCACCTCTATTTACCGAATCCATAACTCCGTCTATATTTTTAATCTCAGCATCATCAACTTTTTTTTCATCTATTAAAGAAAATCTAAGTCTAGTTACACAATGAGTTACTTCTTTAATATTTTCTTTTCCACCTACTTTTAGCAAAACTTCAGATGCTACTTTTTTGTGGTCCATATTTTTTTCCTCCATAACTTTTAATCAAATCATTTAACTAACTAAATTATAATGCTGTAACCGTTTTATTTAATCTATTGTTTTTACTCAAAATATATATATTATTTAACTGATATTTTTAAACAAATAAAAAAAAGATTAAAATTCATACTATTAATTTTAATCTTTTTTTTACTAATCTAAGTTATTTACTTATAATCAACTTCAAAGGTTACTAATTTGACTTCCTGTGGAATAAGTTCTAAGGTCATATGTATTGAATTATTAATAACTTCAATATATTCAATTTCTAACTTAGGAGAACTTATTGCTTTCAAATAATTGATTTCATCTGAATTTAAATGATTTTCACAATTAAGTTTTATCCATTCATTTAATATACTTCCATGATTTTTGTTCAAAGTATATTTCTTGATTCTATACATCCTATTTTTTATATTTGATAAAGAAACTTCAAGTTTTAAATTTTTTTCATCCTCATAAATCGAGCCACCTTCATTTATTGCTGTACTTTTTTCTAAATATAATAAATATTCGCTGTTAAGCGCTTTATAATTATAACAAAGCAAAGTATAAAAATCCTCTCCATTTTTAGTTAGAATAAAATCACTTCCTTTTTTTATTATATTTTCACTTAGCTTATCTAAAAATAAAAATGAGTAGTATGATGGCTTTTTTATTCCATTGTTATTTATAAGACCACTACCACCTTGTAAAAACAAATCTGTATCTTTATACTCTCCAAATACATCAGACACCATGCAATAACCTAACATATCTACTTTCCCAATACTGTCAATAACATTTTTAACAATATATGCTGATTTAAAACAACTATCATTAGTATAATTTCGATTAGATATGGTAGAATTCCATTCGGTTATTATTATTTCTTCAACTTCATATCCTGAATTAATAATATCATTCTTTATAGACTCAATTTTCTTTGTAAGATAATCATTTTGTACTGATGCATGAACATCTTCTTTACCATCCTGTTTTGTAACTGCGTAAGGGTAAATAAATATAGAAATAAAATCAGGCTTGTATTTTGATTTTTTCCACTGCAAAAAAAATTCTGCTGCATTAGTTTTTATAAAATTCCCACCAGGTCCACCAACCTTTACAAAAGGCAAAACTTCCTTTATTTTTTTATATATTATATTAAACATATCAAAATAAGCTAAGTCTTCACTATTATAGTTCAAAATTTCTTTAATATTTTCATTTCTAGAAATTTCAAAATACCATTTCTCAACATTTTCTTTACCATATCTATTGATGCAATGGACAATAAATTGATGCATTAATTGTTGCCATTGTTCTAAGCTTCTGTATTTTATCACTTCAATTTCATAACTTACATTTTCCTCTGGACTTTTTGATATCTTTTTGGCCTTTGGCATCAAGTCTATAAATGGCTTCATTCCATTACCTACAATAAAATCCAAAACCTTATCTATTTTATAAAAATTAAATTTCAACCCGTCGCTTTGAATATCCATATCTTCGTTAAAAACGCCCCATAATCTAGCATATTCAAACTTTATTTCCTGTCTTAACATAATTATATGCTGTTGCAAAACTGACTGTAATATATCATTTGCATAACCTATGTTTATAATCTTATTATAATTCTTTTTAATAACTTCACTTTTATTAAAATCAATATTGCTTTTTTCGTAAATAATATTACTATCTAATTCTTTTTCATTAATATATAGTTTTACTTCCTTATCCGCATTGTTAATTTCTGAAACTTTATTGTAATTGTCTTTCTTGTACTTTTTTCTAAATTCACTTGGTGTGATTTTATAAATATTTTTGAAATACTTGTTAAATATAAATGTAGAAGCAAATCCATTATCTAAAGCAACTTTGGTTATAGGTAAATCCGAATTAACCAAATCATCTTTTGCATAATTAAGTCGCACACTATTTAAATATTCAGTGAAATTTACACCAAGCTGATTTTTTATAAACTTTGATAAATATGGAACAGATAAAAACTCCTTTTCTGCTATATTATTTAATGTTATTGGTTCTCTATAATTAATATCTATATAAGTTATTATTTGATTTAATCTGTCTAAGTGTTTACTCTTATTATAGGAAACAATTTCATCGTCATTTTTCATTGAATATTTTTCTATAAGCTCATTTATTAAGTCTAATTTTAAACTTAAAAGTTTTATTTTACTCCCGTTATTTAAATAACTATCCAATACTTTTATTATTTTATCTTTTAAAGTAGAATAATCTTTATTATTATATTTTATTGAATTGCATTCAAAAGGTAATAAATCTCCAGCAATAATCTTTCTAATTTCAAAGTTTGATATAATATATGATATTATTATTGAATCTTCTTCTATTTTTAAACTATGGCTTTCATTTTCATTTATTACTATTAAATCTTTTTCTTTTAATTTATATTGTTCTATGCCTATTTTTACATTAACTTCGCCTTTTACAACATAAATCAACTTAAAATATTTATTTATTTGCTCTCTTTTTTCTACAGCTTTTAAAATTTCTATTTCTAATATGGAATTACTTATCATATTAATCACCTTAATGCCTATCTATATTCAAAACTAATGTCAAAAAAATTAACTTCATGAGGAGAAAGGATACAATTTAAATTTAATTGTTCATTAACTTCCTCATAAAAAACTGTTTGCTTAGGTATACAAATTTGTTTTAAGTATTCTATTTCATCCTTTTTAATATTTTTTATTGCATTCATTTTTAGCCACTCATCAAAAATACTTCCATGATTTCTATTTAGAATATACTTTTTAATTCTATATCGTCCGTTATTTACACCTTTCAAACTTATTTTTATATTTAAATCCTTTTGATCTTCATAAATACTGTAATATTCATCTAAAGTGCTTATTGATGCCTCACCATTTAAACAATAAAAATCATTAAAGTGCTTATAATTATATGCGATAACAGCATAATTATATGCCGATTTTTTTGTTATAATATATCCATTTCCTTTTTGAATCAAATACTCTCCAAGCCTTGATAACATTTCATAAGCAAAGAACCCCGGTTTATATATGCCATTTGTACTTATTATCCCCATATCTCCATATAATAAATCTTTAGAATCCTTTAACTCTCCAGAAATATCTGAACAAAACCAATATCCAAAGCTTTCCACTTCATCTAAATTATCCACAATATTTTTAACGATAAAGGCAGCTTTAAAAGTTGTATCATTTGCTGGATGACGATGTGAAATACTAGAATTATATTCTGTTACATGGATTTCTTTAATGGCTAAATTGGATTGCTTTATAAGTTTTTTTATCTTATCAAGTTTTACCTTAGAATAATTTCTATCGGTAGATGATAATAGTGGTGGGTAATAGTCTAAGTTTTCACTTTTGAATGAACTATTAAATTTAGCATTACTTTTATTTATTTTGCTATCTTCAATTAACTCATAGTTATATAATGAGACAGAAATAAAGTCGATTTTTGTTTCTGTCTTTACCATTTCATTTAAAAACTTTGAAAACAATTTCATATTTACTTCAGGATTAAAGCCTGGACCGCCAACTTTTGCATTTGGAACTATTTTTTTTATTAAATTATAATAACTCTTAAATTTATTAATATATTTTTCAAAATCTCCATTCCAAATAACATAGTCATTATCACCCTTTTTCCAAACTTCAAAATACCACTGTGAAACTTCATCTAATCCATATCTATTTATGCAATGAACGATAAACTTCTCTAATAGTATTAAGGTTTCTTTATTATTTCTCTGACCCTTAGATGAATTTCTAAAATACATTACATCTGCATAATCACGATTTAGAAGCTTTGCTTTGTTCCCGAGTTCGATAAAAGGCTTTAAGTTTATGCTATATAAAAAGTCTATAAGTTTATCTATTTTCGTAAAATTATAATTTTTTTCATTTGCAGATTCATCACCATAACTAAGCATTTCATCACTAAATATTCCTTGAAATCTAGCATACTTAAATTTTATTCTTTTTTGTACATCTGTTAAATGCTGCTGAAGATCTGATCTTAATCCATCTTGTGCATACCCTAAATTTATTAAGTTTTTCCAGGAATGGTATAACAATTTTTCTTCCTTTGCTTCTGCCGCAACTTCCAAAACATTATATTCTTTATTATTTTCCTTCACATTAACATCTTTATCAACATATTGTGTTAATTTTTCTAGTGCTATATTATAATCAATCCTTATTATATCTTCTTCTATTTTTTCTTCTATTTTTTCACTGTAAGCTTGCTTTTTTCTTACTTGACTCCTATAGTCTGCAGGTGTAGTGTCATACACTTCTCTAAATATTTTATTGAAAGAAACTAAATTAGGAAATCCATTATTCATAGCTACTTTAGTTACCGAGTTATCAGTTCTTAAAAGTTCTTTAACCGCCTGTGAAAGTCGAAATTCATTTAGATATTTTGAAAAAGTCATACCTAGATGAACCCTAAAAAATTTTGATAAATATTCAGGAGTCAAAAATTCTGAATCCGCTACATCCTGGAGCGATATCTGCTGATAATAATTTTGCTTTATATATGTAACTATATTGTTTATTCGTTGTGAATACTTACTATCTTTAATATTTATATCCTGAAGCTTATTATTTTCTTCAATAGTAAAATTTAAATTTAATAAATATATTAAATCGTACAACAAAGACATTATCTTTAATTTATAACCATATTCCCTATTTGAATATTCATACATGATTTTTGCCATTATTTTTCTTATTTCATCATAATTTTTATTTTTATTTATTGATGAATTGCATAAAATCAATTTTTGTTCTTTTTTTGTTGTTTCATCCCAAAAATCATTTTCTATTTCAATGGATAATACTAAATTATCTTCATTTGAACACAATTCGTAAACATCTCCGTTATTTATCAATAACACATCGTTTTCTTTAAGGCAAAACTGTTGATTATTTATAGCTACGTCTGTATTACCCTTTAAAATAAACATCATTCCTACATTGTTTTTTACCTTTTGTGAAATTTTTTTTACTTTATTTAAAAAAATTGCTACTGGTATGTCTAAGCTTTCATTTTTAATATTTACATCATTCATTCATTTCATCACCTTTTAGAAAAAATACGTTTTTATATATTATAATAGATTTTAAGATTACTATAAATATTCATTTATATATACTCAACATTATTTTCACTGTTTATTTTTTGTAAAAACGGAAAATACCGTATTTTTTACGGTATTTTAATAAATATTTTTAAATTAACAACTTTATTGCTGCTAGTCCTGTTACAATCAAAATAATTTTATGGAACAACTTTTCATCAAGCTTTTTTATTAATATTACTCCTAAAATTGCTCCAACTATAATTGATGGAATACCAATCAATGTAGTTATACCAGACTTAATGGTAATATTGTTCCAAAATATAATTTGAATTGGTACTTTTATTAAATTAACTATAAAGAAGAACCATGCCGTAGTGCCCATAAAGTTATTTTTCTTAAAACCTTTTGCCAATAAATATACACTAAAAATTGGTCCAGCAGCATTACCTATCATGGAAGTAAATCCACACACTATTCCAGTTATTGCATAAAGAAAAGCATTTTTAGGAATACTAACATTTTGCTTTTTATATTCGAAATAAATTAAAATGGCTAAACACAATATAACTGAGCCACACAAAACTACTTTAAACTGATTTTCATTTATATAGTTACCAAATATAGCTGCTATTATTAATCCAATTAGCGTCCATGGCAATAGCTTTTTTATATCTCCCCAATTTGCATGTCTATTGTAGTATTTTATTGCGATTATATCACCTACTATAAGCATAGGTAAAACTATCCCTGTAGATTCTTTTCCTCCAAATATACCTGCTATTATCGGAATTACTGGCATCATAAATGAACTAATCCCTGTTTTAGAAAATCCAATTAGAAAGCCAGCCAAAATTATATATATTAATTGTTGCAAAGATAAATTTATTATATTAGCCATTTTTATTCCTTTCAAATCTTTTTAGTATATACCCCTAATCTAAAAAATTTTTCACATTATTTTTATCAACAATTTGAATTTTAGTATAAGTTTCTTCTGCTTTTGGTTTTACTCCATTAACTAAATAGTTATAAAGATATATTACAGAATCATAGCCTTCCTTAAACGGATCTTGTCCAATTGCACATGTAATACTTCCATTTTTTATATACTCAAATGTTTCTTTTGTAGTATCATAAACTATAGATTTTATTTTCTTTTCTAATTTTAGTTCTTCTAATGCACGAAGCTGCCCAAGTATCCCTCCTGTAAGATTAAAAATACCATCAATATCATTATTTTTCTCAAGATAACTCTTTACAGTTTTGTATGTTCCATCATCGTCGAATGGTATTTCCAAGGAATCTTTTATGTTAATCTTTTTATAATTATTTATTACATCAAAAAATCCTTTTTTTCTTTCCTCCATTATTGGCAGAAACATACTTGGCGCTAATATCAGTATATTTCCTTTTCCTTTTAGATATTGTATCATCTTCATTGCGGAAGCTTTTCCAGATTCATAGGAATTTTGTCCCACATAACCTATGCATTTATCTCTATTACTAATATCTATATCATAAATCATTATTGGAATCTTTCTCTTTACAGCTTCATCAAGCTTATTTTCATGAAATCCGGGAGCAATAATTCCATCATATGAGTTTTTTATGCAATCCTCAATTTTATCACCATAAATGTCTTCTGAAAATTCATTATAGGATAATATATCTACAGTAGTATTCTTTGCTTCAAGTATTTTTTTACCATATATAGCTCCTAAGTTAATTATGTCCCAAACTTGCCCAAAGGAAGGTATTATAGCAGCAATCTTTAAAGGTTTTGAAGGATTTTGTTCAACAGGCAAAATATCAGAATCAACTTTTTTTACTAAGTTTCTTATTTTATCAGATAAGCCTCTTAGCTTCATTACTTCTTCATTAATGTGTTGAAATTCTGCTAATTCTTCTTCAGTAACTGCCACAGAATCTTCAGTACTTTGTGTTACATTGACAGATATTTCATTTATTTTCTTTGAAAGCTCCAAGTTGCTATTTGTGTTATCACTAATTAATGTTATTTCTTGAATCATAGTATTAAATTCATCTAAAATATTTTTATTTTGTGAACCAATTGAATTAAAAGATTCCTTTATATCTAAAAACACTTTATTTCCTTTAGCTATGTTTTCTTCACTATCTTTTATACTTTTTTCTACATTGTTACTATTATTTATAATACTAGAAATTATATTATTAATTTTATCTATTCCTTCTTTTGTATCTTCTGAAAGTTTTATTATTTCCTGTGCAACTACTGCAAAGCCTTTTCCTGCTTCACCTGCTCTACTTGCCTCGATGGATGCGTTTAAGGATAACATTTTTAATTGATTGCTTAAGCCAATAATAAAATCTACAACCTTTGAAATTTCTTCTGCACTACCTTTCAATTTTAAAATAAACTGAGCTGTATCATTAATGCTTTTAGAAATTATTTCGATATTCTCATTATATTTGTTTACTATTTCCATACCATCTATAGAATCTTTATTTGTGTATGCTGCAATGGTTTTAACATCATTTATGTGATTAAATATAGCTTGTACACTTTCACCTATCTTATCAGTTTTCAAAGTAGATTCTTGAATCAAATTTAATTGCTCATTAGACTTGTACGATATATTTTCCATTTTGCTAGCAATTTGAGAGTTTCCTTCATAATATATTTCCATACTTTTCATTAAATTTTCCATAGCATCTGTTAATACTATTACATTAAGCTTAGTATTTTCAATAAAAAAAACCATATTAGCTTTTAAAATATTAATTGAAGTTAGTAGTTTAGAAAATTCATTTTTGCCTTCAATGTTTATATCGTTTACATTAAGGTTTCCTTTGTCTAATAGGCTCATGTAATTTAATATATATTTTAATCGCGATTCCATATAGATGTATATGATACCAATTATAATCACCAAAAGCAATATAGTACATAATAATGTTGACGTTAATATTTTATTACTTAAATTCAAAAAACTTATTATTCCTGTTGTTATAATCAAAACGATAGCTATAGTAAATATACTCTTAAAAATTAATTTCAAATTAACCTTGTCTAACCTTTTTAAAATAACATTGTTTTTCATTTTCATGTCAGTCCTCCAGACCTATCATTATATGTTTAATACAAGTTTTACGCCACCGTAAATTCCAGCATCGTTTCCTAAAGTAGCAAGTTCAAATTTAGTTGTTTCTGAAGCATGAAATGCCTTTTCAATATAATACTTTTGAATAGCATTTATAAGTATTCTACCTGCTTTTGATACTCCTCCGCCAATAACATAAACCTCTGGATCGCATACACAAGATACTGTAGCTAGCGCACTCCCTAGTTTTTCTCCTAGCTCCTCAACTAACTCTATTGCTAATTCGTCTCCATCTTTTGCTAAATCAAATATATCCTTAGCAGTTAGTTCATTATAATATCTAAGCTCAGAAGGTCTATCATCTTTTTGTAGTAATCTCTTAGCTTCTTTTACAATACCTGTAGCAGAAGCATATTGTTCAAGGCAACCCTTTTTACCACAACCACAAGTTTCATCTTCCTCATTATAAACCTTTATATGTCCTATTTCTCCACCAGCACCGTTACTTCCAGATACAAGCTTTCCATCAACTATGATCCCTCCCCCTACTCCAGTTCCAAGAGTTACCATCACAACATTTTTATGTCCTTTTCCGCCACCTTGCCACATTTCTCCCATGGCAGCAACATTTGCATCATTTCCTGCTTTTACTGGAAGATCCACCATTTCACTTAGAGTTTCTTCAACATTAAAAACATTCCAGCCCAAATTAACACATTTTAATACTGTACCATCTGAAGTAACCGGACCAGGAACACCAATTCCAATTCCTACTACATCTTTTCTATGGATTTCTTCGTATCTCATTTTAGTTCTAATTTCCATTGCTATATCAGGCAAAATATGTTTCCCCTGCTTTTCTAGCTTTGTTGGTATCTCCCATTTATCCACAAGTGTCCCATCTACCCTGAACAGTCCTAGCTTTATCGTTGTTCCCCCAATATCAACACCAAATCCATAATTACGCATTTTTTCTCTCTCCCTCTTTGTACATATAAGTATTATCTTCTTGAAAAATAAACTTTTTTATTACCTTTGCTACACCATCTTCATTATTGCTGCTTGTTATATAATCTGCAATTGCTTTAACATTTTCATCTGCATTCTCCATAGCTACTCCTAGCCCTGCAAATTTGATCATATGAATGTCGTTTTCATTATCGCCAATGCTAATTATTTCTTCTTTATCTATATTAAGCATTTTTGCTAATTGTCTTAAGGCTTCACCCTTGTTAGCAGTCTTATTTAAAAATTCTAAGTAATATTCAAGACTTCTAACTACAGTATATTTATTAAGGTAGTATTCATCTACTAGTTTACTAATTGTATCTATTTTTTGTTTTTCCCCTACTAACATCATTTTTATTACTTCTATATCTTTAGGTAAATCTTCAAATTTCATTTCTTTTAATTGTATAGAATTTAATCCAGCTTCAAATTCACTAAATTTATTAATTTTAGGTGTTATACATTCTTTTATTGTGTGTATATGAATATTTATATTAAGTTTTTTGCTTAATTTGTATATTTCTTCTAAATCCTCTAGTGATACTCCTTTTTCTCTAATAACTTCAAAATTTTTAACCTTTTCCGTAACCGCACCATTAAATACAATTACATACTCATCACCTAGTAAATTTAACTCTTTTAAATATCTTTTTATTCCATTTAAAGGTCTTCCCGTAGCAAGAACTACTCTTACACCTTTTTTTCTTGCCTCTTCAATTGCTTCTACATTTGCTTTTGAAATAGTACCATCGCTTTTAAGTAAAGTCCCATCCAAATCAATTGCTAATAATTTATACATTTTTACTCCTTAAAATTCGTATATTATATTGATTAATTATATATTTAAAATCACCTTGATTTCATTAGATTATTTAACCTCTTTTCTAGGTAATATTGCCTAAATCTAATTTTTGATATTAATAATCAATCTTTATATTAAAATTTTAATATTAATAATTAACTTTTATATTTTATTTTATAAAAATAGCAACAACTGATTTGCTTTTTTTCAAATCAGCTGCTGTGAACTTTTTCTATTTTGTCTAATTGTCAAAATCTTTATATCTTTTTAAAAGAGATGGAAGTGTATCCTTTGCTTCTTCAAGTTTTGGCCCAGCAATTGCACCAAAACCTTGTATCTCTAAAAAGTGCTCTTGTAATCCATTTAATGTACCTCTTGCACGTTGTTGTTGTTCATTAGAAAATTCTACACTAACTTTTTCTCCAACTACAATAAGTTTGCCTTCGATTCCACATACTGGACACTCGACAGAAGTTGTACCATTTAATGAAATTAAATTTTGATGGCACACTGGACAAGTACCTTCTTCACCGTACCATTCTACTTCTTCATATGGTTTACCTATTGCTTCTGTTACTTTAACACCAAGTGTATTTACTTTGTTAATTAAATCTTTATTTAAAACAGGATTTCCTGTTCTACCCATATCATAAGCATCTATTTCTCCAACAACCTTCATAGCAGAAGACATTCCAAAAGTATGAAGTGTTGGAAGCCCTAATGATACCCAATTATGCGTATGAGCTCCTCCTACTGATATATATCCAACATATTTATCTTTGAAGTATCTTGGATCTACCAAGTTTTCTGTTTGTCCATATTCAATACGTATATTTTGCTCTCCAATCATAGCGGCTCTATCGTGTCTAGGACCAAAACGATCTACAAAATCTTTAAATTGACCAACTGGTTCTAATACATATACTGGTGCCCCAACTATAACTGCATCTGCATCTAAAACTTTTTCTTCTAATGCTTTAAAATCATCATTTATAATAATACATTGACTGTCTTCACCTTGTCTAAATCTTGTGCTACAAGCTCCACAACCAATACATCTTTCAATTTTCATGTTTACTGTATTTACGAATTCAATCTCTGCACCAGCATCCTTTGCACCAAATAACGCTTCCTTTACCAAAATATCTGTATTCCCCATTTTCCTTCCAAAGGATATTCCTAAAACTTTCATTATATAAAATCTCCTAACGTTTATTTTTAATTAATTATACTACAAGATAAAAAAAGCTACCTTCAACTTATTGCACCAAATTATAATGTAAATTGACCTTTGAATTTGAAACAAAAGTTTATTATAAAACGATGTCAAAATTAATAGTATTAATTTTGACATAATAAAAAATTTCTGACAAACTGAATATTTTCAATTTATCAGAAAAATCTCATAATTGTAATTTTATCCTAATTAATTTCTTTCATTTCAAACCAATCAAATTCTGAAATATTATCACTTTCTTTTCCATTAGCTGTTGCAAACATACCAATTAATGTTCCAGCCATGCATCCTACATATTCTGGATTAATTCTTCCACAGTCAACATTTTTCGCTAAATACCTCATAGTATTTAAATCAGTTCCATATAAGAAGTCATATTTTTCTCCATTTGCATTAAAGCCAATAATAAGTTCTGTTTCCTCACATGGGATACATGCCAAAACTTCTTCATTATGCTTATATGAGAAACCAGGAAAATATGGAGGTCTATCATAATCAGTTGTTGAAATAATGAGTTTCAATTGCTGTATTCCATTTTCACATGTACGTTCTAAACGCAACTGATGGTGCATTGCTTGCAATATTGCTAAGCCAGATGCTTCTCCTTCAAGTGGCTTGAAATTCATTTTTGTAAATACTTTAAAATTAATAAAACTCTGTCTCTTTCCAAAAAAACTTATAGTTTTATCCTTGCATGGATTAAAATCAAATGTTAATTGCTTTATAGTAGGTGTTAAATTTTCTTTTCTACATTTTAAAGCAAGTTTTGAATTTTTAATTGAATAGAAATCCTCATAAGGTGTTCCCAATAATGTCCAGTCTAATTCTATTTTATCTTCATTATCAAAATGTTCTATTTCCTTATTTACACCTTCATTAAATTCTGTCCATAACAAAGATGTTGCTGGATATTCCCATTCTAATTTTCCTGTTCCAGGGCTAAATATTGGCCATTCTCTTTCCCACATTACAGGGCATATAAAGGTTTCTCTTCCTAAATTCTTATATTTTCCATCAATAAGACGAGAAGCAAGCATTACTGCATACCATTCTCCATTTGGCGTTTCTACAAAATCAGCGTGACCTACATTAATTATTGGAGAAGTAAACCCAAAATGTCTATGGGTCATCACAGGATTTGCTGGATTGCCTTCATAAAAACCAAACAATTCTTTGCTTCTTGCAACCATTACTGCATGATAATGTTCAGTTCCTCCTTCTGCAAACATAAGATAATAGTATTCTCCTATATGATATATATGTGGAGCTTCTGGAGAAGCACCACCCCTTAATGCACTATTAAAAATAGTTTTTGGTTCTCCTGACAATTTGTAATTTTCTATATCATATGGTGCGAGCCAAATTCCTCTTTCCATAAAACCTGTTCCATTATCCCATACATCACCAGTTCCCATTATGTATGCTTTTCCATCATTATCAAAGAAAATTGACGCATCGATTCCAGGGACATCAGTTAGCCAGTGCGGCTCTGACCATGGTCCTTTTGGGTCTTTAGCTGTAATTATAAAATTACCCCTATCACTAAAGTTTGCATTTATAATATAAAAAGTTCCATTATTGTAACGAATAGTTGGAGCCATAACACCACTTACCATAGACATAGCTTCTACATGAAAACCATTTTCTTTAGTTAAAGCATGCCCTATCTGCTCCCAGTTAGCTAAATCTTTACTATGGAAAATTGGGATACCAGGATACATTTCAAAACTTGAACATATTAAATAAAAATCGTCCCCAACTCTACAAATTGATGGGTCTGGATAAAATCCAGGTATAATAGGATTTGTAATTTTTCTTTCCTTCACTATAAAAACCTTCTTTCTTTAATTCTTTCTATAAATGCACAAGTTACAATTCAATGATTAATCAACATAATATGCTTATTACTTAAACTTAATATCAATGGATTTTTCTAATACATCTCTTGAATTGCCACCAATATAAAAATTAAATTTTCCATCTTCTAAAACATATTCAGCTTCATTATTATAAAAGCCTAACTGATTTTTATTTACTTCTATAGATACTGTTATTTTATCACCTTGATTTAATGATATTTTTTTATATCCTTTTAATTCTTTTATTGGTCTAACAATACTTGCAGTTACATCTTGTACATAAACTTGTACTGTTTCATTACCTTTGTATTTACCAACATTAGTAATTGTCACACCTATAATTATTGAATCACTATTCTCTTCTATAGTCATATTTTCATATTTAAATTGTGTGTAGCTTAAACCATATCCAAATGGATACAAGTCTTCTACTGGAGCATCTAAATATCTGCTAGTAAATTTACTCTTGCTTCCAGGTCGTCCTGTATTAGGATGATTATAGTATATTGGACATTGTCCATTTACTGACGGGAAAGTTACAGTTAGTTTTCCTTCAGGATTTACATCTCCATATATTATTTTTGAAATAGCTGTTCCCATTTCAATTCCAAGATGCCATCCTTCAATAATTGCAGGCACATTTTTTGCTTCCCACTGAATCGCTAATGGTCTTCCGTTCATCAATACTGCAATGACAGTTTTCCCTTTTGATAAAAAGTATTCTAGCATTTCTCGCTGCTTTCCTGGTAGCGTAATATCAGTTTTTGATGAAGCTTCTCCAGTCATGCTAACTAATTCTCCAACTACTGCAACAATTACATCAGAATTTTCAGCTGCTGAGATCATTTCTTCCATATTTAATTCGCCTTCTGGTCCACAACATGGAAAATATGTTACGTCTTCACCTAGCTTCTTCATTCCATCATAAATAGAAACGCAATCCTCAATCTTCCAACTCATAGCCCATGCTCCAACAATCTCTTCTCTTTTGTCTGCCAGTTCACCTACTAAACTAATCTTTTTATTCTTTTCTATTGGAAGAATATTATTCTCATTTTTTAATAATACGGCAGATTTTTCTGCGGATTTTAACGCTAACTTTTTATGCTCTTCTGGAATAGTCTCATAATACTTAATTATATTTTCCTCTACATATGGATTATCAAAAAGTCCCAGCCACATCTTTACCGTAAGCACTCGCTCTACCGCCTCATTTAATAACTTTTCTGAGATTTTTCCTTCTTCAACAAGTTTGAGCATATTTTTCTTGTAGATTTCAGTTCCCATATCCATATCTAATCCTGCTTTTAATGCCTTTTTCCCAGCATCAGAATTATTTTCTGCTATTCCGTGAATTGTGCATTCTTTAACACCATTTGCATCACTAACTACAAAACCTTCAAATCCATACGCTTTTTTCAAAACATCTTTTAGTAAATATTCATTTACTGTACAAGGAATACCATTTAAATCATTAAATGCAGCCATTACTGTTGCTGCTCCCTCTTGTACTGCTGCTTTAAATGGTGCCAAATATACATTGTGAAGTAACGATTGTGCCATAGAGGTAGTATTATAATCTCTTCCAGCTTCACATGCACCATAAGCAACATAGTGTTTTAGACAAGCTGCTACATAATTATTTACAGAAGAAGTATCACCTTGTAATCCTCTTACCTTTGCTTTTGCAAATTCTGACGCTAAATACGGATCTTCTCCTGGACCTTCTGAAATACGACCCCATCTTGCATCTCTCGATACATCAATCATTGGAGCAAAATTCCAATTAACTCCATGAGCTCTCGATTCCTTGGCTGCCATTGCTGCAGTATGTTCCATTAAATCCACATCAAAACTTCCTGCTTCAGCAAGTGCAATTGGAAATACTGTTCTAAGCCCATGTATAACATCAAAACCTATCATTAATGGTATTCCTAAGCGACTTTCTTCAACCGCAATTTTTTGCAATTCATTTACTTTATATGGATGGGTTAACATAAGACCACTTACTAAACCTTCACGAATTTCATCCTCGTGAAAGTCTTGTGTAGCAGTACTCATTATTTTTTGAAATTCTTCTTTAGAAATTCTCCCATCGGTCATCATTTCGATAAGTTCTTCAAATGGTACGTCAAATCCTCCAACTATAGATGGTGCTTCTAAATTTAATTGTCCTATTTTTTCTTCTAAAGTCATTTTACTTATCAAACTAATAATTCTTTCTTTTTGTTCTTTCGATATTTTAATCATATTTTAGGCCTCCAAATCAAATTCTTGTGTAAAAGTATCTTTTGAAGAACAAACTCTCCATACTGGTAAACCTTCTGAATTTGGATCTCCCTTTTTCATAAAATTGCTCCAATAATCTAGCATTTTTTTAGAAAGTGCATAATCGCCCTCTGTCATAGGACGCCAACAATTTTTTAGTGTTCCAAACATATACCATAACTCTGAAGAATGAAACGCCCCATTTTTATCACCAGGAAGATCTCTTGTAAAATAATATATATATGAACTTTTTCTTCCAAGTTTTTCATTTATTAAGCTCCAACCAACGCAACTTTCTTGCAATCTGCTGATTCTGTTCTCAATTTCTTCCTTCGTAACTGTTATATCGTGTCTAGTAGAACCTAATATAGTTGGAACATCATGCGTTTTACCGCTTTTTATCAAATTGTCATAACCATCTTCAAGAAAATATCCATTTATCACAGGAGCATATGGTAGCCCTTTTCCTGACTTCAAAGCTTCCATTATGATTTTCCCTTGAGCATCTAAAATTGATTCCATTGAGAGTTTTCTTAGTTCCTCAACCGAAGTTACTCCTAATAACTCAACTGCTCGTATGCCCAGTGCAAAGCTTTCTTCTAAACTAATATCATGTTGAACTACATTCGGATATCCAGCACCGCTTTGCATAATGGCTTTTGAAAATTTATCTTTTGCATATGACGAACATAATAAAGTCTGTACACTCATTGCTCCTGCAGATTGTCCGAAAATTGTAATATTGTCTGGATCTCCACCAAACACTTCTATGTTATCTCTTACCCAGTCTAGGGCTGCAATTTGATCTAAAATCCCATAGTTGCCGCAAGAAGCTCTATCTTCTTCATGTAGCCAAGGGTGTGAAAAAAATCCTAAAAGTCCTACTCTATAGTTGATAGTTACAAGAATAACATCCCTTTCTGCATAAGCATTGGTTCTAAATTCCACTTCATGTCCGGTCCCCCCTAAAAATCCACCTCCATGAATGTAAAATGCCACTGGTAATTTTTTTGTATTCTCTTTATCTGGAACCCATATATTAAGATATAAGCAATCTTCATTTATCGTAGTAGCAAATATAGAATCATTATAAAATTCTCTTTTGTATATATTATCTGGTGTATCCCAGACAAGCTGCGGAGCTCTGTTTCCAAAGTGGTCTGCTTTATATGTTCCTTCAAAAGCATCTATTGGTTTTGGTGCAGCAAATCGCAAATTTCCAATTGGTGGTTTTGCATAGGGTATTCCTTTGTATACTATGCAATTATCTTCCTGTACTCCTTCTATTAGTCCTAACATTGTTTTTACTAATCTTTCTTTCATAATTATATTCATTCCTTTCGTTTCGCCAAGGCATAAAATGTAATGAAAAAGTACCCATTGGCAAGCTTTTTTTAAGTGAATTCAATCTAATCGATTACAATTTTATACATTAAACCTACCACCATCACTTTGTTTTAATTAAATTATATATTTTCACTAATATATTTGACATTAATTTATTTAATCTTTTTACTAATCAATATTGTATAAATACAGAATCTACTCTTTTTACATAGCAATAATATTAACTTTATGATATTAATTTTTAATTTTTTTGTACAAATTTCTTTCGTTATCATTGCCGCAATATTATCAATCTTAGTTCTAGAATTCTTTTTATATATTAAATAATGGTTGCCGCTTTCTTTCGCAACAACCATTATTTAATGTTTAACGATTATACAGTTGTATTTTTAGATTCTTTTTCAGCTAATAATCTACTTGTCTCAGTAGCTTTTTCTTTGGAAATTGTATAGAACAATATAGGTATTAAAGCAACAAATGCTAGAATTGCTGGTAACATATTAGTTACTGTATTAATTCCTTTTATAGCTTCAGGCTTTTGTTGTGCATTTGCTACATATCCTAATGCTGATAAAATCAAAAGTGATGCTGAGCCTACTAAAGCATTCCCTATCTTTGTTACCAAACTCATAAAAGAAAATATAGCTCCATCTGCACGAACACCTGTTTTTAAATGATTTTCATCAACACAGTCACTCATCATACTATTTACAATCACCACATTATACCCAATTGGACACAATGCACAAATTGAAAAAATTATTATTAAGGCGAAGCTTGTACTTGGTAAAAAATATATAATTATATTTGATAAACACATAACTATTAATCCACTTGCCAAAGCAATTTTTTTATCAAAATGCCTTAAAACAATTTGAGGAAGCAAAGATGTAAATACAGATGCTGCCGAAAATCCAGTAAATATGGTTGCTATTAAGGTTGGATTTTTTAATACATATATACAATAATACGTAACTACTCCAGCTTTTCCAGCTCCAGCACAAAACATTAAGAATAATGAAACATATACTAGCAATACATTTTTATTTGCAAGAACTGCTTTTAATGAAGCACTAATTGATGGTTTTTCTTCCTTTGAAGGCACTACAACTTCTTTACAATTTGCAAAAGTTACAAAAAGCAAAGGTAATGATACAATTGTTAATATAATAGCTGTTAAAAAGTATCCTCTCTGACTATTTCCATGTCCTAGCATTAGTATTAATGGCATTACTGCTGCTCCAGTAACGATACCTGAAAATCCGCTAAAAAATCCCGAATACGAATACAAATCTGATCTATCTTTTAAATCTGTTGTCATTGCTGAAGGTAGTACATTAAATGGTATATTGACTACTGAATATAATGATCCTAATACTAAATATACTACCGTTGCATAAACTATTTTTATTATTCCGCCAAATGATGGTGTGTAAAACGTTAATATATTAAATATTCCTAAAAATATTGTTCCGTATAAAATATATGGTCTAAAACGTCCATATTTAGTATTGGTACGTTCCATTACTAATCCAACAATTGGATCAACAAAACAATCCCATACTCTTGCTACAAGTAAAATAATTGCTGCTACTGTTCCTGCTATTCCAAATACATCTGTATAAAATATTAATAAATAATTTGCTGCTAAGCTCCATATTACATTTATTGAGAAGGATCCTAAGCCATAGCTCACCTTTGTTCCAAAGCCTATTTTTACATTTGATAGTTTATCTGATTTCATAGTATTATCCATAATTTTCCCCTTTCAATTTAAGAATTGCAAATTTTATAAATGAAATTTATAATATAATTGCTAATATTTTTAACATGATGATATTTTTATTTAATAGAACTGTGGAAAATTTTTATTAGATAAATGATATCATCTTGTCTTTTATTTAGTTACTTTATTTTCCATATGCAACTCCTCTCATCTTTAATTTAAATTTATTTCTATTTAAGTGAATATCACCGTCCTTCCAGTCAAACGTTTACATTTAAAGTAAATTTTTAGTTATTTTAATTTATAAGCAAGGGAATTTCCTTGCTTATAAGTTATTTTTACTATTCAAAATCCACAGATTTGTTTGTTCTACTAGATTCCCACGCTGCTTCCATAACTTTTAATACACGCCTAACTTCCGAAATTTTAATCTTTGACTCTTCTTCACCATTAAGTACAGCATGTACATTTTTATAAAAATCAACCCAATCAGTTTCAACTTTTGGTAATTCATTTTCTACGATTCCACCTGGTGGTACTGGTGCAAACTGCCTTGTAGGACCAGCTACAGTCTCAGTTATTTGTGGTGGGAGTTTCTTTAGCATATCTCCAGTTTTATATAATGCTCCATCACAACCAAAGCTTTTTACAACTATGGTACCTTTATCACCAGCTGCCAGCCATCTTGGCTGATAATCTAAAATATATGTGGATAATTCTATATGGAAAGTAACTCCGTTGTCCATTTTTAATATAATTTTAAAGTAATCATCCACTTCTTCATGAAGGACATTTTTAATATCTGCAAAAACAGTTTTTACTTTCACTCCTGGAAACATAAATAAAGCTTGGTCAATAAGATGCACACCCCAGTCGTAAATCATTCCTCCACCATATTTTTTATATAAATGCCATTCATGCATATAGCCGTTTCCTGAGTGAAGCTTGCTTTCTATAGTAAATACTTTCCCTAGTAAGCCTTCATCATTTGCTTTTTTTACTATAAGCATATCTCTGTCCCATCTTCTATTTTGATGGGACGTAAAAAATACGTTTGCTTCTTTACACGCTTTTTCCATTTCATCTAATTCTGCTACATTCATAGCTGCTGGCTTTTCTGTTATTACATTTTTCCCTGCAGCTGCTGCCTTTAAGCACATTTCTTTATGAAGATAATTAGGAACTGTTAAAATTACTGTATTTACTTCTGGATCATCAAGAAGCTCTTCTGCCGATTTGTAATATCTAAATCCCATCCTATCTGCTTCTTTCAATCTTTCTTCCTTTATATCGCAAACTGCTGCTATTTCCACTCCTGCACGAGGAGCGTTTTCTGCATGCCATTTTCCCATGCCACCAAATCCGATTATCCCTAATCTAATTTTCATAGGTTATCCTTCTTTCCGTTTATATCACAAAATTTTTTAGGTATTTGGCACTTAAAATTACTGCTTTCTTTGAATCTTCAATTGAGCCTTCAAATGCTTTATCTTCAACTTCAATGCATGTGTATCCCTTATATCCAATATCCGTTAAAGCCGATACATACTTACCCCAATTTACATCACCTAGACCTGGTAATTTTGGGGACATATACTGAAGTGGTGTTGCCATGATTCCAACATCTTCAAGTTTATCTTCAAATATTTTTATATCCTTGTAATGGACATGAAAAATTTTATCTTTAAATTGGTACAAAGGTTTTATATAGTCGATTTTTTGCCAAACAAAATGAGATGGATCATAATTCAACCCAAAGTTTGGGCTATTTAGTATTTCAAATACTTTTCTCCAAATTGCAGGAGTAGTCATTAAATTTTGTCCACCTGGCCATTCATCATTTGTAAATAACATAGGACAATTTTCAATTCCTATTTTTACACCTTTTTGTTCCGCATATTTAACTATTGGTGGCCAAATTTCTTTTACTACTTCTAAATTTTCTTCTACTGTTTTAGAAGGTATACGTCCAACAAAAGTAGTAATCATATTTACATCTAATTTGCTTGATGCATCGATTAATTTGTATAAATGCTCAACATATACTTTTCTTTTATCCAAATCTTCTTCCAAAGTATTTGGATAGTATGCTAAAGAAGATATACTAACATTTCTTTTAGAGGCATACTCTTTAATATACTGTGCTTTTTCATCATCTAATGTATCTACATCAATATGACATACTCCAGCATATCTTCTTTCTGCCTTTCCTTTTGGCCAGCAGCATACTTCGATACACTCAAGTCCGTTTTCTGAAGCAAAATCAACTACTTCTTCAAAACTTAAATCTCCAAGTATTGCACTGACAAATCCTAATTTCATAGATGATTCTCCTCTCTTACTTAAAACCCAACAAGTTTTTCTCCATTATCAAGTGCTTTTTAGTCATTTCTACTGCTCGTCCAGATACATGATCTTCATATTCAGATACAATATAGCCTTCAAAATCAGAGTCATTTATTACAGGCAATATTTCATTATATGGTATACTAGCTTCATGATTATTTTCATCTAAATAATGAAATTTTCCATGAAAGTGTATACAATATGGCATTATATCTTTTAATCCTTTAAGGTCTGCTTCTTTTCTAAACTGAACAAATCCATACATTCCTTCTAGTGCTCCAAATACTGGTCCAGCAGCACCTGCTTCTATAAGTTTCTTTCTAGCTTCTTCTTTTGGAACATCATCGTATCTTAATTTTGCTGCTAGTTCCAAATGCTCAACCTTTGCACCAGCTTTTATTGCATCGTCCCAATGAGGTTTGTTTGGTCTTGTGGCAAAGCATCCAAAGTCTGGAATTAGTCCAATAAATTTAGAACCTGATTCATCTATTGCTTTTATATACTCCTTTACAATAGGAGTAGTTGGTGTCTCTGGATTATGAATTTCTATTCCAACCTTTACATCATATTGTTCAGCATAAGGTGCTAATCTCTTTAGTGCATTTGGTGACAATAAATATTGAGCTCTCATGATTTTGCAACCTAATTTATGAGCTGTCTTGACGTCTGTAATTGCATTTAAAAGCATTTCATCTTCTGTCAAATTTCTTCCTTTTATCATACCTCTATCTTGATTTGCTCCATAAGATACCGGTCTTATTCCGTACTTTCTTGAACAATCTTCAACTAAGCCTAAAAATTCATCATCAACATATGGATAAGAAGGAAGCATTTGTGTTCCAACGATTTCATATCCTTCTGCTCCTAGTTCAGCTGCTTTTCTTACACAATCTTCAAAAGAAAAAATTCCTCTTGCATATTCTGCAGTAAAGCAATATAAAGTTATTCCTAATTTGATATTACTCATGTTCTTATTCCCCCCTAATTTTCCTCGATACTTAATACTTTTTCTCCACAGCTATCTAATGGCATATACATAGTATCTTCTGCAGAAGCTGACAATGGCATATATGGCACTCTTAACATCAAATGAACTTTAATATCATGCTTACCAGAAGCTAGTCCACCTATTTTATTAACCTTGATATGTGCTGGCTTTATAAGCTGCCAAAATTCGCTTATTAAATGAGGAAATTGATGCACATTAAATTCCTTATTATTTATTCCAAAAGTAACATCTTCATCTTTAAACTCTTCTCCGTCAACAGTAACCTTAAATTCATCTATACAAGAAAGAAAATGACCTCTATAGTTGCTTAGGCGTATATCGAAGGAAAATCCACTTTTATTACCATTTACATATGTGTTTTCTAAACTATCATCACAAACAACATCTACAAAATTTATTCTCATTGCAAATCCCATGGTAAATTCCTCTCCTCTTAAAATTTTATTTCTTTTTTTGTTTCAGCTGATTTATAAATTGCATCTAATATTTTAGTAACCGCTAATGCTTCTTCAGGTTTTACTAATGGTTCTGTATCATTAATAATAGCTTCTAACCATTGTTTACAATCGATGCTGCCCTCAGCACCTCCGCCACCACCGAAGTAAGCAACTCCACCAACTGGAGATAATGTTTCTTCCATTAATTGATGATTTCTTCCACGGTTATAAATCAATTCATTTTTAGAATGGCTCATTCCAGAATGAATTTCAGCACCTGCAAGTGTTCCACAAAGTGTAGTTGATGCTTCTCTTGATTCAAGCACATTTAGTGCCCAGCTAGCTTCTAAGTTTATAGTTGCGCCATCCTTCATTTTAACAAATCCCATTGCAGAATCTTCTACTTCAAATGTTTCTGGATTCCATGGTCCAAATAAATTTCCTTCTGTTGCTTGCTGTAATCCACCTAATTTATAAAATACAGAACCAGATACGCTTTCTACATCATAATTATTCATACACCATAAAGTAATATCTAAAGCATGTGTACCAATATCTATAAGTGGACCTCCACCTTGCTTTTCTTTATCCATAAATACTCCCCAAGTAGGAACTCCTCTTCTACGTACTGCGTGTGCCTTTCCGTAGTATATTTCTCCAAGATCACCATTTATACAGGCTTCATGTAAATTCATAACTTCTGCTCTAAATCTATTTTGATATCCTACTGTGAATTTCATTCCTGATGCTTTCCAAGCTTCAACCATCTTTTCAGCTTCTTCAGTTTTATGGGACATTGGCTTCTCACAATACACATGCTTTTTAGCTTTAAAAGCATCAATTGCAATAACACTATGTGCTACGTTTGGTGTACAAATGTGTACAACCTCAACTTCTTTATCCTTTAATAAATCTTTGTAATCTGTATAAACTTTTGCATTTTGTGCTCCAAATTCTTTAGCTGCCTTAGAGGCTCTTTCTTCTATAACATCGCAAAAAGCAACGATTTCATTTAAATTTGAATTTTCTTTTAATGCTGGAAAATGTTTTTGATTGGCAATTCCTCCACAACCAATAATTCCTATTTTAACTTTATTCATCTCATTATTCCTCCTGTTTTTCATATATTTTATATACTAAGTATACTTTTTAAAACGTATACATACATTCGGTTAATTTCACTAGATTCAATCAATTATTGACCAAAAATATTTTTTCATCTATTCAGTAATTTATTTAGGTCAAAATTTGTACTATGTTTTTTGACATTAACGGTAAACTTATTTAAAGGGGATGTCTTAGCTTTCTAAAACATCCCCTTATTTTTTATAGGTATTTATCTGTAATTTATTGCTATTTTCCCAAACATACCAGTTGGGTCTATAGAATCATGCGACATTATAAACGGTGGGTCTGGTCTTGTGAACCTATCCCTATCTAATGTTGTAGCTACTTCAACTCTAATTTTGTTTACTCCATTTATTAAAAATTTGGATATATCATAATTATATGGAGGGCATATTTTCATTCCTACATATTCATCATTAATCCACAATTCCATAGCTTCAAATACATGTTCAAAATTTAAATACGCTTTTTCTTCTACATTATTAATATTTATTTCTTTTTCATATCTAATAATCCCTGTAAATAAAGGATCTTCATCTGAAATTGGTTCTAATTTATCCATATTAATATATTCTTTAAAATTTGGATACTCTTTATTTTTAAGCATTGCAACTTTCCATCCATCACTAATATCTAAAACTTTATTAAGTTTTGACATTTTTTCTGACATAGGAATATATTTTTCAAGATCATCTTCAATATTTTCAAAAATAATGCAAGATTCATAAGGTTTAAGCTCTATATAAATACTTGTTCTGCCATCTTTATTATTTACATTTAATTTCTGAAGCTTATTTTCCAGTCCATTATAGATAGCTGCAGTTTCTCCAATACAAAGTTCAATATCTTCTCTTAAGGTATCATATGGTGATTCATTTTGTATCATATAAATATTGCCTTCTTTATAATAGTGATATACAGTCAAATCTTTAAATTTATTTTTCAATTTTATGCTTTTTTCTTCAACCAAAATATTAGGAATATCCTCCAAATTTATAACCTTACATTTATCACATATCATTAATAATTGTTTAGCTTTATCTAAATCTGTTTCATTAGAGATGGCTTCTGGAAGTTTATTCACAAAAATCACATCAAAATCTTTAGCATCCTTGATAAACAAAGCTAATTCTTTTGTTATATATTTACTATATGGAACTATTAAATGTTTAAATTTCACTCCATTTATATTTAGAATTTCTCCTTCTAATTTTCCATTATAGGATGCTAAATCTTTTAACATATCCATTGAAATGAAGTCAAATTCAATTTGATTTTCAGTTAACTTTCTTGCTGGTTCTTGCATCTTCATAAAGTCGCCAGACCATTCACTTTCAGCATGATATAGTACAGCAACTGGTGCTACATGAATACCATTATTTAATATATTACACATCCTATTAGCATATTTCATTAAATTACCAAAGTGTCTAAACTGCGGATTATTGCCTCTAGCATAAAAATGTGGAGGACAATCATGATCAGGATATTCAGACATTGAAAATGCATGAGGTACAAGATAATTTATTCCTCTAACTAATACGTGGTCAAGAATATATTTCATATCTCTTACCCCAAGTTTCCAGCCATACGCTCCAAAAAGTTCACACATAGTCCTACCTTTTTTCTTAGGATCTAAATGTCCACTTGATGCTCCCATTTTCCCTAAAGCATAATGATAAAACTCTCCATCACCTTTAGTTATAGATATTCTTTCAAGTCCTGGTCCTCCAAAAATAACTTGACCTCCAATTACATCTATCCCTGCCATATGTTGACCAGAAATAGCTCTAAAGAAATGTCCAGTTCCACTTCCAAGCTTAGTATGCTGATTGCTATCTTCTACAACATGTCCAATATATTCTACTCCATGACTTTCACACCATTTACCTAACTGGCTAGTAAAGTTTTTTTCATATAAACGAGTAATAATATCCATATATACGTACCTAGTGTTAACACACTTATTCATTTCAATAGTGCCTATCCATAAATATAATAAATGCAATTTCCAATCTTCACCTAATTCCTCTTTAAGCATAGACTTTACTTCTTCACTCCATGGTAAAGGCATATCTTTTCTTCCAATAGATTCATCAAAATCAAAGCCAATAGTATTGCCAAAGGCTGGCTCATCTGAAAAGAAACCCGCAAAAGTATTTCCGAAATCATTTTTATAATGCTCATAATGAGGTTCATAAACTGCTTCTAACTGGGTACTTACTGACTCCTTATCGACCATATTTATATATCTTGGATCTCCACCATCAGTTTTTGTCTCATATACAACATATATTCTAAAGGCACCTTCAGGTAATTTACATGTTAAAAAATTTCCGATAACTTTATCTGTTAAATCAATTAGTTCTTCATGAATCAATCCATCTTTTACTAACCTAGCAGCTACAACGCTTACTAACTTATTTTTTCTTTGCTCCTCTTCATCTTTTGGTTTGCCTATATCTAAAAAAGATGTTCTAGGTTTAAGCATTGGCGTGAAATATATACTCACCTCGCTATTTGCTCCAAATACATCTACTACATTATAGTTTATATATGTTTTTTTTCTTTCAGGATATTTCTTTTCAATTAGTCCATTAGCATAACCAGTTGGGAAGTGAGCATCATCTAAAACCCATACTTTCATGTCTCTTTTTTTAGCTTCTTCCATAACTATATCTAAATCATGCCACCATTTAGGTCCAGCAAAATCAGGATGAGGCCTTGCTTCAACACAAAGTGCCCCAATTCCACTTTCATATATCTTTTCTACTTCCTCTCTTATAATATTTTCATCTTCTCCACGCATCCACAGAAAAGGCAAAATGTAGTTATTGTCCATGCTCATAATTTTATTTTTCATACTCACTCATCCTTTTTAGTAAATTGTTTTAACTGCAAACGTTTTTTTGTAACGTTTCACTATTTATTTTCATTTTACTATTTAAGAAATATGATGAATTGTATTAATTATTCTTCTCATATGTATTTTTTTGACCAATTAATTATACCGCAAAAAAGAAACCAACTTGTGGCATTTTGTTATAAATTGTCCATCAAGTTAATTTCTAATATCTTTCCTATATTCATCCGGTGACTTTCCATAAATTTTTTTAAATTTTCTATTAAAATGACTTAAATCAAAACATCCTATTTCCTGACTTATTTCTGTTAAGCTCATACTTGTGTCTTCAATAAGCTGCTTTGCATGACTCATTTGTATTTCTGAAATAATCGTAGCAAAAGTTTTTCCAGTATATTTTTTTATTAATCTGCCCAAATATCCTTCATTGTAATTAAAACTTTTTGCAACATCCTTTAAGGAAACCTGACTATAATTCGCAGAAATATAAGCTAATATTGAAATCAAATTATTTTCCTTTATATTTTCAATTGGATCTGAAACAATAGCTAAATCTTCATACTTCCTTATTATATGAATAAATAGTTGTTTAACATAAAGCTCTAAGCTTTCCTTATAGGCATATTCCTTCAACTCATTTTCTATATGCATATTATAAATTATTTCGTGTATTTTTTTATCTTTCCCTGTAGGGAAAATAATATATGGACTTACAATTTTTCTAAAAAGCACATCTTGAAAAAAATTTGTTAGAATATGTTTTTCCTTCATCATCTGCAAAAATGAAGAATTAAACAGTTCTTTGCTAAAAAGAATATTAATTATTACAGAATCATCACTTGTTGCAACAATTGTATGCATAGAATTTGGTGAAAGAACACACAAATCACCTTCTCTCATGAGAAAAGACTCATTTTCAACAAAATGAGTACATTGTCCACTGAATACATAAGCAATTTCTATATAAGTATGATTATGTAGCAACGGATATCCATAACGTTCGTGTACTACTACATTTATCTCATTCCAATCTGCTATGCTAACAGTACTTCCAAGATTATTTTCAGATTTAGATTCCAAGTACTTTCTTATATCTAAAAAATCAGGATATTCCTCTATTAACTTATTGTAATCTCCATAAGTCATTGGCGTAGTTAGAAAAGTGCCACCTTCATTTTCATAAATTTTCTTCATAATTTTTTCTTTTTCAGTTAATTGAAAAAAATCTATCATCATTTTTGCCCTCATTACTTTTATTATAATAACTTTAAAAATGATTATATCACCTATCCGTTATAATATATATAATTTAAAGTTAATTTTTTTGTAATAAAAAAAAACGGTGCAATCTTTCACCGTTTTTTATACATAAATTTATTTTAGCTAACAGCTTCAACAACATTTTCTTTTTCTTTTTTCTTTTTCATAATAAAACTCATATACAAAATAATTGTAATTATCATAGTAATAAAATCAGATATTGGTTGTGCTAATACAATTCCATTAAGTTGCATACTATTTTTCAAAACAAATAATAAAGGTATATAAATAACCCCTTGCCTTGCCACAGTTAAAAACATTGCTTGTATCGGCTTTCCAATTGCCTGAAAAAACACCATTCCAATATTGCTAATTCCAAGTATAGGAAGTGATATAGACATGAATAAAAGGAAGCCACTTCCAAGAGAAATTATATTACTGTCTTTGATAAATATATTTATTATTTGAACTTTAACTATTGCAAATAGTGCCAAACAAACAATTCCTAAAATAAAAGAAATTAATACTGTCAAATTAACTGTATTTTTCATTCTTTTAATATTTCCAGATGAATAATTATATCCTATTAAAGGCTGAACACCTTGACATAATCCAACTACGAGCATAATAGAAATAGATGTTACTTTAGATACAATCCCAATAGCTGCCACTGGATTGCTACCATATTGTCCTGCAAGGTTGTTTAAAAAAATATTTGAAACACTTATTAAAGTTGGAACTAAAGCAGCAGGAATACCCATGATAATAACATTTTTAGCAACTTCCAAATCCTTCTTTAGATGAATTGCTGAAATTGATAAAATTGTTCTTCCTTTAATGAAAAACACAAAGTAATATAACACATTTATTACATTACCTGTTATAGTAGCTATTGCCGATCCTATGACACCCCAACCCATCCCTAAAATTAGAGCTGGATTCAAAATACAATTTATTACCATTCCTATGATAAGTCCTAATGAAGCATCTTTTGCATTTCCTTCACTTCTGATTATTTGAATCAACATATTGCTTAAAATAATCCAAGGTGCACCAATAAAAATAACCATTAAATACTCTTTAGTATAATTAAAATCATATAGATTTGCTCCAGTTATTTTTGTAATTGAGTTCAATGATAAAAGTCCAATTATAAGTATAGGTATACTTATAAATACAGACACCCAAAAGCAAAATGAGGATGTGTTTTTTATCTTATTACCTTCCTTTAGGCCAAGTAGTCTAGAAACATAGCTTCCTCCACCCATTCCAAATAATGCACCAATACTAGCTAAAATAAGTACTATAGGCATGGATAACGTAACAGCTGCAATTTGATTTGGGCTATTTGTCTTAGCTACAAAGAAAGTATCTACCATATTATAAACTACAGTGGACAATTGCCCCATCATTGTTGGTATGGCCAATTTTGCAATTGCTTTTCCTATAGGTAACTTTTCAAATATATCTTCATTCATTAAAACCTCTTTACTCACATTAATCTCTCCCTTCATTTTAAGTATAACAAAAAATTCATTTTAAGTATGTGACAATGTCATATACTTAAAATGAAGGGATTAATTTATTTTTTCAGCAATTTCTTTTAAAAGCTCTCTATTAGTAATTATATACATACCTTTTTTTAATCCTTTTTGTAAGCAGCCAATTTCGCAAAACCTTGCAATTACCCTTAATAACTGACGATAACTACAGCGTAATTGTTTACTAATAATATTAATATTCTTAAGCTCATCATGATTTACCAATTTAAATAAAATATAAGATGCCAATCTAATTTCTAATGAATAAAGTTCTTTATTAAAAGTTCCAAAACTAAATTGAATAAACTTATCTGCTAAAGATTTATTTATAAACTTTTGAAATTTTATATCCTGATCTAAAACAGAGAGATTTTTATTTAATGGTATCAAAATACATTCAACATCTGTAACTGCTTCAGCTAGTGATTCTGTTGAAGTTTTCAAAACATATTCTACATCACCTAAAAAAACAAAGTCTGTAATAAATGATAAGAAAAATTCTTCTCCACTTTCTCCAAGATAGTAAATTTTCATTTTCCCTTTTACCAAAAAAATAAGATTTTTTAGTTCAATACCTGGTGAGCAAATTAACTCTCCTTTTTCATACATTACTAAACTTTTCTCTACTCTTGTCCAATCTGAAAAATAGTTAGAAATATTATATTTTTTACAATGTTCTTCTAATAATCTAGAGTCATTAATTTTTAACATCCAGCTCACCTCAATAAATTTATTATATATAGTTTCTAATCACAATATGATATATGTACAATATTGATTTCATTTGGCGCTAAAATAATCTCTAAATTTAAAAGTTCTTCGACTACAACACATTTTTTAATAGACAATCTTGCAGTAGATATTCTCTTTAAATAATCTTCCTCATCCTTTCCCAAATCGCTAGTAGTCTCCATCTTCATCCATTCATCTAATATACTTCCATTTCCTCTACTTATTGAATACGTTTTGACATTATATTCCCCATTGCATAAATTTTTAAGCTGAAAATTTAGCCTAAGATTTTCATAATCAATAAATATTTTATTCTGATCTTTTGGTTCAATTTCATCTTCTTTTTTCAGATAGTAATAATAATTGAAATGTTTATAATTATGACAAGCAATATAATATCCATTATGATTATTTGAAGTAATAATATAATTTTCTCCTTTATCAATAATACTGTTTCCCATTCTATTCAAAAACTCAAATGCATAAAAAGCTGGTTTTTTTATTCCCTTCTTTGATATAAGTCCAGCCCCTCCATTTAAAATTACATTTGAATCATAAAATTCTGAAAATAAATCCGATCCAATCCAATATGATAGTATGTCTACATTATCTATATTATCTATAATATTTTTCATTATGTAAGCGCCTTTATATGAGCTATCATTCATGTAATTTCTATTAGATATTGTATTGTTCCATTCTGTAACATAAATTTCTTTAACATCCCATTTAATTTCCTTTAAAAGTTCTTTCAACTGCTTTATCTGATTGCTAAGAAAATTTTTATCAGTTGACGTTTTGGAATACTTTTCATCCTTATCCTCCATAAAAATATATGGAAAAACATATAAAGATATGAAATCCGGCTGAATAGACTGTTCTTTCCACATTAAAATATTCTTCATCAATGTCTTTAATCCATAATCACCTCTAAATCCTGCTCCACCGACTTTGCAATTATTCATGTATTTCTTTAATTCAGTATAAGTTAGATTAAAAATTTCTATATAATCAATACTTATACTCAAATCTTCTGGGCTCCATACTTCAAAACACCAATTTTGAGTTTCTTCAATACCGTATCTCATAACTATATGAGCTGCAAAAGCTTTTATAACTTTTTCCCACAATCTAGAATCTTTAAAAATAGTTTGGTCTTCTTCAACTATAAACAAATCACTAACTGTTCTGTTTATTCTTTTAGGTTTTTGACCAAATTCTATAAACGGCTTAATTTTGTTGTTTACTAAAAAATCTAAAACTCTATCAATCTTATCAAAATTAAATTTTCCGTCTTTGTTTGATAAACTAACATACATTTCTTTACCAAAGATACTCCAAAATCTTACATATTCAAATTTAAGTTCATTTTTCAATAAAAGAACATGCTCTTGCATTTCTGACTGTAGCAAATCTAATGCCGAACCAATATTAATGACCTTATTCCAATTTTTATTAAATGCTTTTTTCATATTTGCATCAACAATTATAAATTTATTGTCCTTTACCATGTCAAAATTTGAATCTAATTTATTTTCTTCAAAATGGGCATCAAGTCTAGAAAATACGTTTTTTTCATCATCTTCATTGCAAAAATTTCTTTCTTCATGAAGTCTCATCTTTTTTAAATATTCAGAAGGTGTTACTTTATAGTTTGCTTTAAATAATTTATTGAAGAGAGCTGTATTTGCAAATCCATTGTCTAATGCTGCTCTTGTGATTGTTATATCCGTATACAATAAATCTTCCAATGCTTTATTCAGTCTTATATTATTTAAGTAATCTACAAAGTTCATTCCTAGTTCTTTTTTTAAATATCTTGATAAATAGGAATTGGATAAATGAAATTTACTAGCAAGATCATTTAAACTTATTTGCCTTGTATAATTTACATGAATAAAATTCACAATTTCATCTATTCTTCTGTCGATTCTACTATCTATAGTTTGTAAACGTTTATCTTTGCTACTTATTAAAAAACTACT
Source organism: Bacillota bacterium (assembly GCA_021781655.1). GTDB lineage: Bacteria > Bacillota > Clostridia > Clostridiales > Clostridiaceae > JAJXWJ01. Next base: position 22,278 of record JAJXWJ010000002.1, on the reverse strand, counting down.
TGTCAATATATTTAATAGTCTATAAAATAAACTATACTCATAAAAATCATTTTTACCAAGTCTATTTAAATAGTGATTAAAAATCAACTTTATTATTTTTCTCATTTCTTCATAAGAATCATCTTTATCAATTGTAGAATTACACCAAAACAATATTAAATTACTATCAAGATAATCACTTAATATCTTAAATGAAATATAAAAACTTGCCATCAATATATTCTCTGAGCATTTATAGCTATGTCTCCTATTAGCATTTACTACTACTAAATCATCTTTCTCAAGATAAAAGGTATCCTTTTCAACTGTGAGTTCCATATTACCTTCAAGTACATATATAAGTTCAACATCCTGGTGAAAATGCAATTCTTCAATTTGTTGAATCATTATTTTATATGTAATTACATCTTCTTTTTTTAAATTTGATTTAATCACAATTACACCCCTAAACACTAAAGCTACTATTACAAAATATTATACTCAGATCAAATAAAAATTCAACCTGAGTAATTTTATATTTCTATATTTAACTTTCAATAAGTTCTTTACCACAATTTAAACATAACTTCTCATGCAAATCCGCACTACTAAGTTTTGCACCACAAGATGGACATATTGAATTTGACACTTTACCATTAAACTTAAAATTACTTTCTACTTTATGAAATTCCTCGCTAAGAGTTTCAATTTTAATTGGTGTATGAAGCACACCATCAACTTTTTTATGCCTATAAGCTTCTTTATTTATATAATTATTGGAGAATAAAATACACGCAATGTTAGGATAACTTTTTTTTATTTCATAAATTAATTGATCTCCAGTAATCTTTTCCATGATATAATTCACTAAAATTATATCTGCCTTATAATCCGCAAGAACTTTGAAAACTAAAGCTTCCCCACAAAATTTTACATGATAATTTAACTTTGTTAACATATCTTTTAAGATTATACTTTCAAATTTACAATCATTAATCACAAGCACATTCTTCATTACGTCCCCCCCTTTTAAACTTTGATTTTATACATCTTATATTACATTGTTTAAAAGTACATTACAAGAGAATATAAATAATACTTTAGCATATTTATACAATTTCACCTATATCATCTTTCTTTGTATCTAAAAATATAACTTGCTCTCCTACAACCTCAGTAACATATTTTCTATTACCTTCTTTTGTATCAAAGCTTCTAATCTGGAGTCTACCAGTAACACCTATCAACCCACCTTTTTTTACATAAAGAGAAACTGTCTCCGCAATTTTTCCCCATACAACTATTGGAATAAAATCAGCTTCTTTTTCACCGTTTAAATTAACAAAGCTCCTGCTTACTGCTAAAGTAAAATTGCAAACCTTTTTTCCTGTAGACTCTATTAATTTTAATTCTGGATCCCTTGCTAATCTGCCTACTAATTCAATTTTGTTCATTCTTCTTTCCTCCAATTTACTTTAAGTCATTTAGAATTATAGACAATAAATAGATTACTTATGCAATTTATATAAATTTTTCTCAGAACTTATTATATGATTATGACCAAGAAAAAAAGCAGCATTACTATATATAAATATAGATACTGCTTTACTTCTTATATTTGTTACCTTTGAAGCTCAAAATGGAAGTTTAGTTGCTTATTATAGATAACTTTATATAACTTCTTCAATATCACTTTCATATGCACCCTTGTTAGCCTTACTAGATATTTTAGTATATACAAAATAATACATTGCAGCTACTACAAAGGAGAACAAAACCCAAGAAATCGTTGAAACATTTGAGTATATAGTTGTTATTAAAAATACTACATTTAAAATCAAAGCAATTACTGGGAAAACAAGAGATACTTTGTATGGTCTCTCAAGTCCTGGTTCATTTCTTCTTAATAAGAAGAATGCTATCATGCTTAATGCGTGAAGTACAATTGCACCAAAACATGAAATTACGATAATTATTGCTGTATTATTTGTTAAAACAAAAATCATTCCTACTAAACTTGGAATAATTATTGCTGGAACTGGTGCTCCCTTTGAATTAACCTTAGATAAAAATTTAGGTAAGAAATTTGCTCTAGACATTGCAAAAACTTGTCTTGAATACCCTATCATTAATCCGTGTAAACTAGCAATTAGTCCAAACAATCCTATAAAGCTCATAAATTTTGATAACATATTATCTTTTCCGAATATTGCTGCTAATGTATCTGGAAGTGGTGAATTTGTAGTACCTAAAGCTTTTACATCCAAAACACCAGCTGTACAAGCAAATGTAACTATTGCTAATACAACAAGAGTACCTATTGCAAATATAAAGCTTTTTGGTATATCCTTTTTAGGGTTTTTACATTCTTCTGCTGACATAGCACCACCTTCAGCTCCAAGGTAAAACCATATTGCAAATGGAACAGCTGCAAATATTCCAGAGAAACCACCTTTAAAAACATCTCCACCAAATAGCTTAACTGTTTGGATATGAGGTGCACTTGAACCAACAAAAATTACTAATCCTAAAATTGCTACTATTGTTACTACAGTTTCAATTATTGCTGCAGTTTTTACATCAAAGCAATTTATAATTACAAATAATGCATAAACAACAAGTCCTGCTGCGGTGACTGGAATAGATGGAAATATAAAATTGATATACGCTCCAACGGATATGGCAATAGCTGGAGTAGCAAATAAAAACTCAAGTACACAAGAATAAGCTGCAATAAAACCTACAAATCTTCCCATAGTTCTAGAAGCAAACTCACCAGAAGCATCAGCTTTTGGAAGTGCTGTTGACATTTCAGCATAACTAAACATAAAAGTTCCGTAAAAAATTGTAACTATTACTGTAGCTATTAAAAATCCAACTGGGCTTGTGAAAGCCATAGCATTATTCCACCCAAAGTACATTCCTGAAATAACCATTCCAACTATAATAGCCCACAGTTGAAAGGGTGATAGTGTTTTCTTTAATTCATTACTCATAAGACAACCTCCTAAATTTTAAATTACTCTGTTTTGATAATTTAGTGTAAGTGAGAACACCAAATTGATAATTTAAAAAAATAAAAAGGTATATTGTGCATAAATTATAATTACTTGCTTTAATTTTTATGAATCAAATAATATAATGAAAATATATCATCATTTTCAATCAAAGTCAACACAAAATTATTAAATTATTAAATTATTCGCTGTTATTTTATTATTTAATCAAAATACTTTGTTGTATTGATTTATAGTATCAAATTTTATATATTATTTTTAAGGAATAATATATTTCTAAGAAAGGAGAATACAATTATATGAGCTTTAGAATAATTGTTGCGGAAGATGAACCAATTACACGAATGGATATTTGTGACCTTTTAATAACTGCAGGCTTTGATATAGTTGGAGAAGCTTCTAATGGTCTTCAAGCTATTGATTTATGTAGAAAACATAGACCAGATTTGATATTAATGGATATAAAAATGCCAAAGCTTGATGGAATACAAGCTGGTCAAATTATTATGCAAGAAAATTTAGTAGATTCCTTAATCATATTAACTGCCTACAGTGGAAAAGAATTTATTGATAAAGTAAAAGAAATAGGTGCTATAGGATATATTGTAAAACCAATTGATGAGACAAAACTTATTCCACAAGTTGAAATCGCTATTGCAAAAGGAAAAGAAATTTATAAAATTAAAGATGAACTAGAAAGTGTTAAAATAATCCATGCAGCAAAAGAACTTATTATGGAAAAATACTCTTTAAGCGAAAATGAAGCATACAAAAAACTTAGAAAAATGAGTATGGATAAACAAAGTTCTATACTAGAAACATCAAAAAACTTATTGGACTTCCATAAGAAAGGTTAGTGAAATAATATGTTAAGAGAACTATGTCTACAGCATACTGAACTCAAAGAAGAAGATATAACCATACTGGAGGATTTAGCAAAAAATCTTCCTCTTATCGCAAAATTGACTGGTGAATTTATTTTTATCGACTGTCTAACAAGAGCGTCAAATACAGCAATAGTTGTAGCCGAAGCAAAACCTTTAGCCATATCTTCTTTGTATAAGAACAGTGTTGTCGGTATGCTTGCACTAAGGGAAAACGAGCCAGCAGCATTGAGAACTTTAGAAATCGGAATTGAAACTACAGATTTAAAAGCAATTACTCAAGAAAATATGAATGTTAAACAAAACACAGTTCCAATAAAAAATAAAGACGGAAAAGTAATTGGTGTATTAATAAAGGAAAAGGACATTACTGAAGAACTTAATAATAGCCGTAACATGGAAATCTTGTCTGAAACCAATGAAAGGTTAGCACAAACCTTAAATAATCTAAAAGAAAACACCGTAGATTTTAATTTAATAAATGATGGTATAATTATTTTTAATGAAGCTGGTTTAATTACTTATACAAATTCAAATGCCGAACATTTATATAAAAAACTTGGTTACAAGGACAAAATAATCGGAATGAGCTTTGATAATGTAACCTTAAACAAAACAGATTTTAATACAATAATCATGAATAATACATCTACGGAATTTGAAATAAACATAAGTAAATTTACCTTGCAGCTTAAATATACCGTGACCAAAAAAGACGATAAAAAAATCGTAATTTTACTAATTAAGGATATTAGCGAAATAAAAGAAAAAGAAAAAGAGCTTATTTTAAAATCTGTTGCCTTAAAAGAAATCCATCACCGAGTTAAAAACAACTTACAAACCATTGCTAGTATTTTGAGGCTTCAATCTAAAAAAATCCACAATACCGAAGCAAAGCTTGCATTTAAGGAAAGTATAAATAGAGTTCTTAGCATGGCAGCCGTTCATGAAATATTAGCACAAAATGGTATTGAAGATATCCACATTAAAAATATTTTATGTAAAATAAAAGATAATGCTAAAAGAAATAGTATACAGTTTAATAAGAAAATTTCTATTGATCTGCTTGGCAATGACTTTATTGTAGACTCTGACAAAGCAACATCTATAGCAATTGTTGTAAATGAACTTTTAGAGAACTGCGTAAAACATGCCTTTTGTGAAACAGATGAAGGAAATATTAAAATAATAATAGAAAAAGGACTGATGTTTTCCACTATTTCCGTTATAGATTGTGGAAAAGGCTTTAATCCTAACTTAAGAAACACTTCAAGCCTAGGGCTCAACATTGTAACTAGTATTGTTAAAGACAAACTTAATGGGAATATAACTATAGAATCGAACGAAAATGGAACAAATGCTATGATATATTTCGAAAATTGATACTTTAATAAAAAAAACATCTTTACATTATCAATTTAATATGATATTCTTTATATAACCAATAAAACATTTGCAATGAAGCATATATTTTATTAGTTGTGATTTTTAAAATTAAGTGAGAAATAATTTAAAAATTCAAATAGTATAGTAAGCAATGGGGCTTAAAACTTATAGTTTTGAGCTCTTTTTTGTTTATTATAAGGTAATTGTGCATAATGAAAAATCTTGGAGGAGGTTATGGAAAACGAAATATTAAGTGTTGGAATCGATATTGGTACAACTACTACTCAGTTGATTTTTAGTAAACTATACATTCAAAATACAGTAAGTACATTTTTAATTCCTGAAGTTAAAATAACAAAAAAAGAACTTATTTATAAAAGTAATATTTATTTTACCCCTTTACTTCCGGATGATAAAATCGATTTAGTTAAAGTTAAGGCTATACTGAGCCTCGAGTATAACAAGGCAAGTATTAACAAAAAAGATATTAGTACAGGAGCTATAATTATAACTGGCGAAACAGCCAGAAAAGAAAATGCCGAAGAAGTGTTAAGTTCACTTTCAGAATTTGCTGGTGACTTTGTAATTGCAACTGCTGGACCTGATTTAGAAGGAATTTTAGCTGGTTTTGGGGCTGGGGCTTCCGAAACTTCTAAATCCTTAACAGCAAAAATATTAAATTTTGATGTTGGCGGCGGTACTACCAATGCTGCAATGTTTTGGGAGGAAGAAGCCATTGATGCTTACGCCCTGAACATTGGCGGAAGACTTGTGAAATTTGATGAAGGTGGAGCAATTACTTATATTTCATCTAAAATCCAATGGCTACTGCCTAAATTAAACATAAACTTAAAAATTGGAATCAAACCAAAATTTGAAGATTTGAAAAAACTTACTGATTTTTTTGCAAAAATATTTTTTCAATTAACGAATGATGTTTTATTAGATGAATGTGCTGAAAAACTTTTTATTAATCATAGAAACAAACCTATAAAAACTGATTTTATAAGTTTTTCAGGAGGAGTTGCTGAATTTATATACAACAATATATGTATAGATAATTTTGAAGATGTTATTTGTTTTGGAGATATTGGTCCATTATTAGGATGTTCAATAAGAAAAATCTATAAAACTAATAACATTATACTTTTAAATCCTATTGAAAAAATAAGAGCTACAGTAATTGGTGCTGGCATTCATTCCATTAAGCTTAGTGGTAGTACAGTCATGTTTGATAGCAACGTACTGCCGATAAAAAATATACCAATAATAAAATTATTTTCAGAAACTGAAAACTTAAATAATATGTACGAGATTGTTACTGAAAAAATAAAACCCTTCGAGGGTTTAGCAATTGCCCTAGCCTTTAAAGGTCCAAAATCTCCGTCTTATGTCCAAATTAAAACAATGGCTGAGGATATAACTAAAGCTTTATCGTTTTATGACTATCCTATTATAATAATAGTAGAAAATGACTTTGCTAAAGCTTTAGGATTAGCAATTAAAAATATTTTGAAAGCTTCCAAAGCTGTCATTTGCTTAGACAATATAAAAGCTCTTAATGGAGATTATATAGATATTGGAAATCCTTTGGCTGGTGTAGTACCTGTCGTTGTTAAAACATTAATTTTTAAAAACTAGCATAGCTTTGAGAGGTGAATATCTTGATTTTAAAAACAAACCTTTTTGGGAATTCATACAGCTTTAAGGATGTAAAGGAAGTTTTAGCAAAAGCTAATGAAGAAAAATCTGGAGATCATTTAGCTGGAATTGCAGCTGAAAATACTGCTGAAAGAGTAGCAGCAAAGGTTGTGTTATCAGAGATGACTTTAGAAACTTTACGAAATAACCCTGTTGTTCCATATGAAGAAGATGAAATAACTAGAATTATACAAGATAGCGTAGATAAAAAAGCCTACGATAAAATAAAAAACATGACTGTAGGTGACTTTAGAGAGTTTATTTTAGAAACTAACGATTTAGGCATAAAAGATATAAGAGATGGATTAACTGCTGAAATGATAGCTGCAGTTACAAAATTAATGAGTAACATGGATTTAGTTACGGCGGCGGCAAAAATAGAAAACCTTGCAACCTGTAACACAACTATCGGGAAATTAGGCACCTTGTCCTCTAGACTTCAACCCAATCATCCAACTGATGATATAGATGGAATAATGGCTTCTGTTATGGAAGGTATAAGTTATGGTATAGGTGATGCAGTAATAGGCTTAAATCCAGTTGTTGATACTATAGATAGTATTTCAAGAATCTTGAGAGCCTTTAAAGATTTCATGGTTAAATGGGATATCCCAACGCAAAACTGTGTACTTGCCCATGTTACCACTCAAATGGAAGCTTTAAAAAAAGGTGTCCCTATGGATTTAATGTTTCAAAGCTTAGCTGGATCTCAAATTTCCAATGCTGCCTTTGGAATAAATGTGAGCTTGATGGATGAAGCTTATGCTTTAATGAAGGATAAAAAAAGTTCTAAAGGTCAAAACTTTATGTATTTTGAAACAGGTCAAGGCTCCGAACTTTCTTCAGATGGTCATCATGGAGCAGATCAATTGACAATGGAGGCACGATGCTATGGTTTTGCTAAAAGATACAAACCATTTCTAGTAAACACAGTAGTTGGTTTCATTGGACCTGAATATTTATATGATGGTAAACAAGTAATTAGAGCTGGACTTGAAGATCATTTCATGGGTAAACTTTCTGGGCTTCCAATGGGAGTTGATGTTTGCTACACAAATCATATGAAAGCAGATCAAAATGATCTTGAGAACTTAGCACTACTGCTTGCTATGGCAAACTGCACCTACTTTATGGGCATACCTGGTGGTGATGATGTAATGCTTATGTATCAAACCACAAGTTTTCATGATGTAGCTACTTTAAGAGACATTACAGGCAAAGGTACTATAGAAGAATTCCAAAGAAGGATGGAAAGCTTAGGTATTATGAAGAAAAATAAACTTACAAAACTTGCCGGTGACCCATCCATTTTTACATTAAGTTAGGAGCGATAACTATGAGTGAAGCATATATTAGAGATATTTCGTTAATAAATTATTCTGATAGAGTAACAATCGACGGTCCATCAAATTATGAAAGCTGCGTTAGACTAAAAAAGTCTACAAATGCACGTATTTGTGTAGGCAGAGCAGGAAATAGGTTTAAAACTGAAACTCTCCTTCGTTTCAGAGCAGACCATGCAGTAGCAATAGATTCTGTATTGTCACATGTTGACGAAGCTGTAGTTGATGATTTATCTTTTATAAAAGTCCAAACTTTAATAAAAAACAAAGAGCAATACATTACACGGCCTGACTTTGGAAGATGCTTTTCTTCATCCACAATACAATTTATAAAGGATAACTGCATTAGTAATCCCGATGTTCAAATAGTTGTGGCTGACGGATTAAGTTCTCATGCAATAAATGCGAATATAAAAGATATTTATCCGATTATTGTTGACGGAGCCTTAGCTAACGGCTATAAAATAGGTACTCCTATATTTGTTAAGTATGGCAGGGTAGCAACTATGGATAAAATAAGTGAAGCACTAAACGCAAAGGTTACAGTACTTTTAGTAGGAGAAAGACCAGGACTTGCAACTGGAGAGAGTATGAGTGCTTATATGGCCTACGAATCAAGTCCAAATAAGCCAGAATCTCAAAGAACTGTTATTTCTAACATTCATAAAAATGGTACTCCACCTGTTGAAGCTGGTGCACAAATAGTTCATCTTATTGAGATTATGTCTAAGGAAAAAAAGAGCGGTGTGGAGCTAAAAATTTAATATCACAAAACGCTCTTAAATCCCTTTCCTTTAACTTCAGAAGTATCCAAAATCGATAAGAATGCTCTTTTATCTAATTCATCAACTATATGTTTTGCTTTAGGTACTTCTGCAAGAGATAATATGCAATAAATAATTTTAATACCTTCTTTTGAATAACCTCCTTCAGCTAGTATTAAAGTTGAGTTTCTATTTAACTCTTCTTTTATTTTTTGAGTTATCTCACCACTTTTATTAGATATAATAAAAAGTAATTTCTTACGGTTGAAGCCTTTAATTACCTTATCAATAAAATATGACACTAAATACATTGTCATAAGCGTATATAACCCAATATCTAAACCAAACAATAATGCACCAATAGAAATTATAAAGAAGTTTATTGCTAATGTCATTTCTCCAACATCTATGTCATGTGTTTTTCTTGCATAAACACATACTATATCAGAACCACCTAAGGAGCCATGATTACTAATAATTATTCCTACTGCAGCACCTTGTAAAACTCCTCCATAAATGCATGATAGCAAAATATCTTTCACATAATAGTAATTTGAAACATCTTTAGTTAATATTAAAAATATCGATTGCGCTATTGTGCCGATTATCGTTAAAACTGTAAATTCTAAATCAATTTTTTTTACACTAAATATAAACAAAGGAATATTAAAAAATATTATAGAGTATCCAGCAGGAATCTTAGTTACATATTGTATAATTAAAGCAATGCCGCCAATTCCACCACTTAGGAGTTCATGAGGAACAAAAAAAATGTTTACTGCTAAAGCAGAAACAAAACTTGATAAAATTATATAAATACATCTTTTTATCATTAATGAACTTTTCTTAACCACAGATCATGCCTCCTAAGTATATTTAACTGCCCTTTCTGCTGCTTCTTGATTTACTAGTCCCTCTGCAAATGGCCCTCCTTCAATATATGGTAATGTCCAATCATATCCATAATTCGGTATACCCATCATTATTTTATTTGGTGGAATTACATACACGGCATAATCTAAAACCTTTGTAACTTCATTAATAGGTGAAACTGCTCTTGGTGGTCCTCCAGAGCAAAATAAATAATATTATATGTAAACAACTTATTTACTTGTATTATAGCCAAAAATTATTGACTTAAAACAAGATAAAAGAAAATTAGTAATATGCTAATTTTTACAACCTCTTATGATATTATAAATTACCACTAATTTCAATGATTAAAAAAATATGAAATTTACTTAACTATCATTATTAATTGAACTTAAGCTTTTCCTTAATTTTTTTCTGCCACGGCTTAGCCTGTTATAAATAGATATTGGAGTCAACTTCATTTCCTTTGAAATCTCTTCAATTGACCATTCCTTTATATACCTTTTAATAAAAATCTCTTTGTCTTTTATACTTAAGTTGTTTAAATGTTCCAATATTAAATTTTTATTTTCTTCATTTAAAAAATCTTCTTGAATATTTATTGTAGAATGTATATTAAAATTATCTATATCTACAGTAATTCTATTCTTTTTTAATTTTCTCTTATAAGTTAGTGACTTATTCTTTGATATTACAATTATCCAACATTTTAAATTTCCCTTCTCTTTTGAAAAACAATCCATATTGCACCAAATACACATTAATATATCATCTATGCATTCTTCTATACTTTCACTTTCTTGGCTTTCGTTTAATACCGATGCAACAATATTATTCATTATACTACCGTAAGTTTCAATTAACAGTTCAAAAGCCCTTAAATCTTTTTTCAAGATTCCCTCAACTATATTCTCATCATTTTCATTCAATTTATTAGCACCTCTTCTCTTTTTTTATTCCAATAGTATTAAACTGAAAAAACTGTCCACTATTTTTGCATCTGGCTAATATATACATTATATGCACTCAATAAACTTATTATAAAAAATAATATTATAAATATTACTGCAATAACTGTTTTTATATTATCTTTAATCCCATTTTTAGTTATGCGAATATCTAAATTAATATTGTTCTTTCTAACATAATCAATAAATTTAATATGATTATTACCGCTTCGTATCTCTAATTTTATTTCTTGACTTTTAATTGGCTTTATGGTAAATTTTACAAGTCTCCTATTCATGGTTTTACTTTCTATATAATCAATATCATTAAATCTAAATTTTTTTATTTTAAGTGCATAATAATCCTTATTGGCTACTATTACAAAAACACCCTTGTTTGTTAAAATCACTCCCGCTCTAACTGGATTTTCCAGAAACGTAATCCCTCCAACAAGTGAATACCCTGCTGGTACCATAAATGCATAATGCATATAAATAAATTCCCAAAATACATGCTTTACAACTTCATTATCTTCAAATTGCACTTTCACCTTCTCAAACGCTTCTTCTATATTAGCTTTTACACATATACTTCTAGCTTTTTTCTTAATTTTATTAAGAACTTCATCACTAAGCTTTGAAGTTTCATATCTCTTTATCTCTTCTTCACTAACTTCAACATAATTGTACTGCATAAGTGCAGTTCTATCTTCCATGTTTACCTCCATCTCGCCTCTATCGCTGGCGACGCAAATAGTAATGAAAATGGTGTTCGATTTCCACCACTTGTCAATAATTAATTTGATAAGAAGATATACTACAAAACACGGCAAGGTGAGTCGTAGATTACTTCTCAATTTAAAACAGTAAGAATCATCTTTCAAGCACAAATTAGTGGATATATTATATTGAACGCTAATTATTGTTATAGCTCTTTGTTAAATGAGTGATGTTTCAGTCAATGTTTTCTCCCCTATTTTATTTAATGAGGCTGTGCCATGAAAATTGTTTTTGCTATCTGTTATGGTGTCGATGTACATAAATCATGCAAAAGATTCAATATAGATTATTAACTTATTTCCTCAGATACCTTAAATCCAGAATACTGAATCTCTCTTCTTTAGAAATCTCTGAAGAAAAAAACAGATACTATAATTGAATCTATATTAAATTCGCGCTTTCTTCCCAAATCGTAAGTGTTTTTCACACTAATTCCTCCTTATTAAAAATTTTTTTGTCCAATTTTCATATATGAATAATTATTATATTTTTCAAGTCATGCTTTCATAATTGCACTTTTTATTCTCTTTATTCAAAAATATTATCATAATAATCATAACAATAACTCCAATAAAACTAAATATTAAACTAATAAAAAAATTGTTTTCTGATAGCTTTAAATAGCTTATCTTATCAGGCATATATGTAGCTATTGCCACCATAATGTTATTTACACAGTGTATTATCATACATAAAATCAGGGACTTATACTTTACATATACAGTTCCAAGTAATAACCCCATTACAAATGCTGTAATGAATTGTAATGGATTCATGTGAATTATACCAAAAATAACTGAAGATATAACTATAGAAAGTTTGGAAGAATACTTTTTCAATAAACCACCTAGTACAATTCCCCTCATAACAAATTCTTCACATAAAGGACCTATAATAGAAGAATAAATAATCACCCAAGACAAACTCGATAACATTGGGCTTATTGCTTTATTAAAGCTATTAGTATTAAAATACTTATTAATAAAAAATGAAGTAATGCAACTAAACAACGTAAATCCAACTCCTAATATAAAAGTATAGGCACCCATCTTCATATTGATTTTTTTATGTAAATACTCTCTATTTTCATAGCAGAATAATTTCTTGAATAGTATCAATATAAATGCATAAAATATTATGGATATTATAAGCGTGTACGTAAATAATATTATTATATTTGAAATTCCAGCATAAACAATAAGATACAAATACATTGTACATAATACTAAATACAGAAATCCAACTCCTATATTTCCTATAATACCTCTAGACGTACTTTGCACTCCACCCCTCTCAATTTCAATTAAAATTTTAAATGGATTGTATTTTTTCACTCTTCTCACCCCTTTTATTATTTTTTCCTTAAACTAATTGAAGATAAGATTCACTTATTTCATTATCTATATATATATACTCATTAACTTAAGATTTTCTGTCATATTTTTCATTATAAATTGATGCATAGACATAAAAACAGCGCCAAATCTTTGGTATAATAAGATTACCACATCAAAATCATACTTAAAGAAGAGGTGCTAATCTTATGATACACCTCATATTTTGGGCTCTCTTGTTGTTTCTAAAAAGGATGTTATCCCAGTAAAAATAGTATTTTTACGTAATCGAAACAAGAAAAGCGAATGTCTGTATTTGTTGAGCACAGATTGTAGCTTATCTGATGCAGAAATCGTACGAATTTATGGAAACAGATAATCGAAGTGTTTTTTTTTAGCCTCTAAGTCTTTTATGAAACTGGGAACTGAATTGTTCTGTGATGATATACAGGACATGGATTTAACAAATGCACTTACGAGCCTGATGGCTTTGTTTGGAAACTTAAGCTGGGAAAGTTGAGTAATTTAATCTCATTAACAAAAAGCAAATTTCATTTTATTTTCACTGTATTAAAGATTCAAATAAATAGGAATGTTGGGAGCATCTATAATTAAAATTCACAAATAAAGGTAGTGTTTCGATGAAAAAATTTTACTTCTTAACAGCATCATTAGTTATTAGTTTACTATTCTGTAGTTATTGTTTTTATAACCAATATCAGCAAGAAAAATATTTAAACGAGATGTTTTCAAAGTGTATAGATGAGACTGATTGTTGCTTTGGAATTGACTATACCAAACTAGATGATTCTACTAAAGATTACTATTTAGAAAAAATGTATTCAAATCTATTTACAGCTTCAAACATATTACAATTCACATCTTATGCTAATGTTGAAAACAAAGAAAAAAACTCTGAAAATGCAATATCAAAACTTTATCTATTATTAATCTCGTGTAATCATTCAAATAATAAATTAGACAAGATAATAACTAGACAAGATATATTTAATTATTTACATTTCATAAGCATTGACCCTCAAAATAAGTATTATTGGATTCAACTTACAAAAGTTGAAAATGAGATTGAAAAAAAATACTCTATTGTTCCACTTATTCATAGAGATATATTCTTGTACGCAAATATCTCTGTCATTTACTTGAATATCATCATCTAAAATTATACCACCATTCTACTGTTTACATATTTAAAGCTATAGCTTACACTACCAAATTGAGTTGTTTAATTTCCATTGCTTTGCTTTATGATTCTCATGAAGCAGTTGAATAAGTTTTGCAAACTCTGTCTAAGGGTCTTTATTTTCTTCTTCACTATTTATATTTTTCGATAATTCCTGGATAAGTTTAAATACACTTATGATACAATCATATATGTAACTTATGCATAACTCTCTGAAATCACTTAAAACACTAGGTTTTATATGCATAAGTTACTTTTTGTAAAATATATTCAGTTAAATTTAAGCTTATACTAATTTTTTAACATTAAACATCGTATAAATCAAAACCCAATTTTGTGGAAAAGGTTTCCCAAGTGCCCAGTAGCTTACTCCTCTTAAATTGTATTCTTGTACTAATCTAAATTTTGCAATTATACTCCTTGCATCTTCAAACCATACGACATGTTGCTTTTGGTTTGCATCAATATAGGTGTAATATGGAGATTGTGCTGAATAATCATATTTTATTTCTGCTCCATATTTAACTGCCCTTTCTGCTGCTTCTAAATTTCCCATTGCTTCTGCAAATTGTCCTCCTTCCACATATGGAAGGGTCCAATCGTATCCATAATTCGGTATCCCCATCATAATTTTATTTGCTGGTATTACAGATACTGCGTAATCTAAAACTTTTGCCACTTCATTTATCGGCGAAACTGCTCTTGGAGGTCCTCCAGACCATCCCCATTCATACGTCATTAATATTGTAAAATCTACGATTTGACCTTGGGCTTTGTAGTCATGTGCTTCATACCATGGACCTTGTTGAAAACCAGAAGTTTTTGGTGCTAGTGCTGTTGCTAATAAATAGTTTTGTAAATGCAATGCCTTAACTAAATTCCTTAAGAAATTATTATATTTTTCTCTATCTTCAGGAGGGATTCTCTCGAAATCAACGATTACTCCTTGCATTCCTTTTTCATTTATAGCATAAATTATATTATTTATAAGATTTTGCTGAGTATAACTGTTATTCAATATGCTCCTAATCAATTCGGTATCAAATCCGTTTTGCGACATATTAGTGACAGATAGCATAGTAGATGTATTATGAGCTTTTGCATATGATAAAATGTCATAATCATTTAGCGGTGATAAAGAACCATCACTATTAACATGATGACTAAATGGAGTAATATAAGTCAAATAATCAATTGACTCCTGCATTATATTTACATCCTTGTCTGGAGTTGAAGGTATTATAAATCCATTAACTTCTATTTTGTCATAGCCAATTAAATTATCCGGAATTTTTATTACCATCCCTTTTCTTATTCCATTCACATTAGTAATGTTATTAAACTTAATTAGAACATCAGTTGATATTTTAAACTTATTAGCTATACTCCAAATGGTATCACCATTTTTAATCGTATAACTAAAGCTGTGAGTTGGAATTAAAAGTGCTTCTCCAATTGTTATATCATTACCATTTGTTAACCCATTCATATTTATTATTTGGTTGTAATCAACACCATATTTTTCACCAATCGCCCAAATAGAGTCTCCTTTTTTGACTACATAAACTAACAAAATACGCACTCCGAAAAATTACTTTGCTTTAGTATATTCCTATATTTATCTTAATGTTCATATAATAATTATGAACAATTACTCCATTTACCACATCTATCACCATAACAGCCCATACTTTTCTTTTCTCCACTTAATTTAATAACCTCGCAGTGATTTGAACAACCATCACATTCAAAACTTTTAGCTTTGATTTTTTGATTTATTTCATTGAAGCCTTTAAATTTTGTTCCTTTTTTACTTTTTTCAATTTCATTTTTTGAAATTATTGCAGCACCAATAGCACCCATGACATTATAAAATTTGGGAACGTTAAGTTCCATTTTAAGTTCATCTTCGAAAGCTTTTTTCATTCCAATGTTTGCTGCAACACCACCTTGGAAAAATACTTTTTCTTTTATTTCTTTACCTTTAGCTACATTATTCAAATAGTTTCTTACCAGTGCATCACAAAGTCCTCTGATTATATCTTCTTCCTTATACCCAACTTGCTGTTTATGTATCATATCTGATTCTGCGAATACAGCACATCTACCTGCTATTCTAACATTAGTCTTTGATTTCAATGCTAGATTCCCAAATTGTTCAATAGGAATTGCTAGTCTTTCTGACTGCCTATCTAAAAATGAACCAGTTCCAGCAGCACAAACGGTATTCATTGCAAAATCAGTTACTATACCATTTCTTAAAATAATAATTTTAGAATCTTGACCTCCTATTTCAATAATAGTTTTAACTTCCTTATCAATTTCTAATGAGGCAACTGCATGAGCTGTTATTTCATTTTTAACTGCATCTCCTCCAACCATATATGATGCTATTTCCCTACCGCTTCCAGTAGTACCAATTGCCGAAATATCACTATCCTTATATTTCTTTTGTAAAATTTGAAATCCCTCCTGTACTGCATCTAGAGGTCTTCCTTTTGTCTTTAAATATAAAGCTTCCTCCACATTTAAATTTTCATCTAAAACTACGATATCTGTACTAACAGACCCAACATCAACTCCTACATAATGCACAATTGTTTCCTTCTTTCTAAAAGATCTACAAATGCTTCAATTCTTGTATAAAAACCACCTTTTCCAGTCATCTCATCAACTACAAGACTCATAACAGGAAAATCTTTTTCCTTTGAAATTTGTGGTAAAATAGATTTTGCAACTATTTCAGGCATGCAACCCAGAGGTAAAATTTGAATTGCACCATCATAATTTTCTTTACTTGCAATTACAGCCTCCCCTATACATTCCCTTCCATGTCCTCCAATATACCATGATAAATATTCCTTTGAAGCTTTTTTTATTTTAGGGGAATTAAAGCCTAGTGGCTCTAAAATAGTATTTTTCATCCACCAACTAGGGGTAATAGCTTTTGTTACACTTACTCCCAAATCCATAAGTTTATCTTCTATATACAGGTTAGCAAAAGGTTCTAAAATTGTATATATTTCTCCTATAATTGCAATTTTTATTGGCTTTTTATCCATATTTACAGCTATTTTATTCAATAACTTTTTATTATAATTAAGTATGCTTATAACTTCTTGTGGGTTATCATTTCTAACTATCTCCTTTTTACAATTTTCTAGTAATTTTCTACATTGTCCTTTGTTAATTTCAAAGCCTGCCAAATACCTACACCTAGCTTCTATATTATCTATTAGTTTTATTACTTTATATGAATTATATATTGCTCTCATTTTTTTTACTTTTGCTAAATTAGATGCTTTTGAAATTTTATCTATACGACTTAATAACTGTTCCTTACCGATTCCTTCTATACGATCTAAAACGATTATATCTACGTCATAGTTCATATTTTTGAAGGTATTTATGAACAATTCGCAATATTCACCATACCTACATGGTCCGCAGCTTCCAGTAATTAAAATTGTGTCGGCTCCAGCTTCTATGCTATTTATTAAATTACCAAGCATTATTTTATAGGGCAAGCAAATTTCTTCAGGTGAGTATTTTGCTCCAACTTCCAATGTCTTTTCACTGCTAATTTTAGGAACTATAAAAGGAATTTTTAGTCCATCAAATAAAACTTTCATAGCAATATAGCTATTTCCAAGATGCGGAGTAGTAATTTTCATTAGTGCACCTTCTTTCAAGCATATCACTAAAAGCTTCTAGTCTTGTTTCTAAACCAGCTTTTCCCGTCTGTTCATCTATTTTAACCACTAATAATGGAAAATCCTTTAACTTATTTTTTATAAGCTCAATAATTACGGAATCAATGCCGCATGCAAAAGAAGAAATATAAATTATTCCATCAACTTTTCTTTTCCTACCAACGTAAGAAGCAAAGCCATAATAATCGTTAGCAAAACTCCAAAATGGTTTTTTAAATAATTGTTCTATTTCTTTTTTGTTTGCATCTTCATCCATATATTCTTCTGTAATAATTCCAAGGTTTAAATCGTTTATTTTTTTTATTAAATCCATATTTATAAAGTTATCATATAAATTATATGGATGACCAATTAAGGCAACATTCAATTTATATCCCTCATCTTTTATTCCACCTTTAAAACTTTTTTGAACTTTTATTGCCTCATTAAAGGCTTTTCTAATTTTAATTCTATTTCTAGTAATTTTTTTACCTACATTTTTTGAAAAAGTCCACAACTCTCCCTCGTCTAATCCTAAAATAGGATCATCAATTATTGGCGGTAAATCCTTAATACTGCTCCTTATCATTTCCGGTAAACCACAAAATTTAGGACAAATATACTGTCCTTCTGAACTTTTTATAAAACGAGGTATGAATAAATAATCGCATTTATCCTTAATTAAAGCTACATGACCATGAAACACTTTTACAGGCAGGCATGCATCATCTACTGCATATTTTATACCCTCATCTAAAATTTTTTTATTAGTATCTTCGGATGTAATAATTTCTGCTCCTAAAAGATCAAAAAAAGCATCAATAAATGAATAATACTTAAAGTATAATAATCCTTTTGGAATACCTATTTTCATCTCTAAATTTTCCCTTCATTTTATAATTTTAAATCATTATAAATTTTTGACATTAAAGGTTAAAAATATTCTTCAAAACAAAAAAGAAAGCAATTATAAAAAGCTTTCTTTTTAATTATTACTTATAGATTGTAACAAACTTTATTGAATATTCATCACACAAAAGCAATTCGTTAGTTTCTGTTTCCCTAAGAATTATATAACTAATTCCAACTTCTTCTAGTATTCCAGATCTATCAACTACTCCATTAATTCCAATTAAAAATTCTACTAATATTTTTTTACCTATAAGCGTTCTTAAATATCCTTCCGTATATTGATTTCCCAAAATTACTGGTGAGCCAGGTGCTTCTACGAAAAATTGATTTGGATTATTTGTCTCATCAATATTAGTATTTGGATTTAAATTATTTATTGGCATTTCATTATAATGTGGTGTTGGATTAGGCAATTCATTAGCATATTTGTTTATATATTTTTTTCTATTAATACAATCGATGCAATAACTGGAAAGCATTGATACTCCTCCTTTATTCTATTCTATTAAGTAAGGGCATAAAGTGCTGTAGGATCATAAAAGCAATGATTACCAGTTCTAACTTGAAAGCTTCCTGTTCTATTATATGGAAAAAAGTATGGGCAATTAGGTTCGTATGGATTAAAGTACCACAAGGAATATCCTGTATTATACAGCCTATTGCCAGCTAAGGCCCAATCTGCTATATCGTAATGAATTTGCTCTGGCGGATTTGCCCAAATAGTTTGAGGATTGGGCATTCCACCTAATATAGAAGTTACACAATCAAATTGTCCTTTTTGATAAATAACATTTCTAATATTTCCTTGATCAACTCTATGATATTCCCCAAAGGGTACCCTAACTCTATTCATTATTACAGTTGCTACAGCTTTCATTCCAGTATCTCCTTCACCTCCAGCTTCACATTTAATTAGTCTAGCTAGAAGTTCTCTATCTGAATAAGCCATTTTTATCACCTCTTATCACAAGCTAAGTTATATGTTTATCAAGATTTATAAAACGTAACAAATTTTATAGAATAAATATCACACAAAAGTTGAGTATTTGTCTCTTCTTGACTAATAATAATATAGCTAATTCCAACATCAACTATTGTACCTGTTCTATCCTGAAGTGAGGTAGTGCCAATTAAAAATTCTATTCTCACCCTGCTACCAATTTTAGTTTTTAAGTAACCTTGTGTATATTGTTTGCTATCTATCGGTGGTGCACAGCCTGCACAAGTTGACGGTTGGTTTGGGTTAACTGCTTGCTGTCTGCTACTAAACAAATCATCGCTTTCAACTATTGGGATATCGGTAATTATTGGTGTCTCCTCTGTGTTAAATTGTTCGTTGCCAAAGTTATTATAATAACATTGTGGAATCATAAATTTTCCTCCAAAAATATAAATCTCATGTTATTATTTTATTCACCTTAAATTAATTATGTTCGCAATAAATAAAAATCCTTTGCTAATTTTAGCAAAGGATTTTTATTTATTATAGAAGCCTTGATAAAATGATGTTGTTTCTAGCTATAAATTTAGCCATAGCCTCTGAATCTAGTTGTTTGTGACTTAGAAGAGCTAAGTCATAAATATGTTCTGATATAAGCTTTATATCTTCCTTTTTATCGGAATCCTTATATCTATCTAGTATAGCTTTTACTAAAGAACTTTTTCTATTTAATACAAGAGTTTCTTCTGTTTGGAACATATTAGCAGTATCCATTCCTTGGAACATACTACTCATTGCCTGCATTCTTCTAGATTCTTCAGATAAAAGAATCATAGCTGGTATATCTTCTGTCTTTAAGCTTTCTATTTGAATTTTAAGTTTATCATTTTTGCTTGCATCCTTAAAAATACTTTGAAGAGCTTCCTTTTCTTCTTCATTGATATCAGCAACATCATTATCCTTTAAAGTGTCGGAAATATCAGAGTCTATTCTATTAAATTTCACTCCACTTTCCTTCATTTCTAAGAAACTTATAAAATGAGTATCTATTTTTGAAGCTAATATTATTGCTTCTAGACCATTTTCTTTAAACATCCTAATATATTGAGCCTGCTGCCTTTCATCATCTACATAAAAAACTTTATTTTCGTGTTTTTCTTTATTTCTTTCTAAATAATCTTTAAGGGTTATGGAATCACCGCTAGTTGTTTTAAATATTATTATATCTTTAACCTTATCGTAAAAGTCATCTTCCCTTAGGCATCCATATTTTATAAATACATCTATATCGCTAAAGAAATTGTTGTATTTTTCTCTTTCCTTTGTATAAAGTTCTTTTAATTTATCTGCAACTTTCTTGCTAATATGTTTAGCAATTTTGATTACATTTTTATCATTTTGTAAGAAGCTTCTTGAAACATTTAGCGGTAAATCAGCACAATCTATTGTACCTTTTAAAAGAAGTAAAAATTCTGGTATTACTTCTTTTATATTATCAGCAACAAAAACTTGATTATTAAATAATTTAATTTGACCTTCTATAGCATTTAATTCATGGTTTAACTTAGGAAAATATAATATTCCTTTTAGATTAAAAGGATAATCAACATTTAAGTGAATCCAAAATAAAGGTTCATTGAAATCTTGAAATACATTTCTGTAAAACTCTTTATATTCTTCATCAGTACATTCCTTTGGATCCTTGTTCCAAAGTGGATGAATATCATTTAATGGTTTTTTCTCTCCTTCTTTGTCCTCTTCTTTTGCATTTTCATCTTCTAAAAAGATTTCAATAGGTAAAAATGCACAATGCTTTTTAATTATTTCACGAAGCTTGTATTCATTTAAAAACTCTACACTTTCTTCATTTACATTTAAAGTTATAGTAGTTCCTCTTTCACCTTTATCTGAAGAAGTCATTTCATATTCTGTTCCGCCACTGCATACCCATTTAACTGCTTCCTCATCTTTTTTGAAGGATAAAGTATCGATTTCTACACTATCCGATACCATAAACGCAGAATAAAAGCCTAAGCCAAAATGACCAATAATTTGATTAGCTTCATCCATTTTATCTTTATATTTTGCAATAAAATCTTCCGCTCCAGAAAATGCTACTTGAGTAATATATTTTTTAACTTCTTCTGCTGTCATTCCGATTCCGTTATCAATAAATTTGATAGTCTTTTTATCCTTATTGAATACCACTTTTACAAAGTAACTTGTTTCTTCTGGAATTTCTGCCTCACCAATTGATGCTAACCTTTTTAACTTGCTAATGGCATCACAGCCATTGCTAATAAGCTCCCTAATAAAAATATCCCTGTCTGAATACAACCATTTTTTGATAATCGGAAAAATATTTTCCGTATGAATAGAAATATTTCCGTTTTCCTTATTCATAATTTACCCCATTCCTTTCGCTTCGCTCAAGGCACAAACAAGTTATGAAAAATTGTTGCACCCATCCTCACTTTGGTATAATATTTTTTTATGGAATAGCAATACACTACAGAGCACGGAGG
>JAJXWJ010000127.1 GCA_021781655.1 Bacillota bacterium | reverse complement strand
TAAGATCCAGTGATAATGGCTTAGTGGTAACACCCGTTCCCATTCCGAACACGAAGGTTAAGCACTAAAGCGCCGATGGTACTGCCGGGGAGGCCTGGTGGAAGAGTAGGTCGTCGCTGGGTAATGTGGTTCACTAGCTCAGTTGGTAGAGCACATGACTTTTAATCATGTTGTCCGGGGTTCGATTCCCCGGTGAGCCACCAAAAAGCATCATATTTTATATGATGCTTTTTTATTTCTTTAAAAGATTATAAGGTTTATTTCTCTAGTTGTTTAGAAGTTTCAAAAAAAACTTTTGCTTTATCTTCTTCACCCTTTAATTCGTGAACTTTGCCAATAAGTTCATATGTTTTACTGCAACATGGATCTAATGAAAGAATACTTTTTAGTAGGTCATAAGCATCATTTAATTTGTTACAAATAATTAAATCTTCAGCTTTTTTTTGCTTATCTAAAATGTTATCATCGAGAGAAATATATATTTCAGATAGTACGTTTTTAACCTTTTCTGCAGTAAAGGGTTTTTGAAGGTAAGCGACAGCACCAAGTTTTGTACATTCAACTGCATTTTTTACGGTAGCAAAAGCAGTCATTATTATAACTGGCGTGTTTATATTTAAATTTCGAATGACTCTTAAAACTTCTGTGCCACTCATTTCTGGCAACTTTATATCTAAAAATGCCAAGTCTAAGTTTTCATTTTTGAATAGTTCAATTGCGGCTTTTCCGTTATTAGTAGAAAACACTTTAAAGCCATATAATTCCAAACAGGTAGTAAGAAGTAAACGAATATTTTTAGTGTCATCTACGATAAGAACTTTTTTCATAGCTATCCTCCATATAATTATTCAAGCGGTAAAGTAAAAGTAAAAGTACTTCCACTATCCTCTTCGCTTTCACACCAAATATGCCCCTTGTGACTTTCTACTATTTCCTTGGAAATAGTAAGCCCTAAACCAGAGCCTCTAATTTCACTGTCTCGTCCAACAACTTGCACAAATTTATCAAATATCTTTTCTTTATATTGTTCAGGAATTCCCATACCAGTATCTTTAACAAGAATATGCATTTCACCAAGTTTAACCTTGGCAGAAATAATAATATAGTCACCAGCAGTTGTGTATTTTAAAGCATTAGAAATAAGGTTATTTATTACCCATGAAATTTTTTCGCTGTCAGCAATTACTTTTGGTAATTTGTTACCAACCTCAAGCTCAAGTTTAATATCTTTTGCAGAAAGTTGTTCATAGAAAGCTTTAGCACAATTTTCAATTATGGAATTAATAGAGCAACTTGAGAAGTTATATGCTTCTTCATTTGTCTGTATCTTGGAAAGCTGAAGAAGATTAGTTACAAGTTCAGAAAGTCTTTCACTATCTTCAATTATAGCATTTACAATATCTTTTTGTTTTTCATTTAAAGAACCAATTTGTTGGTTTGAGATTATACTTGTTCCTATCATAATTGAAGTGAGAGGAGTTTTAAATTCATGTGAAATTGTGGAAACAAAATTTGTTTTAAGCCTTTCTAGTTGTTTGAGAGTAGTAACATTTTGAAAAAGCACCACTACACTAGTAATGTTTTGATGGATATCTTTAACTAGAGATACTATAACATTAAAAAAGTATTCTTCTTTATTTTTATGGAATTCTATTATTTTTGAATTTTCTTTTTTTTGTTCAAGCACATCGTGAATATGCTTATATAATTCTTTATTGTCTAGAAAGTCAAAGAAAGGTTTATATAATGCATCTTTTTCAGCTACTTTAAAAATTTTTTCAAAGCTATTATTTAAAAGTGTCATATTGCATTTGGGAGTTAAAACTACTAAAGGATCCGAAATGCTTTTTACTATTGCTATGGATTTGTTTTTTTCATCCATAAGCTCTCCAGCTGTGCTGTTTTCAAATTCCTTAAGTCTCAAGAGCATTTTATTGAATTCTTTTGACATTTCTCCAAGTTCATCATTAGACAATATCGGTACTCGTACATCTAAATTACCGTCCTTAATAGTTTTTATAGCTTTAATAAGTGCAAAAATTGGCTTCAAAAATTTATTTGTAAAGTAGGTAGAAATTATGAAACCTATTAATATTGAAACAACTGAGAAGCATAATATATTAAAAACAGATATCTCGGTATTTGAAATTATTATATTTTTTTTATTATTCATTGCAGTTTCATTAATGGTAATTAAAGCATTCAAGTCATTTTTAACATTATTAAAAAGAGAAGAATTTTTAATTAAAGACATGTTTTCTGCATTGTAAAAGTTATTATAGTCTATTTTTAATATATCCACATAGTGGTTTTCATTTGGCTCAGTAATATTATGTTCTTCAATATTAAGTTGGTATGAAAAAGTGGAATTATATTTTAAAAGTGACGAACCTCCATTATTCTCTTCTTCTAAAGCTAGTAGCATATTATTGCATGCTTTTATACTTTTATAGTTATTTATCATTAAGTTATCGATTTGATTTCTTATATTTAAAAAATTTATGGTTGATACAAAGCTTATAATTAAAACTAAAGATATTACAACAGCAAGATTAAAAAAGGTAAACTTACTTTTTAAAGTTTTCAAGGAAAAAAACCACCTTTATAGTTGAGTTGGTTTAAGTATAGATTTTAAGCAGAATAAAGTCAATTTATTGTGCTAATAATAAATTGAGAAAAAAGCACATATTAATATGGAAAACAAGAATAAATTAATATAACAACTTCTAATAAGTCGGATAAAATAAGAGATGCAATTTTATACAGTTTTATTTATTAGAAAGAAGTGTATTATAATCAGATATGCGTGATAGAGAGTTAATAAAAGATAGGAGGATTTTTGATGGAGGATATAATTTTTCTAATTGGAATATCGGTGCTTTTTATTACTTTAATACCTTTTTTAAATTGGGCAGGAAGTCAAATAAGTAAAGCTAAGCTTTGAAAAATTGTACCTAATTTGGAGGTGGTAAAATGATATTTTTAATTTTTGTTGCTATGCTTATGTTTTTATATTTATTTTATGTTCTCTTCAATCCAGAGAAATTTTAATTTAGGAAGGTGAATTAATTGGGAATGATACAAATCGGTATAGTGCTACTAATTGCTTTTTTACTTGTAATTCCTGTTGGGAGTTATTTATATAAAGTATCAACAGGTGAAAAGGGAAAGTTTGATGTAGTTTTCGATAAAATAGACAATATGATTTATAAATTTACAGGGATAGATAAAAGCTATGAAATGACGTGGAAGGAATACGCACTTGCAGTAATAATTTTAAACGGAATTATTTGTATTGTTGGTTATATAATATTAAGGTTACAAGGCTTATTATTTTTAAATCCAAATAAAATAAAAGATATGGAACAAGGTTTATCTTTTAATACAGCTATAAGTTTTATAACAAATACAAATCTTCAGGACTATGCAGGTGAAAATGGAGTTTCATATTTAAGTCAAATGGTGGTTATGACATTTTTTATGTTTGTAGCAGCAGGAACGGGATTTGCTGCAGCCCTTGCTTTTATGAGAGGTATTATAGGAAAGAAAAAGTCATTCGGAAACTTTTTTGTTGATTTTACAAGGGTTATAACTAGGGTACTTTTGCCTTTTTCTATAATACTCGCTTTTGTTTTGATTGCAGAAGGTGTACCCCAAACCTTAAGCGCAAATTTAACGGTAACTACGATTGAAGGTAAATTTCAAGACTTGGCACTTGGGCCTGTGGCAAGTCTTGAAGCAATAAAGCAGTTAGGGACAAATGGTGGAGGTTTTTTTGCTGCAAATTCTGCACATCCATTTGAAAATCCAACGGCTATAACAAATTTGCTAGAAATATTAGCAATGATGCTTTTACCAAGTTCCTTAGTTTATACTTTTGGTTTGATGTTAAAAAATAAAAAACAAGGATGGGCAATTTTTGGAGCAATGGCATTTTTATTTGTAATTATGCTCCCAGTATGTTATTTTGCTGAGAAGGCAGGTAATCCAGCACTTGCACATATAGGTTTAAATCAGGCAATGGGAATTATGGAGGGTAAAGAAGTTAGGTTTGGAATAGCACAAAGTTCCTTGTTCGTAACAGCAACTACAGCATTTACAACTGGAGCAGTGAATACAATGCATGATTCTTTGATGCCTCTTGGACAGTTAGTAGCATTATGGAATATGTTTTTAAATGTTGTTTTTGGTGGTAAGGGTGTCGGCTTTATGGGAATGATAATGTATGCAATAATAACTGTTTTCATATGTGGCTTAATGGTTGGAAGAACTCCAGAGTTTCTTGGAAAGAAAATAGAAGGAAAAGAAGTTAAATTGGTAGCGTTTGCCATATTAATACATCCAATATTAATACTAATTCCAACAGCTATTGCACTAAAGCTTTCGGCTGGTCTTTCAGCAATAAGCAATCCCGGAGCTCACGGATTTACTCAAATTCTTTATCAATATACTACAGCAGCTGCAAATAATGGATCTTCCTTAGCAGGTATGAGTGTGAATAATGTATATTGGAATGTCACTACTGGAATAACAATGTTTTTGGGAAGGTATTTGTCAATGATATTATTATTGGCTGTTGCAGGTTCTCTTGCTTCAAAACAGTCGGTACCAGAAAGTATAGGTACCTTTAGAACAGACAATCTTCAGTTTGTCATAATTTTAATTTGCATTGTAGTAATTATTGGTGCACTAACATTTTTACCAGCGTTGGTACTTGGACCTGTTACAGAACATCTAAATCTGTTTTAGGCATTAGTAATAGGAGGTTTATCATGACAAAACAAGATAAGAAAAAGTTTATAACAAAAGATATATTTAAACAGGCGGTAAAGGAATCCTTCATAAAATTGAATCCAAAATATATGATGAAAAATCCAGTAATGTTTGTAGTGGAAATAGGCTTTGTATTGACACTTTTAGCAACGATATTTCCTAATATATATGGAGATACTGGAACCAATTTAGCATTATATAATGGCATAGTTACATTTATTTTATTTATAACAGTGTTATTTGCAAATTTTGCAGAAGCGGTTGCTGAGGGAAGAGGAAAAGCTCAAGCAGATAGCTTAAAAAAAACTCGTAAAGATACTAAAGCTAAGCTATTAGATGAAAGTGGTAAATTTACAGTTATTAGTGCATCAGATATTAAAAAAGGTGATACAGTTTTAGTTGAATTGGGAGATATTATACCTAACGATGGTGAAGTAGTAGAAGGATTAGCTTCTGTTGATGAATCAGCCATAACTGGCGAATCTGCACCAGTTATGAAGGAAGCAGGAGGAGATTTTAGCTCTGTTACTGGAGGAACAAAAGTAGTAAGCGATTGGCTAAAGGTTGAAATAACTGCCACACCAGGAGAATCATTTTTAGATAAGATGATTAGTCTTGTTGAAGGTGCATCAAGACAAAAAACTCCCAATGAAATTGCACTAACTACACTTTTAGTTAGTTTAACAATAATATTTTTAATCGTCATAGTAACACTGCCATCTATGTCTAGTTATTCAAATGTTTCTCTCCAAGTTTCTACATTAGTCGCACTTTTAGTATGTTTGATACCAACAACAATTGGGGGACTTTTATCAGCTATAGGTATAGCAGGAATGGATAGAGTAACAAGGTTTAATGTTATAGCCATGTCTGGCAAGGCAGTAGAGGCATGTGGCGACGTAAATACGATGATATTGGATAAAACAGGAACAATAACTTTTGGTAACAGGCTTGCAGCACAATTTTTACCTGTTGATAATCATAATGAAGAGGAGTTAACAAAAGTAGCTTTGATTTCTTCCTTAAAGGATGGCACACCAGAAGGTAGATCTACCGTAGAACTTGCTAATAAGCTTGGTATTTTTGTAGAGGAAAAGTCATATGAAAGTGCAGAATTTATAGAATTTGCAGCCCAAACAAAGATGAGTGGAATAGATCTCACAGATGGAAGAAAAATAAGAAAAGGCGCTGGTTCTGCCATTAAAGAATTTGTGGCAGAGCGTGGAGGTGAAATTCCAAAGGATTTAGATGAAGTAACAGATAAAATATCTAAACTTGGAGGAACACCACTTGTTGTTTGCTCTGATAATGATATTTTAGGGGTAATATATTTAAAAGATACAGTAAAGCCAGGAATGCCAGAAAGGTTTCAAAGATTAAGAGAAATAGGAATTAAAACAATTATGTGTACTGGAGATAACCCATTAACAGCTGCAACTATTGCTAAAGAAGCAGGAGTTAATGAATTTATAGCAGAGTGTAAACCAGAAGATAAAATCGATGTAATAAAAAAAGAACAAGCATTAGGGAAACTGGTAGCTATGACAGGTGATGGAACAAATGATGCTCCAGCACTTGCGCAAGCAGATGTAGGTCTTGCAATGAATAGTGGAACTGTAGCAGCAAAAGAGGCAGCAAATATGGTAGACCTAGATTCAGATCCAACAAAAATTTTAGAGGTTGTAGAAATAGGAAAGCAACTTTTAATAACACGAGGAGCACTTACTACTTTTTCAATAGCAAATGATGTTGCTAAGTATTTTGCAATAATTCCAGCTATGTTTATAGTAGCAATTCCGAAAATGAAGATTTTAAATATAATGAGGCTATCCACGGCTCATAGTGCTATACTTTCTGCCTTGATTTTTAATGCAATAATAATACCAGCATTGATACCAATAGCTATGAAAGGTGTAAAATACAGGCCAATGAGATCTGAGGCACTTCTTGCAAGAAATCTTTTAATTTATGGTTTTGGTGGAGTTATAGCACCTTTTATAGGAATTAAAATTATAGATATTTGTATAACACCATTACTTAGAATGTTTAATCTAGGGTAACTATATATTATGTATAAATTAGGTGAAATTAATTTTTTCACTTAATAGGGAGGAATTTTATTATGAAGAAAATGTTAAAAACTTCATTTTTACTAGGTGTAGTTTTCATGATAATTTGTGGAATAATATATCCACTTTTAATGACAGGAATAGGACAAATATTTTTTAATAATAAAGCGAATGGAAGTTTAGTTGCTTTTAATGGGAAGACAGTAGGATCAGAGCTAATAGGTCAAAGCTTTACAGATCCAAGATTCTTT
>JAJXWJ010000037.1 GCA_021781655.1 Bacillota bacterium | reverse complement strand
ATCTAAGCTTTATGAGACAAACGGCAGCATTATAAAGTGAAGCAGCCTCATTTTCTTTTAATTCTATGGATTTTTTGTATAAATTTAAAGCTTCTTTATAGTCTTTTTTATTGTATAAATCGTTGGCTTTGTTAAAATACATCATTTTAGTACTGGCACTAAACAGATAAGTTTTTTTAACCAGTATACCTCCTTTCGTAGTAAATAGGTAAAAATAACATATTATAATTATTATCCCATATATTGGGAAAATATTCACTATATTCTTTTAAAATTTATATAAAATATAATTTTTTTTATGTGATAAATAAATAAATTTATATCATATATATTTAAAGAAAATATGCAATAAAGGCAGGTGAAGCTTTTGGAGAAAACTTTAAATAAAATAATTGAAATCGATAATGAACTAGAAAATTACAAGGAGAAAAAGAACGAAGAAATTTTTGAACTAAAAAAGAATTATAAAAAAATAATTTTAAAAATGCAGAAAGAAAAAGATACACAAATGAAAATTATATCAAAAAAAATTATCGAAGAGAAAATTTTAGAAGCTAAAGTATATATTGAAGAAATTGAAAAAAATAAAAAGTTTGAAATAGATGAACTTAGGGAGAAATATGATAATTGTAAAGAAATATTACTAAAAGAAATTTTATCTTTAATTTTAAAGGAGTAAACTATGCTTTCAAATGAGCTTTTAACCGTATGCACAAAAGTTAAAGCAATGTATGGAAAAAGAATAAAAAATGATGGGCTTTTAAAATTGTTTGCTGTTAAGGATTATTTTAGTGCTGTAAATTATTTAAAAACTAATACTAACTATAGTGAATGTCTTTATAAATATAATTTAGAGCAATTAGATAGAATATCATTAGAAGAAATTTTACTAAAACAATATTGTAATGTTATGAATAGACTAAGTTTTTATATAAAAAATGATTATGAAAGGTTAGAATTTTTATATAAGCAGCCTATATTAAAAAATGAAATTATTACTAGAGAATATTTTAAAGGTATAGAACAAGTTTTCCCTTTATTGAAGGATAAGGAAAAAGAGATTTTAGAAAAACAAATTAAAACAATTACAAATGAAATAGAAACTTATAATCTTAACCAAGCTGTAATTATAAAAAAAGTAAAAAAGTTGTTTGAAACTTATTTTAGATTTTATGATGATAATATAATTGTAATCGTAGCCTTTTCTGAACTTTTTAAAATTGAAATTAAAAGCATAATAACTATTTTAGAAATTAAGTGGTATGGTTTAGATTTGGATGCTTCAAAACAATATATAGATTTAAGTGGTTAGAGGTGGTTATATGTCCATTGAAAAAATGATTATGGTAGATATAATTTCACACAAGGATAAACTTGAGAATTTAAGTGAAAATATATTGTTTTCTCATAGTATGCAGCTAGAAAATCCAATTAGGGAAATTAGCATGACAAAAGGAATTAACTCAAAAGGATTATTTGATTGGCTAGATAAGAAAATAGAGGTTGAGGATTTAGAAGAGCTAATGGAAATAGTGAAAAAGATGCAAATGAGAATTCCAGTTAAAAATAAGTATAAAATAAAAAATAAAGACTTAATATTTGAATTTGAAGTGTTAAAAAAAGAACTGCTTCAATTTAACTTACAGTTTGAACGAATTTATAATGAAGTAGATAAATTAAGCTTTTTTAAAGAACAACTTGAAAAGCGAAGTTATATTGAAAGTATAAAAGAAAAATATAATGAATTAAACCAAATGAAAAATTTTAAAGTTGGTATTTATAAGTGTTTAAAAGATCAAAGCTTTGACAAATGTAACTACATTGTACTAAATATAAAAAATATTGGAATATATAAAATTATAATGATTATAGAGCCATCTGAATCTAATAATTCTTTTCCTAATTGTGAGAAGCTAAATATTGTTACTGAGTTAAACTGTGAGTATTTATTAGCTAATCTTTTGAAGATAAAAGAAAAAGAAAAACAGTTCGTTAAACATAATTTTGATAAAATACAAAGGTTATATAAAAGTCTTGAAATTCAAGTAAAGGCTAATAAAATTAAAGAAAATAGCATAGCAGGGAATAATTTAGCTTATTTATGTGGCTGGGTTCCAGAAGGCAAGCTTCAAACCTTTAAAGAAAATTTATATAATAGAGAAAACTTATTGATAATTTTAGAAAAGAATATTGATGCTTTTGAAAAGCCTATAGTTCCACCTACAATTTTAAAAAACAACTGGTTGTTTAGGCCTTTTGAAAAGGTAGTTAAAATGTATGGATTACCAACCTATGGAGAAATTGATCCTACAAGTTTTTTGGCAATAACTTATATGATTTTGTTTGCTGCAATGTTTGGAGATTTAGGTCAAGGTTTGGTGCTTATGTTATTTGGATTGTTGCTAAAAAATAAAAGAATTAATAAAAGACCTATATTAGGTGCTCTTTTAATTAGGCTAGGTATAACTTCATCAATTTTTGGAATATTATATGGCAGCTTTTTTGGATTTGAAAATATAATTCCAGCACTTTTAATAAGACCAATGGGGAATATAATTTTGACCCTCATAATTGCTGTGATTTTCGGTATATTTCTACTTTCAATTAGTTATATATTAAGTTTTATAAACAAGATAAAAAATAATAACCTTGAGGAAGGTTTGTTTGGAAAAGAGGGTGCGTGTGGATTTTTGTTATACCTTTCAATTTTAGCCTTAGCAATCGAAAAGTTAACAAAAAATAGCTTTTATATCAATATGTTTTTTATGGTAATTATTGCTACTTTGATATTAACACTTCTATTTAAAGAACCTATGACAAACCTTATTAAAAGAAAAAATTATTTATATAATGAAAGTATAGTTGACTACTATATTGAAGCATTTTTCTCATTAATAGAAGCGTTTATAGGTTTTTTCTCAAACACCATTTCATTTATTAGAGTAGGTGCCTTTGCAATTAATCATGTAGGGCTATTTATGGCGTTTTCTACTCTAGCCTTGATGATTAATAATACTTTTTTTTCAATATGCATATATATTTTAGGTAATATAGTTATTTTAACTTTGGAGTGTGTAGTTGTATTTATTCAAGGACTTAGACTGGAATACTATGAACTCTTTGGAAAGTTTTATGATGGAGCAGGAGTTGATTATGATCCTATAAGTTTGTCAAATCCTTAGGAGGGATAAAATGATAATAATATTATTTTCTTGTATAACAATTGTAGTAATCACTATTTCATACGGCATAATAAATTTATTTAAAAAGGAAATAAACAAAGATGCAAAGAAGGTTTTAAAAATAAATATTTCTTTATTTATATTTGTTATGACTACGGCAATAATGTTTTTGATTCCGAATACAGTAGAAGCTGCTACCAAAGGAAATATTACAAGCGATAATGGATTAGGCTATTTAGCAGCAGCCCTTTCTACCGGTATAGCATCTTTAGGTTCTGGATATGCAGTTGCTTCTACAGGCGCCTCTGCAATAGGTGCAATTTCTGAGGAGCCTAAAATATTAGGAAAAACTTTAATATTTGTAGGTCTTGCAGAAGGTATAGCAATTTATGGATTGATTATTTCTCTTATGATTTTATCGAAGCTTTAATGAAAGGGAGAATAAAAATGAAGGCATATATTATTAGCGATAATATGGATACCTTAGTTTCTATGCAGCTTGCAGGTGTAGATGGAGTTGTTGTTCATAATAAAACTGATATTATAGAATTTTTGGATAGATTTTGTAATGATAAAAGTATTGGTATTATTATAATTACGGAAAAAATTGGAGAACTCGCAAAAGATAAGATTGATAAAATTAGGCTTTATAAAAAGCTGCCTTTAATAATCGAGGTTCCCGATAGATTTGGGACTTCAAAGGAAGATGGTTATATATTGAAATATATAAAGAGTTGTATCGGCATAAATTTATGAGGTGAAGTATGGAGCAAAATATAAATAAATTTTCTAGCGCACTTTTTAATAAATTACAAATAGAAAAGGAAGAAGAATTAAAAACAATAGAGAAAAGCATGAATGAGAAAATTAAAATTGAGGAAGAAAAACTAAATGAGAAACTTAAAAGAGCTATAAAAGAAGCTGAAAAATTAGGTGAAAAAAAGAAAAATGAATTGGTGTCACAAGCATCAGTAAAAGCGAAACAAGATGTTTTAGCTGTAAAATTAGAGTTTATTGAAGATATCAAAAATGAACTTACAAAAAGTTTAAAAGTTTTTATAAACTCCTTAGAATATGAAAAATACATTGCAGTGCAAATTGAAAAGGCAGAAAAGGAGTTTAATGGTGAAAATTTGATTTTATATATTAAAAATAAAGAGAAATTTAACCATATGCTTTATGATAAAAAGTTTAAGCTCATAGAACCTGAAAATGATATAATAGGAGGTTTTATTTTGGAAGATTGTAGTTCAAGAATGAGGATTAATAATAGCTTTATATTTAAGCTTGAAAATATGAAAGATTACATTGGATATAAAGTAGGTAAGCTATAGTGGAGGGGCTTTTATGGGTAAAATAATTTCTATAAATGGACCAGTTGTAAAGGCTTATGATATGCAAGGAATAAAAATGGGAGAAATGGTTTTAGTAGGTGATAAAAAATGTATTGGTGAAATTATCATATTAGAAGGAGATTTAGCAACAATACAGGTTTATGAAGAAACTTCAGGCTTAAGTAAGGGTGAACAAGTTATTGGAACTGGAAATCCACTATGTGTAAATCTTGGTCCTGGAATAATAGGACAAATATTTGATGGAATAGAAAGACCGCTTAAGAAAATAGATGAAGGCAATGTTGGCTTTATAAAAGAAGGTGTTGGCTTGGTTTCCATAGATGAAAATAAGCTTTGGGAAGTAAAGTTTCTTGTAAAAGCTGATGATATTTTAAAAGAAGGCGATATTTTTGGAGAGGTTAAAGAAACGGATGTAATAGTTAATGAATTAATGGTACCTAAGGGAGCTTTTGGTAAGGTTTTTTCGGTAAAACAAGATGGTAAATATAATCTTTACGAAAAGGTATTGATTTTGAAAGAAAAAGATAAGGTTCATAAAATTTCCATAGCCAATAAATGGCCTGTTAGGAAACCAAGGCCTATAAAGGAAAGAAAAAAAGCGGATAAACTTTTAGTAACTGGACAAAGAATAATAGACTCTTTTTTTCCTTTAGCAAAAGGTGGAACTGCTGCAATTCCAGGAGGCTTTGGAACTGGTAAAACTATGATGCAGCATAGTTTAGCTATGTGGTGTGATGCTGATATTATAGTATATATAGGTTGCGGAGAAAGAGGAAATGAGATGACAGAGGTTTTGGAAGATTTTCCAAAGCTAATAGACCCAAGGACAGGAAAATCTCTTATGGAAAGGACGGTATTGATTGCTAATACTTCAAATATGCCTGTAGCAGCTAGGGAAGCAAGCATTTATACAGGAATCACCATTGCTGAATATTATAGAGATATGGGATATCATGTTGCTATAATGGCTGACTCAACCTCTAGGTGGGCTGAAGCTTTAAGAGAAATTTCAGGGAGGCTTGAAGAAATGCCTGCAGAAGAAGGCTATCCTGCATATTTACCATATAGATTAGCTCAGTTTTATGAAAGGGCTGGATATGTACAAAATTTAAATGATACAGAAGGCTCAATAACTATTATAGGGGCAATATCGCCAGCAGGAGGAGATTTTTCAGAGCCTGTAACGCAAAATACGAAAATGCTTACTTCTTGCTTTTTTAGCTTAGATAAAAATTTAGCTTATGGCAGGCACTATCCAGCAATCAACTGGCTCTCAAGCTATAGTAGTTATGTGGAAGATTTAAAAGAATGGTATGAAGAAAATGACGCTAAAGAGCTGCCAATTTTAAGAAAAGAAATATTGAAAATTTTATTTGAGGAAAATAAGTTAAATGAAATTGTTAAGCTTGTTGGTGAAGATGTGCTTCCAGATGAAGAAAGGCTTGTTTTAGTTGTAGCTAAGCTTATAAAAATAGGAATTTTACAACAAAATGCTTATCATAAAAATGACAATTTTGTTACTATAATTAAACAGTCAAAAATGCTTAAGGTAGTATTAACCTTTTATAAAACAGCTTTAAAAAATATTAAAAAGGGAGCTAATTTAACGTCTGTCTACAATGAACAAATATTTGATGAAATAATTAAGATGAAATATAACATTTCAAATAATGAACTATATAAATTTGATAAATTGCTTCAAAAGATAAGGGATATTTATGGCCTAGAGGAGGATTAGCTATGAAGCTTCAGTATCTTTCTATAGATAAAGTTCAAGGACCTATTATTGTAATAAGTGGAATTAAGGATGCTACTTATGATGAGATTGTGAATATAACTGTTAATAACAATGAAAAGAAAAAAGGAAAAATAGTTCAAATAGATGGAGATAAGGCGATTATACAAATATTCGAGGGAAGCACTGGAATATCAATATATAATACTGCTATAGATTTTACAGGTGAGCCATTATCAATAAGGTTGTCTAAAGATATTTTAGGAAGAGAATTTAATGGGCTTGGGGAAGCAAGGGATAATGGTGGAGAAATTTATATAGGGACAAAATATAATATTAATGGAAGGCCAATTAACCCAATAGCAAGAAGTTATCCGAGAAATTTTATTCAAACTGGGATTTCTTCCATCGATTTATTGACAACACTTATTAGAGGTCAGAAGCTCCCTATATTTTCTGGAAATGGACTTCCTCACAATAAATTAGCTACACAAATTGTTCGTCAAGCAAAAGTAGTTGGGGAAGAAAGTGAAAAATTTGCAGTTGTTTTTGCAGCTATGGGAATAAAGCATGATGAGGCAGAATATTTTAAGAGGTGTTTTTTAGAGGCAGGTGTTATGGAAAAGGTAGTTATGTATATAAATTTAGCTGATGAGCCTATTGTTGAGAGAATTTCAGCTCCAAGATGTGCCTTAACTGCTGCAGAATATTTAGCATTTGAAGAGGGAATGCAAATATTGGTAGTTATGACTGATATGACAAGTTATTGCGGGGCATTAAGAGAAATTTCTTCTGAAAGAGAAGAGGTTCCAAGTAGAAAGGGTTATCCAGGATATTTATATTCAGATTTAGCAGCACTATATGAAAGAGCTGGTATGATAAAAAAGATGAAGGGATCTATTACGCAAATTCCAATATTGTCGATGCCAAATGACGATATAACACATCCTATTCCGGATTTAACAGGCTATATTACAGAAGGGCAAATCGTTTTAGACAGAACTATTCATCAAAAAGAAATTTATCCGCCAATTAATATATTACCGTCACTTTCAAGACTTATGAAAGATGGTATAGGTAAAGGCTATACCAGAGAAGATCATGCTGAAATTGCAAATCAAATATTTTCTGCATATTCACATGTTGAGGAGGTTAAAGCTCTTGCTAGTGTAATAGGGGAAGATGAATTATCGGAAATAGATAAAATATATTTAAGTTTTGGAGAGGCTTTTGAAAGAGAACTTTTAAATCAGAAATATGATGAAGACAGGACTATAGAAGAAACCTTAAATTTAGCCTGGAAGATTATAAGCATTTTGCCGAAAGCTGAACTAAACAGAATAAGTGAGGAAATAATAAAGAAGTACTATAATGAAAAGGTGGAGTTTGATGGAAAGATTGGCACCAACTAAAGCAAATCTTATTAGTGCAAAAGGAAGTCTTAAATTTACAGAAAAAGGCTTTGAACTTTTAGATAAAAAAAGAAATGTGCTTATAAATGAAATTATGAATTATGCAAATAGAGCAAGGGATATTCAACATGAAATGCAAGACGCTATGATAAAAGCTTATGAGGAGCTTGTAAAATGTTCTGTTTCAATTGGATTTTATAATGTATATAATTATGCTAAGGAGTTAAAGGTAGAAGATAGCTTTAATATTAAATTTAAAAAAGTTATGGGAGTAAGTCTTTCTAGTATAGTAATAGATAAAACATTAAAAAATAATGCTAATATACCAACTTTAGCTTCATATTTTATTGAAGTTAAATTCTTAATTTACGAATTAGCACAAATAGAAAACAATGTATTCAAATTATCAAATGAAATAAAAAAAACTCAAAGGAGAGCAAATGCGTTAGAAAACATACAAATACCTAAGTTTATTGAAATAGTAAAAGAAATAACCTGTGTACTTGAGGAAAAGGATAGAGAAGATTTTTTTAGGTTAAAAATGGTAAAGAAAAAGAAAGGTTAAAAAATAAATATATACAAATCGAATTTTATGATATAATAATAACTGGTTAAGTTAATTTAAAGTATATAGATTATTAACTAATAAATATTATTGATAGGAAGGTTACTATGAAAGAAAAATTACATTTGGGCTTGGATGTAGGATCTACTACAGTAAAGTTAGTTGTCTTAAATGAAAACAATGATATTATTTATGGTAAGTATGAGAGACATTTTTCAGATATTAAAAAAACTATAGTAAGCTTACTAGATGAAGCTTATGAAAAACTTAAAAATAGTGAGATTACTGTAATGGTTACTGGTTCTGGTGGAATGTCTGTTTCAAAGTGGCTTAATATATCTTTTGTTCAAGAAGTAATAGCTTGTACAGATACAATAGAAAAGTTTATAAAAGAAACGGATGTAGCTATTGAATTAGGTGGAGAAGATGCTAAAATCACCTATTTTAAAGGTGGAATAGACCAGAGAATGAATGGAAGCTGTGCTGGTGGAACAGGTGCTTTTATAGATCAAATGGCAACACTTTTACAAACAGATGCTATGGGACTTAACAGTTTAGCACAAAAACATAAAAATATTTATCCAATAGCGGCTAGGTGCGGTGTATTTGCTAAGACAGATGTGCAGCCTTTATTAAATGAAGGTGCAGCAAAAGAAGACATAGCAGCATCCATTTTTCAAGCAGTTGTAAATCAAACTATAAGTGGACTTGCTTGCGGAAGACCGATTAAAGGAAAGGTAGCTTTTCTTGGTGGTCCATTATATTTCTTACCTGAACTTAGAAAAAGATTTATTGAAACTTTAGAACTTACAGAAGATGAAATTATCATACCTGAAAATTCTCAGCTTTTTGTTGCTATTGGTGCAGCTCTTACATCTAAAAATGAGAAGAGCATCCAATTTGATGTCTTAAAAAACAAATTGTCTGTGCTTAAAGATGATGCGATGCATGAAGTTTTAAGTTTAGAGCCACTTTTTAAAGATAAAGAAGAGTTTGAAGAGTTCAATAAAAGACATGCGGCTCATAAAGTTAAGAAAAAAGAATTAGCTAGTTATGAAGGAAATTGCTATTTAGGAATAGATGCAGGCTCCACTACTACTAAAGCTGCTTTAGTTTCAGAAGACGGTGAATTGTTGTATTCCTATTATGGAAGTAATGCGGGTAGTCCGTTAAATAGTGCAGTCAAAATATTAAAGGATATTTATTCTGTTTTACCTAAGAAAGCTGTAATCGCCAATTCTGCGGTGTCTGGATATGGTGAAGGTTTGATAAAAGCAGCCTTAAAGGTTGATATAGGTGAAGTTGAAACAGTGGCACATTATAAGGCAGCAGATTTCTTTCTTCCTGGTGTAGATTTTATTCTTGATATTGGTGGACAAGATATGAAGTGCATAAGGATAAAAGATGGAGTTATAAACAGTATACTTTTAAATGAAGCTTGTTCTGCTGGATGTGGTTCTTTTCTTGAAACCTTTGCAAAATCCTTACAAATGAATATACAAGATTTTGCAGTAGCAGCACTAGATGCTGTAAATCCAGTAGATCTTGGTTCAAGATGTACGGTATTTATGAATTCAAAGGTTAAGCAGGCACAAAAGGAAGGTGCTAAGGTAGCAGATATTTCTGCTGGTTTATCATATTCTGTAGTTAAAAATGCATTGTATAAGGTTATAAAAATAAGAAATCCAGAAGAACTTGGACAAAACATAATTGTACAGGGTGGAACGTTTTATAATGATGCAGTTTTAAGAAGCTTTGAGATGATATCTGGTAGAAAAGTAATAAGACCGGATATAGCAGGACTTATGGGAGCATTTGGAGCAGCACTTATAGCAAAGGAAAGATATGATGAAGTTTATGAATCTACTCTTTTAAAAAGCCATCAGCTAGATAGCTTTGGAGTAGAAGTAAATATGAGAAGATGTGGACTTTGCAATAATAATTGCATGCTTACTGTAAATGGCTTTTCAGATGGAAGACAGTACATTACTGGAAACAGATGTGAAAGAGGTGCTGGTCACGCAATTAAAAAGAATGAAATACCTAACTTGTATGATTATAAATATAAAAGAACCTTTAATTATAAATCTTTGACTAAAGAGGAAGCTAAAAGAGGGATTGTTGGTATTCCAAGGGTTTTAAATATCTATGAGAATTATCCTTTTTGGCATACATTCTTTACTACCCTTGGCTTTAGAGTTGAACTTTCTCCGAGATCAACTAAAGATATTTATGAGCTTGGTATAGAAACTATTCCTTCAGAATCAGCTTGTTACCCAGCCAAACTAACACATGGACATGTAGTAAGCTTAATTAATAAAGGAATAAAGTTTATTTTTTATCCTTGTATTCCATATGAAACAAAAGAACAACAAGGGGCAACAAATAACTATAATTGTCCTATTGTTACGTCTTATCCAGAGGTATTAAAAAATAATATGGATGAATTAAGAGCAAAGGATATAATATACAAAAATCCATTTTTACCTTTAAACGATCCTAAAAGACTTAAGGATAGATTATATGAAGAACTTATACATTTTAATATTTCTAAAAGAGAAATTAATAATGCAGTAGATCTTGCTAAAGCTGAAGAAGCAAAATATAAAAATGATATAAGAAGTAAAGGTGAAGAGGTACTTGAATATATTAAGGAAACTGGAATAAAAGGTATAGTATTAAGCGGAAGACCATATCATATCGATCCTGAAATTAATCATGGAATTCCAGATTTAATTACTAGCTTTAAAATGGCTGTATTAACAGAAGATTCAGTAGCTCATCTTGGAACTGTTGAAAGACCTCTTAGAGTTGTAGACCAATGGGTTTATCATTCAAGATTATATGCGGCTGCTAGCTTTGTAGCAAAAGAGGACAACCTTGAAATCATTCAGCTTAATTCATTTGGTTGTGGACTAGATGCAGTAACGACAGATCAAGTTCAGGAAATACTTGAAAATAACAAAAAAGTTTATACTACTATAAAAATAGATGAAGGTAACAACTTAGGTGCAATAAGGATTAGAGTTAGATCATTAAAAGCTGCTATGGAAGAAAGAGATGCTATAGGAATAAAACCGGAAAAGATAGTTAAACTTGAAAATAGAAAACAATTTACAGAAGAAATGAGAAAAAATCATACTATTCTTTGCCCTCAGATGTCACCTATTCATTTTCAATTTTTAGAAGCAGCTATTGAAGAATCAGGTTACAAAATTGTTGTTCTCCCATCTGTAGATAAAAATGCTGTAGAGGAAGGCTTGAAATATGTTAATAATGATGCATGCTATCCATCTATTATAGTTGTTGGGCAAATGATAGAGGCTTTGAAATCTGGTAAATATGATTTAGATAATACTTCAGTAATGATTTCACAAACTGGTGGAGGTTGCAGAGCAACAAATTATATTGGATTTATTAGAAAAGCTTTGAAGGATGCAGGTTTTTCACATGTTCCTGTAATTGCAGTAAGTGCACAAGGCTTAGAATCAAATCCTGGCTTTAAAATTTCTTTGCCTATGTTAAACAGATGTGCCATAGCCCTTGTTTATGGCGATTTGTTGATGAGGGTATTATATAGGGTAAGACCATATGAAAAGGAAACAGGTGCTGCAAATAGACTTTATGAATCTTGGGTAGATAGATGCAAAAAGTCTAGCAGAAGCGGTAATCTTAATGAGTTTAAAAAGAATGTATGGTCAATAGTTAGAGATTTTGATACCTTGCCAATAAACAATATTAAGAAGCCAAAGGTTGGGCTTGTGGGAGAAATTTTAGTTAAGTTCCATCCTACAGCAAACAATAATATTGTAGATATTATAGAAAATGAAGGCGCTGAGGCTGTTATGCCAGATTTAATGGATTTCCTTTTCTATAGTGCATATAATTCAAACTTTAAGCATAAATATCTTGCTGGCACAAGAAAAGCAAAAGTAGTAAGCAACGTTTTAATAAATGCTATGGAATTCTATAGAAAAGAAATGAAGAAAGCTTTAAAGAAAAGTGAGCGCTTTGAACCACCAAAAACTATTCATCAGCTTGCAAATGGAGTAAATGATATTGTATCTATTGGAAATCAAACTGGTGAAGGATGGTTTTTAACTGCTGAAATGGTAGAACTTATAGAAGGTGGTGCAGAAAATATAGTTTGTATGCAGCCTTTTGCTTGTCTTCCTAACCACGTAACCGGTAAAGGAATGATTAAAGAATTAAAGAGAAGATATACTTATGCAAATATAGCAGCCATTGATTATGATCCAGGTGCTAGCGAAGTAAATCAGCTTAATAGAATTAAGCTTATGCTTTCTACCGCGTTTAAAAATTTAGATAAAAAAGAGCAATTTGTAAAAACTGCTGAAGAAGTAGAAGATAAAAAACAAGAAGCTCAAAATGCTGTGCTTGAATAAACTTAAAAATAATTAAAGCGACTTACTGTTTAATAAATAAAATAACAGTAAGTCGTAGTTTTTTATATTAAAAATTATGTTTCGGAAATTATTTTACCTGTTTCGCTTAAATCGTATCCGCTTATACCTTCTAATTCCTTATGGAATTCAGTTGAGTTTAATATATCTATAATTGCCTTAAATTCTGGCTTTTCAAGATCTTCTTTTCTTATTACTAAATCTAATTTTTCTTTTTGAATAGGAATAAAATCGATATTACTTACTTGCAAAGCAGTTTTTTCATTTCCAACAGCAACATCAGCTTCACCTCGTGCTACAGCACTAGCTACTGCTAAATGTGAATATTCTTCTCTATAATAGCCAGCGATACAATTTCTAGATATACCAAGTTTTCTTAAGTGCTCATCAATTAGCACTCGAACACCACAGCCAGGTTCTCTATTGATCATCACCACATCTGATTTTGTTAAATCAGACCAATCGTTAATATTTTTGGGATTGCCGTTATAAACATAAAATCCTTGCATTCTATATGCTAAGTTGACAAGGATGCAGGAAAATCCAGGGAGAAGTCTGCGAACATAAGGAATATTATAAATCCCTGTCTCACCATCCCATAGATGGACAGAAGTAACATTTGCAGTTCCTTTATATAATTCGACAAGCCCATTGTAACTACCAATATAGCTTCTTAATGCACGAATTTTACTTGGATGCTTTTCTAAATATTTAGTTAATATGTCTAGAATTAAAT
This sequence comes from Bacillota bacterium, assembly GCA_021781655.1. GTDB lineage: Bacteria > Bacillota > Clostridia > Clostridiales > Clostridiaceae > JAJXWJ01. Next base: position 20,015 of record JAJXWJ010000037.1, on the reverse strand, counting down.
CCTGGCCACAAATAATAATGTTTTTATCATTTTTTCCTGATTCAGAATTAGAATTAGCTAAGGTATTATCTTTATTAACATAATTAGAACTTATAATTGAAGTTTTTGTATCACATAAATTAGTTCTGCTTTTATTTTTATAGTTTTCAATATCATCATAATCTATTCTAATTTTTCTACCAACTCTATAAGAAGGAAGTTCTTTTCTTTTTATTAATTCATAAACAGTATTTTTTGATATATCTAAGATTTCCGCTACTTCTTGTGTGGAAAGCGATGTTTTACCATTCATATAATCACTACCTTTTAATAAATTTATGTAACCATAATTTTTATTATTATATTATATCAAAATATCAATAGCAACAATTGGAATGAAAACAATAGAATAAAAAAATATAATTGTAGGTAAAATCAAAAAAAAATATCAAAATAAAATTGTATGAATTGGTATATAAAAAAAATCTTTTTAACAATTTTAGTATTGTTTTATTATGATTCATATTTGAAAACGGAAATCATATATTATAAAAAAATACGTTTTTAATGAATATTTATTAATAAATAACGTTATATTATAACGAATTAATAAAATAATCATTGCATAATTATTAAATTCATACTATAATACAAATAACAGAAACAATAAATATTTAGGACATAAAAATTTACTTGGATAAAAAAAGTGAATTAAATTAGTACAAATTCATTTTTTTTATATAAATAAAAATGTATGAGGAGGATTAATTGGATGAGACAGGTAGCTATTTATGGGAAAGGTGGTATAGGAAAATCTACTACTACACAAAATTTAACAGCAGGTCTAGCTGAAATGGGAAAACAAGTTATGGTTATAGGCTGTGACCCGAAAGCTGATTCTACTAGATTATTGTTAGGGGGATTAGCACAAAAATCAGTTCTTGATACATTAAGAGAAGAAGGAGAGGATGTAGACTTAACAGCAATATTGAAAGAGGGATATGGACAAATAAGATGTGTAGAATCGGGAGGTCCAGAACCAGGTGTTGGATGTGCAGGTAGAGGTATTATTACATCTATAAACATGCTTGAACAATTAGGTGCATATACGGATGATATTGATTATGTGTTTTATGACGTATTAGGCGACGTAGTTTGTGGTGGCTTTGCTATGCCGATAAGAGAAGGTAAAGCTCAAGAAATATATATAGTAGCATCAGGAGAGATGATGGCGCTTTATGCAGCTAACAACATTTCAAAAGGTATAAAAAAATATGCATTAAGTGGTGGTGTTAGATTAGGAGGAATAATTTGCAATAGCAGAAAGGTTGCAAATGAATACGAATTGCTGGATGCTTTTGCTAAAGAACTTGGAAGTCAACTTATACATTTTGTGCCAAGGAGTGCAATGGTAACCAAAGCAGAAATAAATAAAAAAACTGTTATAGATTTTGATCCTGAATGTGAACAAGCAGATGAATATAGAACTTTAGCTAAAAACATAGATGAAAATAAATTATTTGTAATACCAAGTCCAATGACTCAAGATAGATTAGAAGAAATATTAACACAATATGGATTAATGGATTTATAAAATAAAACGGATATACCTCAAAATCCGAAAAATGAGATATATCCTTGTAAAAAAAATTTACAAATTAATTATATCATTTTAGGCTAAATTATTCAAATTATTATAATAAAAATTATAAAAAATAGGAGGTAAAATGGATGCCTTTAAAATTATTAGAATGTGATGAGACTATACCAGAAAGATTAAAACATGTGTATATCAAAGAATCAGGTGAAGATTTGACACAATTTTTGCCATCTTCAGATATACCTACAATACCAGGAACTTTATCTGAAAGAGGATGCAGTTTTTGTGGAGCAAAGCTTGTTATAGGTGGTGTACTTAAAGATACTATTCAAGTAATACATGGACCTATTGGGTGCTCATATAACACTTGGCACACAAAAAGATATCCTAGCGATAAAGATAACTTTCAGTTAAAACATGTTGTCTCAACTGATATGAAGGAAGGAAATGTTGTTTTTGGTGGGGAAAAAAGACTAAAACAATCTATGCTTGAAGCTTTTAATGCATTCCCAGAAATTAAAAGAATGATAGTATATGTTACATGTGCCACAGCACTTATCGGTGATGATATTAAAGCAGTAGCTAGGGATGTAGAAAGTGAACTAAATAATGAAGTTGATATTTTCTGTGTACAATGTCCTGGATTTGCGGGTGTTAGCCAATCTAAAGGACATCATGTTTATAATATAGACTGGATGAATGAAAAAGTTGGAACAGTTGAACCTGAAATTTCAAGTCCATATACAGTAAACTTTATTGGTGACTATAATATTCAAGGAGATACTGAGGTATTAGAAAAGTATATGAAGAAATTAGGAATTCAAATCATAGCACATTTCACAGGAAATGGAACGTATGATTCGAATAGAGCTATGCATAGAGCACAGCTAAATATTACAAATTGTGCAAGGTCAGCTGGATATATAGCAAATGAGCTTCAAAGGAAGTATGGAATTCCGCGTATGGATATTAGTACTTGGGGATTCGATTATGTAAAAGAAGGGCTAATGAAAATAGGTATATTTTTTGATATGGAAGATAAGGTTGAAAAATTAATTTCAGAAGAGGTTGAAAAATATCTGCCTAAATTAGAATGGTATAAGGAAAAGTTAAAAGATAAAAAAGTATGCATTTGGACAGGTGGACCAAGACTTTGGCATTGGACAAAGACCCTTGAAGATGAACTAGGTATGAAGGTTGTAGCTATGTCTTCAAAGTTTGGACATCAAGAAGATTTTGAGAAAGTTATATCGAGAGGTAGTGTGGGAGCATTATATATCGATGATGGTAATGAATTAGAATTCTTTGAAGTTATTAAAATGATGAAGCCAGATGTTATTTTAACTGGACCAAGGGTAGGAGATCTAGTGAAAAAGTTGCACATACCATATATAAATGGACATGGTTATCATAACGGACCTTACATGGGGTTTGAAGGTTGCTTAAATATGGCAAGAGATTTATATAATGCAATTTATTCGCCAGTTTATAGATTAGCAGCAGAAGATATAAGGGAGGCTGAATAAAATGACAGATAAGGCAAAAGAGATATTTGATTATATTCAGCAACGATGCCTATGGCAAACTCATTCGAGAGAATGGGATAGAAGGAATAATATAGAGGGCGTTATGGATAGAGTAAAGGCACTTTTAACTAATGAAGAAATAATTAATAATACGCTTCTTGAAAAAGCATATTATGCTGATGCCAAGGTTTTAGTAAGTCAGCTCAAAGAACATATAGCATGGATTAAAGAAGCAAAAAATGAGGAAATAACAAGTGCACTTGATGGGGCAAAAGACGAATTATTTAGAGTATTTATAGATAAATGCTTAAATGGAGAAATAAGATGGAACTTTTATTAAAAGAAGTGAACTCAAAAGTAAAAACTAAGAAGAGGTGATATGATGTCGGTTGAAATAAAACAAAAAGAGAGGCTGAATGTAATAAATCCAATTTTTGACTGCCAACCTGCTGGGGGTCAATTTGCTGCAATAGCTATAAAGGAGTGTATTCCACTTGTTCACGGAGGACAAGGTTGTTGTACATTTGTTAGATTAGTATTTGCACAACACTTTAAAGAAAATTTTGACATAGCTTCATCTTCACTACATGAAGATGAAGCAGTTTTCGGAGGAATTGACAGAATATTAGATGGAGTAAGAACTTTAATTCAAAGATATCCAGAAGTTAGGATTATACCAATAATAACCACATGTTCAACAGAAACAATAGGTGATGACATTGAGGGTACTGTTAATAAGTTAAATAAAGAGCTTAAAGAAAAATATCCAGATAAAAAGGTTAAGCTGATACCTTTACACACTCCTAGTTATACGGGTAGTCAGGTTAGTGGATATGATGTGGCTTTAGAAACCTTTATTAGTGAATTAGCAAAACAAAGTAAACCAAATGGAAAGTTAAATATTATAACTGGATGGGTAAATCCAGGAGATGTAACAGAGATAAAGCATTTGTTAAGTGAAATGAAGGTTGAAGGGAATGTTTTACTTGATACAGAAACTTTTGATGCACCAACTATGCCTGATAAATCTGCATTTGCATATGGGAATACAACAATAGAAGATATCGAAGATAGTGCAAATGCTTTAGGAACCATAGCATTATGTAAATATGAAGGTGGGAAAGCTGCTCAGTTTTTAGAAACAGAATTTGATATTCCTACTATAATTGGTGATATGCCGGTTGGAATTAAAAATACAGATGCTTTTTTAAAAAACATTAAAAAGCTTACAGGAAAAGAAATACCAAATTCTTTGATTATTGAACGTGGTAAAGCAATCGATGCGATTGCGGATTTAGGACATATGTTTTTTGCAGATAAGAAAGTCGCAATTTATGGAGATCCAGATTTAGTAATAGGTTTAGCTCAGTTTTGCATAGATGTTTCGTTAAAACCAGTACTTCTTTTATTAGGAGATGATAATAAGGCTTATAAAAAAGATATCAGATTTAAAACTATTGAAGAACAAATTGATTATGATTTAGAAGTAATAACGAATGCAGATTTATTTGAACTTCAAAGCAAAATTGAAAACAAAGAAGTTGAAGTTGATTTAATACTCGGACATTCAAAAGGAAGGTTTATTGCAATAGATAATAAAATACCAATGGTTAGGGTTGGATTTCCAACATTTGATAGAGCAGGTTTATGGAAACAGCCATTGATAGGTTATAGAGGAGCAGAGCAACTTGCAAATACAATTGCAAATGCATTATTTACTCATATGGAATACACAAAAAATAAAGAATATATATTAAATGTTTGGTAAAATAGGAGGAATCGATATGAATTTAATTGCAACAGTATTGTTTGTATGTGCAGAATTATTGGGAGCTACATTATTTATAGTAACAAAAGAAAGTAAAAAGAGAATGTTTTTATCCTGTTTAGGATTAGGCTTTGCTTTTGCAATTGCAATTGCAGATATAATTCCGGATTCGTCTAAGGATTTTAAGTATGCATACGTAGTTGTTGTCTTTGGTATTGCAACAATGTTTGCAATTAATAAATTGGGAAATTTTGCAGGAAAATATTCAGCAGTTGCAGGTATGGGGTTTCATAATTTCTGTGAAGGGATTGTTTTAACTGCTATGGCGGTTAATCCGTTAATGTTAGTTGGATTAGTTCTTCACAAAGTGCCAGAAGGGATGGTTACATTTTCGCTTCTCGATGGTAAGAAAGATAGAACTAGATTTACTATATCAGCCTTAATTTCTTTATTAATTCCACTAGGTGCCTTAGTCCCAACACCAGAATATATTGCACAGCCAATTGGTGCATTCGTTGCTGGGGTAATTTTATATGTTGTCTCTGCTTCAATACTTAAAATTGTAGCAGATAATATTAAAGAAGATGTAAATATAAAATCTAAGATTGCAACTATAGCAATAGTTGGAGCGGTAATAGGTACAGTATCTTGCTTATTATGCTAAGTTGGTAATAAAAAAGTTTTAACTTTTACTTCTTATCTAACATTTTATTTTAGGAGGTGTAAATTAAGTGGACATTCATGGAAGTATAGTATTTTCTGGAAAATTAAGTGAACTGTATAAATTAACCAAGGAAGGTAAAATTAAAACAAATCTTCAAGGGAGTCATACAAGACCTTGTAAGTTTTGGACCGCTATGAAGATATTGAGTGGAATAAAGAATGCAATAGTTATTGCTCATGGACCAAGTGGCTGTGCTTATGGTGTGAAAAATGCTTATAAACTTACAAATTGTCGTAATAGCGGCTCCCCTTATGAATCGGTACTAACAACAAATATTGGAGAAAAAAATATTGTTTATGGAGGAGAAAAAGAGTTAAGGGGTGCTATTTTAGAAGTTTATAAAAAATATAAGCCAGATTTAATAGTAGTAGCAACAAGTTGTGCAACAGGTATAATTGGAGATAATGTGGATTCAATTGTTGATAAAGTAAAAAAGAATATTAACGCTGAATTAATGACTATTCATTGCGAGGGCTTTTCAGGAGAATATAGAACAGGGTTTGATTTAGTATTTAAAGAAATTGTCAATTTAATGGAGGCACCTACTGAAGCTAGCAAAAAAAAGTTAGCTAAGTATGTAAATATTGTTGGCGGAAAGATGGGTCCAGAGAGAACAGAAGTAGATACAGATGTTAAAGAACTTATTAGAATGCTTGAAGGAATGGGAGCAAAAATTAATTCTGTGATTGCAGGAAATTGTTCACTAGAACAACTAAAAAAAGCACCAAGTGTGGCAGTAAATTGCACATTATGTATGGATATAGGTTATGTAGTTGGAAAAGAAATGTTAAATGTATATGGAACACCTTTAAACTCAACTATACTTCCATATGGCATAAGTGCAACAGAAAAATGGCTTTTGGGGGCAGCAAAGTATTTAGATATGGAAAAAGAAACAAAAGAGTTTATGGAAAAAGAGTACAATGAAATAAAAGAAGAATTTGAAAAAGCAAAAGAAAATCTTATTAATAAAGTTGCAATAATCGAAGGACATGATGCAGTAAAAAGCTTATCTATAGCTTATATGTTGGAAAAGGATTTCGGAATGCGTCCAATAATATATAACTTTCACCCATGGAATACAGGAGCTAGAGAAACAAGTATAGATTATTTATTACTTGCGGGAATTGATCCTGAGATATTAATTACAAAAGGAACTCTTTCTTTTGGAAAGTATGAATCTATGCAACAGACGGAAGAAGAATTACTTGCGTTTCTTGGGGCAATGGATTCAAAATCGGTAATTTATTTTGGTTCGTCGTTAAGTTTCCCAAGTATTCCGTTAGTAGATTTGAATGCAATTTTAAACAGGCCAAGGTTTGGATATAGAGGAGCACTTAAGGTTGCAAAAGCAATAAATAAAGCTATAGAATACTCATTTAGACCAAGAAGTTCCTTATCTAAGAAAATGATATTTCCAGATAAAGCTTCAGGTATTACATCAGTTAGCTCACTAACTGATAAATTAAGTCAAGATGTTCCAGATTGCACAATGTATTCAAAGAGGAGGAGTGGAAGATGCATAAACAGCTAGAGCTAGAAAGCGATCAATACAGTAAAGATCCTATTTTAGGTTGTGCTCTCGAGGGAGTAGCAAGCGTTGTTGCTGGAATAAAGGATGTTAGTATAATTATTCATTCCCCTCAAGGCTGTGCATCAACGGTAAGAGCATCTTATGATGCCCATGAAATAGATTTTACTAAAAGAAAAATTGGATGTACAAGATTATTTGAAGCTGATATTATTTTGGGTGCTACAAAAAAGTTAAATGAAATGATATTAGAAGCAGACAAGACTTTTAATACAAATGTAACTTTCGTAGTCGGTACTTGTTCGGCAGATATAATTGGCGAAGACATTGAGGCTATATGCAAAGAAATGCAGCCAAGGGTTGCATCCAAGCTAATTCCAATATTAGCTGGTGGTTTTAGAGGCAATAGTTATTCAGGGATAGATTTAGGTCTTAATGCATTATTTCCTTTTATAAAGAAAACACCTTTAAAAAAAAGTAATACAGTTAATATTATTGCCCCACAGGCAAATTTGAATCCAACTTGGTGGTCAGATTTAAAATGGGTTGAAAATGTATTAGATAAACTAGGTGTTGCAGTTCAAACTGTATTTTCTCATAATACTTCATTTATTGACATAGAATCAGCAGGTACTGCAACAGCTAATATTTTATTAAGTAACGACGCAGGGTATGCTTTTGCAAAGCGAATGGAAGATATACATGGAATTCCATTAATATTATCAAATATACCTATGCCAATTGGAATACAAAATACAAATAGATGGATAAGAGCATTAGGATCATATTTTGGAGCAGAAGAAATGGCAGAAAAACTCATAAAATATGGTGAAGAAGAGGTTATAAGCATACTTAGAAAAAGAGCGTTAATGATTATTCCGAGATACAGAAATTGTCAAATAGCATTATCCTCTGATGCAACTATTGGGATAGGAATGCTAAGAATGCTTTTTGAAGAATTGGAAATGATACCTGAACTTTTACTCTTTAAAAGTGATGCAAAAGAAGCAAAAGAACTTTTAGCAAAAGAACTTTTAGAAATGGAGATTTCCCCAAAGGTTGTTTTTGATATAGATGGATATCAAATAAAAAAAGATTTATCAGATGTAGATGTAGATGTCTTAATAGGTTCCGCCTGGGAAAAGTATATTGCAGAAGAGCTTAAAATTAAAATATCTTTTGATGTTTTATCTCCAACAAATAGAGAAACATATTTGGATAAACAATATTTTGGTTACAATGGTATGCTAAATTTACTAGAAATATTTGCAACTGACTGGGAAAAGGCATTTCGCTCAAAAAAAATGAATTTGGAACTAAAAATGTAGCATAAAAGGTGGTGTAGAAGGATGGAAGAATGCATAAAAATAATAGATCAAACAGTTAATGAAGCAATTAACATTGGATTAAGCAATGAAGAAATTGAGAAAATTGTCTTAAAACTAAAAAAATATCCATTGGAAGCAATTGAAATATCTTTTGATAATTTTTGCAAATTAAACAATCCGTCTTTTCTGCACCTCATAAGATGCAAAGTATATAATAACTTTGGACAATTAAAAAAAGCTAAAAGAATTAAAGTTAAAAAATTAGTATTATGTATAAATTATAAAAAGGAAGTATTATTTTTAAATGAACTGAGCAGGCTATTGGGTTTCACTAGAACTTTTGTACAAGAAATTTATGTAAGTATAGAAAATGCATCGGAGTATACACAAGAAGACTTGAAACCATGTTTTAAATTATTAAAAAGAAATAGGGTAAACGCAATAATATATAATGATAAAAAGTGCATATTAGATCCATTTACGACCTTTGAAAGTTTAAAAAAAATAAGTGAATCAATGTTTTATAAAATTGAGTATAAGGGAAATAATAGCTTAGGTCTAGCTACGGCAAATAGCTTATCTGCTATTAGGGCAGGTGTAAAAAAAATATATACATCTATATGTGGAGTCGGAATAAATAATGGAGCTTCAATGGAAGAGGTATTATTGGCAGACAAATATTTCTTTAATAAAAACAATAGTAATATATGCAATTCGATATCAGAAGATTGTAAAGAAATTATGAAAAAAATGAATATAAATATACCTATTGATAAAGCTGTAATTGGCAGTCATGTTTTTGCACACGAATCTGGAATTCATGTAGATGGAGTTATAAAAAATCCAGCATTATATGAAGTTATTAGTCCAGAAGAAGTTGGGCTTAAGAGAAGGCTTATCATAGGAAAACATTCAGGAACTGCAGCAATAAAGAAAAAATTCAGCGAATTTGATATGGAAATAAATAAATATCAAGCGTCAGAAATACTGAAAGAGGTCAAGAAACTTGCTGTTTTGCAAAAAAGCTCCTTATCAGATGAGCAGCTTAAAATGATTTACTGTGAAAAGATTATAAGAAGGGTTGGTAATGAAATAAATGCAAAGATTTGAAATAATAGATACAACTCTAAGAGATGGTGAACAAACGGCAGGAGTAATATTCTCTTCTGATGAAAAACTACGAATGTTAAAAGCTATGGATGAAGCAGGTATAAAGTGGATAGAAGCTGGAATTCCTGCAATAGGTGAACAAGAAAAATACACATTAAAAAAAATGCTATCGCTTAATCTTAAAGCAAATCTTATTGCCTGGAACAGAGCATCTAAAGAAGATATTAAACAATCTATAGCTTGTGGCTTTTCATGTTTACATGTATCTCTTCCAGTGTCTGATTTGCATATTAATTATAAACTCAGGAAAAATCGTAATTGGGTAATTAATCGTTTGAAAGAAATACTTGGTTTTATGAAAAGTTATGGAGTTGATATTATAGTTGGTGCAGAAGATGCTTCTAGAGCAGATCCACAGTTTTTTTTGCAATATGCCGAAGTTGCTGCAAGCTTTGGTGCTATAAGACTAAGATATGCCGATACCATTGGTTGTTTAGATCCGTTTTTAACATACGAAAAATTGAAATATATAATGGAACGAACACCTCTCCCAATAGAATTTCATGGACACAATGATTTTGGTCTTGCTACAGCCAATACTTTAGCTGCATTTAAGGCTAAAGTAAACTTCTGTAGTGTAACTTCTGTTGGAATAGGAGAAAGGGCTGGAAATGCGTCGCTAGAAGAAACAATAAAGTCACTTTTTCATTTGTATGGCTATGATTGTGGTATAAGGTTTGAAGTAATTGAAAAATTAACTGATCTAGTAGAAGAGGCAAGCGGAAGAAAGGTATTTCCCTATAAACCTATAATTGGTTCAATGTATAAAAAATCAAGTATATAATCTAAAATTTGAAGGAAGGTTTTAATATGAAAGAGGTAACTGCGTTAACCCCAAAAGAAGTTGCTGAAATACTGAAAGTTTCCAAATATACTGTATATGAAATGGCTAAAAAAGGGGAAATAGCTTCCTATAGAGTAGGTAATAAAGTTAGAATAGATAAGAGTGACATTGAAGAATATAAAAGTAGAACAATGAGCATAAATATAAGCAATGATTCAGTTTGTGAACTTGAAGCCTTAAAAAGAAAGTATGGATTTGTAATAAGTGGGGAAGATTTTATTTTAGATATACTTTCATGCCATTTGCAAAGAAGGATAGATAATAATATAGTACTAAGATCCTTTACAGGAAGTTATTTTGCCCTATTCGATATGTATAAAGGAAATGTTCAGTTGGCTGCAATTCATTTGTGGGATGCGGAAACTGGAGAATATAATGTGCCATATGTTAAAAAAATGCTTCCAGGAATCCCGACAGTTGTAATACATTTGGCAGATAGAATGCAGGGGCTGTGCGTTGCTAAAGGAAACCCTAAAGGTATAAAAGGTATGCGAGATTTGAAACGAAAAGATATTTCAATTGTTAATATAGAAAAAGGAAATAGTAGCAGAGTATTTCTAGATGAATATTTAAAAAAGTTTAAAATATCTTCTAAAAGAATACGTGGTTATGAAAGAGAATGTATTTCTGATTTACTTGTAGTAAACACAGTAGCACGAGGTGGAGGGGATTTTGCTGTAAGCAATGAAAAAGTCGTAAGAGAAGTAAAAGGTGTAGACTTTATACCGATTCAAATAGAAAAATTTGATCTTGTAATTAAAAAGGAGGATATAGATAATCCTAAATTTCAAGAAGTACTCAAAATAATTAATTCTGAACAATTCAAAAAAGAACTAGAGAACTTAAGTGAATATAATATTAAAGGATTAGGTAAAATTGTAGCTGAAACTTAATAAAATTAAGGAGTTAGGAATGATGATAAAACCTAAATATCATGTATTTATATGTGATGGAACAAAATGCAATGGTAAGAAAGAAGGAATATGCGCTAATAGAGGTAGTAAAAATATTTTTGATAAGTTAGAACAACTTATAATTAGCAATAATCTTTCGGAATATGTTTTAATAAGCAGCTGTGGTTGTTTTAGAAATCACATTAGTGAAAGAGGACCAAATATGGTTATATATCCTGAAGGAACTTGGTATGGCGGAGTTACTTTGTTAGCTTTAGAAGAGATAGTTAAATCGCATTTTATGTATGGGAAGGTTGTAGATAAGTATTTATTAATTGATTGAAAGGGTGAATTATAATGAAAATTGCAGTATTTGTTAATAAAGAAGGCATAACGATTCCAATAAGTAATGATGGAATTGTAAAAGTTTATTATAAAGAAGATAATAATTGGATAGTAGTAAAACAAATTGATTTAAAACTCAATGAGGAAATGGACTCAATTTCAATAAGAAACGAAATTAAGAGTATGATATTGCTTCTTGAGGATTGCAATATATTTGTTGCAGAGAATATAAAAGGAATTTCATTTACTATTTTAGAAGGAATGCTATTTAAAATATGGAAAGTAAAAGGAAGGCCAGAAGATTTTCTTGATTATATTTCAGAAAAGGAATTACATGTTAAAAAAGAAACAATGAAAAAAGTTCCAACTATTTTACCAGAACCTATTGAATCAAATGAAGAGGGAAAGTTTCATATAGATTTAAAGGCGGTTCTTTTAGAATATAAAAACTTAACTACTAAAAAGGTATTGTTGCCGTTTTTAGAGAACAAAAATTTTAATGAACTAAAAGTAATTTGTGGACATGTTCCACCTTGGTTTGATGACTTAAATATAAATTATAAAAGCAAACCAATTGCTAAAGGTGATTATCAAGTTACAATATATAAAAATTAAGAAAGGGTGAAAAGATGGAAAATAAAAATTTATTATTATCCCAAGAAATAAATACATGTATAATTAATAAATTTAGAGAGGGGAAATTTATTAATGAAATTTGTTTAGAAATGAATTTGAGCAGAAGTGAAATAAAAAAAATTATAGAAAATTATTTAGATAATAAAATGATTTCTGAAGATAAAACCATATGAATAATAAATAAAAACGGAAAAAGAGCATTTACTAAATAAGCTTTTCCGTTTTTAAATGAAAATATTATAAAAGTTTTTTATGTTTAAAGGTCTTCTTTTTACTAGCGTAATCTGCCACAATATGACCATTTCCAAATAATTTGTATTTGTAAATCAAAAGCCCCTCTAGTCCTACAGGACCTCTTGCATGAAGTTTTGAAGTACTTATCCCAACTTCAGCACCAAAGCCATATCTAAAGCCGTCACTAAAACGAGTAGAGCAATTTAAAAATACATTTGAAGAGTCTACTAAATCCATAAATTGTTCTGCGGCAGCTTTGTCTTCTGTTACAATTGTTTCAGTATGGCCAGAACTATAGTTATTTATATGATCGATTGCAGAAGCCAAATCATCGACTATTTTTATTGAAAGCTTATAATCAAGATATTCAGTTTTCCAATCTTCCTCAGTAGCCATTTTAACTTCAATTATTTTTTTTGTATTTTCACAGCCTATAAGTTCAACATTTTTTTTGTCCATCTCAGCTTTAAGCTTTGGAAGAAAAGCTGATGCAATAGCTTTGTGGACCAAAAGCGTTTCACAAGCGTTGCACACAGAAACGTATTGAGTTTTGGAATCAACGACTATATTAACTGCCATATCTAAATTTGCATCTTTATCAACATAGCAGTGACAAATACCATCTGCATGACCCATTACAGGGATTTTAGAATTATTCATTATATATTGAACAAATTCATTGGAGCCTCTTGGAATAACAAGGTCTATATACTTATCTAGCTTTAGCATTTCATTTACATCATCTCTAGTTTCTAAAAGCTGAAGCCAACCTTTTGGAATTCCAACGGCTTCTGTAGCTGCTTTTATAACTTCAAATAAAATTCTATTAGTGTTTATAGCCTCTCTACCACCTTTTAATAGGGCAGAATTTCCGCTTTTTAAACAAAGAGTAGATATTTGAACTAAAGCGTCTGGTCTTGATTCAAATATTACACCTATAACACCAAGTGGTGAGCTGATTTTGTAAAGTTCAAGACCTTCATCTAGTTCTGTGGCAGCTAAGGTTTTGCCAACTGGGTCATTTAAGTTTATGAGACTATCTATTCCGTTAATAACATCTTCGATTTTGTTTTCATCAAAATTGAGTCTTTTTAAAATAGGTTCAGAAAGCTTTTCTTTCTTACCATTTTCTAAATCTAATTTATTTGCATTTATAATTTCAGCTTTTCTAGCAATTAAATTTTTGGAAATTTCAAGTAGTGCCTTGTTTTTTAAAGCTGAATCGCAACTTCCAAGCTTTATAGATGCATTTTTTGCCAGTGTCGCACTTTGCTTAATATCCATTTTTACTCCTCATTTCATTTAATAATTAGTTATTAATAATAATACTATAAGTTACGTTATTTCTCAATGATGATTTAGTGGAATAAAAGCTTATTATTTTAGCAATTAGGTATAAATATAGTTATCTTAGTGCCTTTACCAAGTTGACTTTCAATATTGAGTCCGCGACCATAAAATGACTTTAGCCTTTTATTTACATTGTATAAGCCTATTCCTGAGTTAGAAATTAAACCTTCTAAAAGTAGAGGTATTTTTTCTTCTTCAATGCCATCGCCATCATCTTGAACAATTAAAATAACACCTTCTGAATTTTGACTAGCAATTAATTTAATTGTTCCTTTCGAATTGCTTTTGAAAAAGCCATGTTTGATAGAGTTTTCTACAAGTGGCTGTAAAATCAATGGGGGAATTTTAATGTATATAGTTTCATCTATGTTATATATTACGTTTATTTTATCTATAAAGCGAGTTTGTTGTATATATAAATATGCTTTTACTAATTCTATTTCTTTATCAAGCGGTATCAATTCATCAAGATTTTTAAAGTTAAAGCTATTTCTAAGATAATCGCTAAAGTTTATCAATAGTTCCTTTGCTTTTTCTGAGTCTGTAGTGCATAAATATATGATTATATTTAAAGTATTAAATATAAAATGTGGCTTTATTTGAGATTGAAGTAACTGCATTTCTGCAGAAAGAGCATATAAGGCTTTTGATTTCAATTCTAAAAGTGTTTTTACTCTTGCCTTTAGTTCAGTATCCTCAAAAGGTTTTGATAAGTAATCATTAGTTCCTGCATTAAAAGCTGAAGTAATGCTTTTAACATCGTCCTTAGAAGTAATCATTAATATTGGCAAGTCATATAAGGAATATCGTTTTCTAATATTAATGCAAACCTCATATCCAGACATTTTAGGCATCATTATGTCTAGTATAACTAGATCTGGCTTCATTTTACTATTGATTTTTTCTAATGCCTCTATACCGTTAGTTGCTATTTCAATATTGTAATTTTCAGGCATTAAAATTCCTGAAAGAACATAAAGATTTATATATTCATCGTCTACTAAAAGAATTTTGTAACGATTGCTTTTCTTATTATTTTCAAATAATTTTTTTGTAATCAAAGGTAAAAGCTCTTCATGCTTTTCTTCAGTAGGAAGTCCAGTTTGTTGCTTTACTATATCTTTAACTTGTCCTTTATACAGTGGAAAAGAAACTGTAAAGGTTGAGCCAACTCCTAATTTTGATAAAACTGTTATGTCGCCACCATGAAGATGTGCTAAAGATTTAGATATGCTTAGCCCTAAACCAGTACCACCATAGCTTCTAGAAATAGAAGCATCTGCTTGCTCAAAGGATTCAAATATATAAGGTAATTTATCTTCCGATATTCCTATTCCAGAATCAGCTACATTAATGAATACAAAATCTTTTTTTTCAATGGCAGAAATTTCAATAGAGCCTTGTTCAGTAAACTTTAAAGCATTTCCAATTAAGTTATACATGATTTGCTGAATTCTATTTTCGTCACCATCGATTAAAGAAATACTGTTATCAATTTTGTTTTTTATTGTAACATTTGCTTTAGTAAGAGGTTTTAAAATAAATATTACTGTTTCAACTACTTGTTTTATATCTACTTGTTTCTTTTGAAGAGTAATTTCACTATTTTTTATTTTGGAAAAGTCTAAAATATCATTAACTAAATTACTTAACCTTTTGCTGCTAGAAACTATTAAGGATAGGTTTGTTTGTTGAAGGTCATTTATTTTTCCAGAAGAACCATTTAACATAGCTTGAGCAAGTCCAATAATTCCTGTTAAAGGCGTTTTTAGTTCGTGTGAAGTATTAGATAAAAACTCATCTTTAAGCTTATCTAATGAAATTAATCTTGCAGAAAGCTTTTCTTCGTTTAAATAAGAAAGTGATAATTTTATAGACTGAATAAGTGCTAAGGCAACTATAAAAACTATAAAGCCTATTGGTGTGTAAAAGCCAGTATTTATTATTTTACTTTGATATAAAGTATCATTAATCGTTAATACAAAAAGGATTAATGCTCCAGATAGAAGTATTTTTGCTTGAGGTTCTTTATTTTTAACTGCCCGAAGCATTACGATAAATGCATAAATTACATCAACCACTAGCACTGATTGGTATAGTGGGACAGCAAAGGTTAGAAATTTTGCATTTGTGAAAATTTTCATAATAATAATTGATGTTTGTATAATACCTGAAATAAAAACAAATTTTTTAAAAGATTGTTTAGGAAATTTTAAATACAAATACATTAAAAATAATTGAGAACCAAAAACTAAAATTATAAAAAAATCGCATAATATTTCGAAATTGAAGTTAGGAAATACATTATATATAAGAAATTCATCATAAAATAAAGGACGTAAGGTCATTAATAAGGATAATAAAGCAATGTAGAGAGCAGAACGATTTTTTGGCCTAATTAAAAATATGCCAGCACTATAAATTCCACAAATAAGGGCACTCATAAAACAAATTATATCAAAACAAAGCCTGTTATTTTCGATTTGTCTCATTTGTGAGTTGTCACCTATAGAAATGCTGTCAGATATTCCACCATGATAATAATTAAAATTAGACACTTGTAATACTAAATCTAATATATTTGAATTTGAATCAAAGTCTCCATATTCAGCTGCAAAATTAGGTACCATTGTAGCTTTACTAGTTCCTACTGTCCCACAAGTTAATATAAGCTTACCATTAATCCAAAGTTTTGAGGATGAATCTGTTGAGGGAAGATAAATAGATTTTATAGATGATAAATCAGAAACCTTTATTCTTAATCTGAAGGTTGCATAACCATCTTCAGTTAAAGGCTTACCATTAACAATATATCCATCCCATATGTTAGGAAATGATAACTCACCAGACTTTACTTGCTTTTTATTAAAATCCTTTGGCGTTAGAAGCTTGTGCCAATAAAAATCCCAATCGCCATCTAGTTTGACTACTCCGTCCTTTTTGAAATTCCAATTTGTTAGGTCTAAAACACCGTTTACAGCTCTAGGCACAGAGGAGCCGTTATCGTATGGATAAAAATGATATAAAAAAAATAAAATTAATAAAGAAAGAAAAACTACAATAGCAATAAATAAATTCTCATTGTTAAACCTTTTATTCAAAAAAATTAGCCCCTTTAAGTGTTTAATAATTATATTATAATTATAGATTCCACATTTATCAATTAAATTGGACTTAAAATGATAATTGTTAGATATATTTAACATAGGGATATTTTAAAGTGTAATATACTATTAAGTTATCTTCTTCTTTCAATGTCTTTATAAATTATAAATTCAACGTCTTTTATCATATTTATAAAATTATTAGATTTAATTATTCTTTTGATGCAAACTATTTATGGAGAGATTTAAAAAAACGTTAATTTGTTTTTAAATTGCATATTTGTTATAATATTGAATATGGGAAAAGAAAAAAATAGCAATAGTCGGTATATTAAAAAGTAGTTATTAGTAACGTATTGAAGTTGAACTTCAACAAAATTTCTTTTTCTCAATATGTTATAAATTTAAAATATCTAATTAAGGAGATGTTTAAAATTGATAAAAAATTGCTATGAAGCGGTTAATGAATTGGAAAAGTTATCGAAGGAATTAGAGGTGCTTTTAGATAAAAATATAAAATTAGATGGAAAACTAGATGGAAGAATTGACGATATAGAGAGAGAATTTTTATTTATAAAAAAATCTCTGGAAGGAATAACTGTTGAGGGAAGTGACAAGTCAGCCTATAAGCTTGGATTAGATATGATATCATATAAAATGCAAGCTCAGACTAAAGATAATGATATTAAACCTTGGAAATATAGAGGTGAACAATTAGAGGAACAATTTAAAAAGTTAGAAGAAACATTAAAAGAAGTTGAATATATAAAAAAGTGGAATTAAAAAACCTTTACTGAAGAAATCTTACTATATTGCACAATTCACAAGGTATTTATAAAAGGAGCTGTCGCACATAAATAATATTACGCACTAACTCTTAAGCTTAAATAGATAAAAAGTGAAACGCATTATATATTAATTGACATTTGACAATGGACAATTGGTGCGCCTGTTCGGTGATTTATATATAATGGGTGGGAATCCCATCTGGTAATGTCTAGCCAACAGCCAGTACTTAGTCTTGGAGCCGAAGTGGTAACATTAGGTTTAAGCGTAGACAAAGAAGAATTCGAGCCGTAATGCGAAAGCGTGAAGCTGTGGAGCCTCGTTAAATTGTAAATATAGAAGTCGATACTATCAATTGAGTAGCAGATAATAATTATGTAGACGATAATGGCAAAGTATGCATAAATTCTATCGGGGTCTTAGGGCATGGCGAGTTTTACACTGTTATATAAATCATACCAGGGAGGTCCTATATATTCCCGTAGGGTAATGTCTTCACAAGATAATAAACCATCAAGATAGGCAAATGATATATAGGAAGTCGGATAAGTTCATAGTACTGATGAAACAAGGAATGATTGCGGAGGGAAGGGACTTACTTAATAATTGACTCTGTAAATAAACATTTTACTCACGAGAGGAGAGAGAAAAAAATGGCAAATGATTATACAGGGATAGCTAAACAATATGATAAGTATAGGACAGTACAAGGATTAATGAAATTCATCAATAAGGAAACCATAAAAGAGTATCACAATAATCAAAATAAGAACAAAGCCGTAGGTATTGACAAGGTAACCAAAGAAGTGTACGAAGAAAATCTTGATAAGAATATTGAGAAACTAATTACAGATTTAAAGAAATTTGCATATAAACCTCAACCAGTAAAAAGAACATATATTCCGAAAGAAAATAGTGAAAAAGGTAGACCGCTAGGAATAATGTCGTATGAAGATAAGCTAGTACAAGGTGCATTTGCGGAAGTACTGCAAGAAGTTTATGAGAAAATATTTCTAGATTGCTCATATGGATTTAGACCTAATAGGGATTGTCATAAAGCAATTAAAGAATTAGATAATATAATTATGAGGAAGAAAGTAAATTTTATAGTAGATGCTGACATTAAGAGTTTCTTTGATAATGTAAATCATGAATGGTTAATAAAATTTTTGGAACATACAATTGAAGATGTAAACTTCATAAGATATATTAAAAGGTTCCTTAGAAGTGGCATAATGGAAGAAGGTACATTCCATGAAAGTGACAAAGGAACAATACAAGGTGGAGTTATATCTCCGATATTAGCAAATGTATATTTGCACTATGTGATAGATGTATGGTTTAAATTTGATGTAAAAGTAAGAAGCAAAGGCGAAGCGTATATGGTGAGATACGCAGATGATATAGTTTGCTGTTTTGAATATGAAGAAGACGCAAATGAATACTATGCGGACCTTAAGGAAAGACTGAGAAAATTTAATCTTGAACTTGCAGAAGATAAAACAAAAATAATACCCTTCGGGAGAAACACAGAAGGAAATGAAGAAACCTTTGATTTTCTAGGATTTACGCATAAAGACAGCAAAGGGAAAAGAGGTTTCTATAAAGTTTTACACTCTACGAGTCAAAAGAAATTAAAAGCCAAAAGAGCTGTAGCAAAACAATGGATTAAAGAAAATATGCATAAGCCGATAGGCTTGATAATAGAACAACTTAATAGGAAATTAGCAGGTCACTATAGATATTATGGGATTTCAGATAACTATAAACGGATGAGGAGTTTTGTCGAATATATAAAGTATCAACTCTTCAAGCATTTAAGGTGAAGAGGTCAAAGACATAAAATGACCTATGAAAAGTTTAATAGAATCTTAGAATATAATCCAATTGTTTATCCTAAAATATACTTTAAATTATGGTAGTAAATGATTATTAAGAAGAGCCGTATGCGGGAAAACCGCAAGTACGGTTCTGTGAGGGAATAAACTCGTAAGAGCTTATTCTACTCGACACAATGATGGTGGATTTTCCTACGCTTAGCTACGGAAAATCTTTAAACAATTGTAATTGCCTAAAAATAATAATTTGTAGTTTTTCTGACTGAAAGGAAGAAAAATGTCCTTCATTGTCAATTCTCAATTGTCCATTGTCAATTAAATCTTACTGCGGTTTTCTTTATAACGATTTTTAAAAGTAA
>JAJXWJ010000126.1 GCA_021781655.1 Bacillota bacterium | reverse complement strand
ATGACATTAATAAATAAAGGTAAAGCATTAGTTTCTTGGAGTGGTACTATGTTCGAATATTTTATGCCTTTAATTATTATGAAAAATTTTGAAGATACACTATTAAATGAAACATATAAAAATGTTTTTAAAGGACAAAAAAAGTATGCTAAAAAAAGAAGACTTCCTATTTGGGGTATTTCCGAATCTGCCTTTTATAGTTTCGATGCAGCTAAAAACTATCAATACAAAGCATTTGGAGTACCAGGCATTGGATTAAAGAACGGATTAAGAGATGAACTTGTAATATCTCCGTACTCAACTATACTGGCTATGCAATATGAATTGACGGATAGTATTAAAAATTTAAAAGCTATTATAAAAGAAGGTAAGAGGGGGCTTTACGGATTATATGAAGCTGTTGATTATACAACAGAAAGATTACCTAAAGGTATGTCTAATTGTACTATAAAGTGCTTTATGGTACATCATCAAGGGATGATATTGATGTCTTTAGACAATGTATTAAATAATTTCGTGCTTCAAAAAAGATTTCACAGTATTCCTATTATAAAAGCTACAGAATTATTATTGCAAGAACGTGTACCTAAAAATGTTATTTATGATAGAGAGCCAGCTGTATATAATAACGTTTATAAAAAAGAAGAAGTAAATTATATTTCAAGGCTGTATAATGACCCTAATACGGAAATTCCAGAGACTCATATTTTATCAAACGGATTGTACTCTGTAATGATATCAAACAGTGGAAGCGGATACAGTAAAAAAGAAGAAATGTTCGTATATAGATGGAAGGAAGATGTAACAACAGACGATACAGGACTTTTCTTCTATTTAAAAGATTTAGATGAAGGAAGGGTTTGGAGTGCTGCTTACGAGCCATCAAAAAATAAAGGGGATTCTTATGAAGTTACATTTAGTATAGATAAGGTACAATTTAAGAGAAAGGATAACGTTATAGAAACTCAAACAGAAATAGCTGTATCAAACGAAGATGACAGCGAGGTAAGAACTATAAAGCTTAGAAATTTGGGAGAAGAAACAAAAACTATAGAAATAACCAGTTATTCAGAAATTACCTTGGCACCACAAAGTGCAGATGAGGTTCATCCTGCTTTTAGCAATTTGTTTGTAAGAACAGAATTTGTAGAAAATCCAATCTGTATATTAGCAAATAGGAGGCCTAGGGCAAAAAATCAAAGTAAGCCATGGGTTATGCAACAAATGTATGTTGTTGGAGAGAGTAGTGAAATTCAGTATGAAACCAGCAGAGAAAATTTTATAGGCAGAAATAGAACAGTAAAAGCTCCGAAAGCAATGGAAGAAGGATTAACAAACACAGTTGGAGATGTGCTAGACCCAGTAATAAGTATAAGAATAAAGGCAGTTCTTAAGCCAAATAGTTCATCAGAAATTGTTTTTGTAAATTCGGTTTGTGATTCAAGAGAAGCGGCAATTAATTTAGCAATAAAATATAGTGAATTTGAAAATATTAAAAAAGTATTTGATTATGCAGTAAATGAGGGGAAATCAGAACTTGAGTATCTTCAGATAAAACCAAATCAAGGTAATCTATTTCAAATGATGGCCTCAAAACTTTTATTTATAAACACTATGGTTAGAGCAAGAGAAGATTACATTATAAATTTAAATAGATGTCAAAGAAATTTATGGACTTATGGAATATCTGGAGATTTACCAATAATGCTTTTATTAGTTAAAAGTGAAATGGATTTTGGATTAGTGGAACAAATGTTAAATGCTCATGAATACTTGAATATGAAAGGATTAAAATCGGATCTTGTTATTTTAAATATAAAAACCGAAGTTTATTTACAAAAGTTGCAAAATTCTATATTAGATATTATTAATAAAAACCCTTCAAGAGATAAATTAAATAAACGTGGAGGAATATTTTTATATAATAACACAACGATGGCAGAGGAAGATATAAGCCTATTAATGGCAGTAAGTAGACTTGTAATAGATTCAAGTAAGGGTTTATTAGTAAGTCAAATAAAAAGCAGTATAGTGCTTAATGAAGAAGCAGAAGATTTAAAAATTTTAAAGTCAAAAGAGTATAATAATAAATTTGATTTTCCAAAAGAAGATTTACTTTATTTTAATGGTTATGGCGGTTTTAATTTAAATGAAAATGAATATATTATAAGATTAAAGGATAATAATACACCAGCACCATGGATTAACGTTATTTCAAATAAAAATTTTGGATTTCACGTGTCAGAAGCAGGTAGTGCTTATACTTGGTGTGAAAACAGCAGAGAAAATAAATTAACGCCTTGGTCTAATGACTATGTAACTGATATGTCAGGAGAAGCAATTTATATTAGAGATGAAGAAGATGGTGATGTATGGTGCCCAACAATAAATCCAATCAAGGAAGAAGGAGAATACATTATTCATCATGGTTTTGGATACTCTAGCTTTAAGCATGCAAGTCACGGTATTGTTTCAGAGCTAACAATGTTTGTCCCTATGGAAGAAAATTTAAAAATAATTAGTTTGAAGCTTAAAAATATTTCTGGAGAAAATAGAAAGCTGTCAATAACTTATTATGCCCAGCTTGTACTAGGGGTTGTTCCAAGTCATTCAGCAATGCACATTTATACAGATATAAATTTAGAAAAAAAATATATGTATGCTAAAAATAACTATAGTGAGCATTTTGGAGATTTGTATTCATATATTAAGATAGTTGGTGGAGAACAGCAAAGTTTTACAGGAAATAGAAAAGAATTTATTGGACGTGGTAGAGACATTAAAACACCTTTAGCACTTACAAAAGAAAGATTGACAAATAATAAAGGAGCAGGACTCGACCCATGTATGGCAGAAAATACAAAATTCACCTTAAAATCAGAGGATGAATATACAATATTTATTATTTTTGGTGCAGAAAAGAGTATAGAAGGAATTGAAGAAAGGTTAGAAAAGTATAATAATAAATACAGTATAGTAAAGGAATTTGATAATACTAAAAATTATTGGAAGGGAATGCTTGGCAAAATAACTGTTAAAACTCCTGATGAAACAATGAATATAATGATGAATGGCTGGCTAATGTATCAGGCAATTTCTTGTAGGTTATGGTCTAGAACTGCATTTTATCAATCAGGTGGAGCTTTTGGATTTAGAGACCAATTACAAGATGTAATGCCTCTTAGCTTTATTAAGCCAGAAATGACGAGAAAACAAATTTTAATCAATGCATCTAGACAGTTTTGTGAAGGTGACGTTCAGCATTGGTGGCATCCGATTGTAGATAGTGGAATTAGAACGAGATTTTCTGACGATTTATTGTGGATGCCTTTTGTAACTAGTGATTATATTAAAAATACTGGTGATTACAGCATTTTGGATGAAGAGGTAAATTATATAGAAGATAAGCCACTGAAAGAAGGAGAAGATGAGAGGTACAATATAGCTAAGAAATCTGAAAAGGTTGGAACTGTATATGAGCACTGCATAAAGGCTTTAGAAAAAGGTTTGAAATTTGGAGTTCACAATATTCCTTTAATGGGTAGCGGAGATTGGAATGACGGAATGAGTACTGTTGGAAATGGAGGTAAAGGAGAAAGTGTATGGCTTGGATGGTTTCTATACAGCATTTTAAATGATTTTATAACCATAAGCAAGTTTAAAGAGGATGAATATAGGGCACAAAGATATAGTGAGTTAAGGGACTTTTTAAGAGAAAATCTAGAAAAAAATGCTTGGGATGGAAACTGGTATAGGAGAGCTTATTTCGATGATGGAACTCCTCTTGGTTCTTCAATTAATGATGAATGTAAAATAGATTCATTAGCACAAACTTGGGCAGTAATTTCAAAAGGAGCAGGCTTTGAACGTTCAAAGACAGCTATGAAGTCTTTAGAACAATTTCTAATAAAAGAAGATAGAGGAATGGTTTTACTTTTAACACCTCCTTTTAATAACTCAAACCTAGAGCCAGGTTATATAAAAGGTTACGTACCAGGGGTAAGAGAAAATGGTGGCCAATATACGCATGCAGCAACTTGGGTAATACTAGCAATGACTAAGCTTGGTGAAGGAGATAAAGCTTGGAAAACCTTTAACATGATTAATCCTATAAATCATTCAAGAACAAAAGATGAAAGTCAAATATATAAGGTTGAGCCATATGTAATGGCTGCAGATGTTTATGCAAGGGAGCCTTTTGTAGGGAGAGGAGGTTGGACTTGGTACACAGGCAC
Source organism: Bacillota bacterium (assembly GCA_021781655.1). Lineage (GTDB taxonomy): Bacteria > Bacillota > Clostridia > Clostridiales > Clostridiaceae > JAJXWJ01. Next base: position 2,949 of record JAJXWJ010000126.1, on the reverse strand, counting down.
TGCTGGTTGGATGTATCGTGTTGGAATTGAAGGAATCTTAGGATTATCGCTTGTTGAAGGAAAAGGCTTCAGAATCAATCCATGCATACCTAACGATTGGAAAGAATATGAAATAAATTACAAAAATAATGAGTGTAGTTATTTAATCACAATAAAAAGGGGAGATAAAAAGCAAGTCTATTTTGATGGAAAGGCTTTAAAAGACAATTTTATTCCTTTTAAGGATTGTGGAAGACACAGTGTTGAAGTTTATATATAGACAAAAATCAGGAATCAGATTTCTTATATCTGATTCCTGATTTAACTGGTTATTTTTTTTATAATGTTTTATAATTAAATAAGATTTTAAGTTAGTTAGGAGTCTTAAATATGGAAAATAATACAGAACAAATTAAAAAAGTAATATTTAGTGGAATACAGCCTTCAGGAGATTTAACTCTTGGTAATTATTTAGGGGCACTTAAAAATTGGGTTAAATTGCAAGATGATTACGATACATTTTATTGTATAGTTGATTTACATGCAATAACTGTAAAGCAGGAACCTAAAAATTTAAGAAGAAGGACCTTAGAATTATTAGCTATTTATATAGCAGCAGGAATAGATCCAGAAAAAAATACAATGTTTATCCAGTCTCATGTGCCAGCACATAGCGAAGCAGCTTGGCTTTTAAACTGCAATACATATGTTGGTGAATTAAGCAGAATGACACAATACAAAGATAAATCTAGCAAATATGGTAATAGCATTTCTGCGGGTTTATTAAATTATCCTGTATTAATGGTGGCAGATATTTTGCTTTATCAAGCAGATCTAGTTCCAGTTGGTAAAGATCAAAAGCAGCATTTAGAATTAACTAGAGATATAGCAGATAGATTTAATAAAGCTTATAGCCATACTTTCAAAATACCAGAGCCATATATTCCTGAAAATGGAACAAAGATAATGGATTTACAAGAACCAAATAAGAAGATGTCAAAATCATCGGATAATCCTAATAGCTTCATCTTGATGATGGATCCGCCAGACATAATAAGAAAGAAAATAGCAAGGGCAGTTACTGATAGTATCGGGGAAGTAAAATATTCAGATGAACAACCAGGAGTAAAAAATTTAATGACGATTTTAGGTGCATTAACAGGAGCATCAATGGAACAATTGGAGCAGAAATATTTAGGACAAGGATATGCACAGTTTAAAAAAGATGTCGCAGAAGCAATCGTTGCTGAACTTGAACCGATTCAAAATAAAGTAAAGGATCTATTAGAGAACAAAACTTATCTTGAAGAAATTTATAAAAAAGGTGCTGAAAAAGCAAACTATGTAGCAATTAAAACCTTGAGAAAGATGCAAAAGAAGATTGGTCTTATTCAAAAATAAGGTGCCTGACCCCATGGGGTCAGGCACCTTTGGTGCCACACTACAAAATAAATTTATTAATAACTTCAGCAACGCCATCATCGTCATTTGTAGCAGTAACGTAATCAGCAGCTTTTTTAACTTCTTCAAAGGCATTTCCCATTGCAACACCTAGCCCTGCATATTCAATCATATGGAGGTCATTGCCGGCATCTCCAATACAAATTACTTCTTCTTGTTTTATTCCTAAACTTTCAGCAAGCTTATGGATTCCTGAACCTTTGTTAGAAGACTTGTCTATGAATTCAAGGAAAAATGGAGCACTTCTAACTACTGTAAATCTATCATAAACTTCTTTGGGAATTTCGGGAACAACTCTGTCTAAAATTTCTGGCTCATCGATAAACATAGTTTTAATTATTACAACATTTTCGTCTATATTTTCAAAATCCACTATTTCTAGAGGTATTTGATTCATATTTGCTTCGTACTCACTATATTTATTTAATTTTGGAGTAATACATTTATCGTAAGTTAAAGCATGTATATTTACATTAAGTTTTTTACTTAGCTCATATAAATATTTATTATCTTCGTGGCTAAGAGGTTTTTTATCAATAATTATGGAGCCGCTAGTGTTTTGAATTAGTGAACCATTATAAGTTACTGCGTATTCTTCTTTTGAAATAAGATTTAGCTGCGTTAAATATTGATGAATTCCTTTAAGTGGCCGTCCTGTTGCCAGCACTACCTTGACACCTTTTTCTCTTGCGTTTTGGATTGCGTCAAAATTAGCCTTAGATATTTGTTTTTCTTCGTTTAACAAGGTGCCGTCCATATCAAGTGCTATTAGTTTATACATTAAAAAACCTCCCTATGTAAATTGAATATCTTAATTTACATTATAGTATACAATTAAAAAAAAATAAACTATTATAGAAGAAGGCAGTCTATTGAAAATGAGTTGATAAATTGATATAATTTATTAGGTTATACATAAAATTATTTTAAATAATATGGTCTGTTATTTACAGACTTTTTTTGTTAATAATAAAGTGATATCAAAATTAATGAAAGAGGGATAAATTTGTCTGAATATATTAATGAAATTGAAAGAAGAAGAACTTTTGCAATAATTTCGCACCCTGATGCCGGAAAAACAACGTTAACAGAAAAATTGCTTTTATATGGAGGTGCTATAAGGATGGCTGGTTCCGTAAAAGCAAGAAAAGCAGCTAAGCATGCAGTTTCAGACTGGATGGAAATTGAAAAACAAAGAGGAATTTCGGTTACATCTTCAGTAATGCAGTTTGGATATGAAGGATATTGCATAAATATTTTAGATACCCCTGGACACCAAGACTTTAGTGAAGATACTTATAGAACTTTAATGGCTGCCGATAGTGCAGTTATGGTTATAGATGCAGCTAAAGGAATAGAAGCACAAACAAGAAAGCTATTTCATGTATGTAGCTTAAGAGGAATTCCGATTTTTACCTTCGTAAATAAAATGGATAGAGAAAGTAAAGATCCTTTTGAGCTTATGCAGCAAATTGAAGATGAGCTTGGAATTAAATCTTATCCTGTAAA
>JAJXWJ010000036.1 GCA_021781655.1 Bacillota bacterium | reverse complement strand
GAGATTTTTTATCTTAGCAATAATTTGATTACTCAAAATGCATTTAATTACTAGCTAATTGTTATAACCATAGCAATAATTTGACTTAGGAATGCTGTTTTCAAAAGTTAAAATTTGACGTCCTACAGTGGAGTACTGCACTTATTTTTATTCTTAAATTTTGAATTGCATTGCCATATTACTCTTCGGTATTTGCTTGTAGAGTGCCATACCTTACTTCCATAGAAACTTCCACACTCTCCGCATACAATCTTTCCTGAGAAACAACTACTTCCTGTTTTATATCCTTTTGCTTCTTTCCGTTTCTTTATTTCATGCTGAACTAAATCAAATACTTCAGGAGTTATAATAGCAGGATGACTATTTTCAACATAGTATTGCGGTATCTCACCCTCATTAATTTTCTTTTTCTTTGTTAAAAAATCAACTGTAAAACTTTTTTGGAGAATAGCATCACCTTTATACTTTTCATTTTGAAGTATACTTAATACCGTACTTTGTTGCCATTTCTCCTTACCTCCTGGTGTTGAAATTTTTCTTTCAGTTAAATGTTTTGCTATCAATGATGTAGTTTTACCTTCAAGAAACAATTTATAAATTAATCTTACAATAACAGCTTCTTTCTCAACAATTTTAGGTATTCCATCCTCACCTTTTTCATAGCCTAAAAACCGCTTATATGGTAAACTTACTTTGCCATCTGCAAACCGCTTTCTCTGCCCCCACGTAACATTTTCTGAAATCGATCTGGACTCCTCTTGAGCTAATGAACTCATTATCGTAATTAGTAATTCTCCTTTGCTATCCAAGGTATATATATTTTCCTTTTCAAAGTACACTTCAACACCTTTTTCTTTGAGTTGTCTAACAGTGGTAAGTGTATCAACTGTATTTCTAGCAAAACGGCTAACTGACTTAGTTATTATTAAATCAATCTTCCCATTTAATGCATCTTTAATCATCCTATTAAACCCATCTCGCTTTTTTGTGGTTGTAGCTGAAATTCCTTCATCTGCATATACTTCAACAAACGTCCATTCTGGATTAGATTTTATATGATTTGTATAATAATCTCTTTGAGCTTCAAAACTAGAAAGCTGTTCATCATTGTCTGTTGAAACCCTTGCATAGGCAGCCACTCTCTTTAAAGCAACTCTTCTCGTAGTCACTTCTGCAAAACGACCAACTGTTGCAGGTATCACTCTCACTGTAACCCCTCTTTCAGCTGACAATGCAACCTCCTCCTCTCTTTAAGCTTTTTCCAATTATTTAAGTTTTAGATTCATGAATCATAACGCCACTCTTTTTTTATATTAGTACCATCGTGAAATACAAAAATTAATTTGTTATGTTCAGGTACGTTTATTTCCTTAATCCCTTCTTTAAAAACATCTTCATCAAATTTAGTAAGTCCTAATACTTCTTCAGTTAACTTATACAAAATATCTTCTGGAATCTGCTTTGAAGGACAACTATCTTTTCCATATTTTAAATATGTTGAGCAATTCCAAGAAATCTTTCCTTTTCTATTTTTATGCCTGTATTTCTTCCCACATATACCGCATACAATTTTACTGCTAAAAGGATATTTATATATTCCACTTTTCCCCAAACAATGTTCTCTGTTCCTTTGTAGAATTTCTTGTGCTTTTTCAAAAGTATCTATATTAACAATTGCTGGATGAGTGCCTTCTGCATAATATTTAGGAAGATTTCCATTATTCCAAACCAAATTCTTCGTTAAATGATCTTTCACAAATTTTTTCTGAAGCAGAGCATTTCCTGTATATTTTTCATTTTTTATTATTTCAATAACTCTTTCAGAGTTCCATTTGCCACCCCTTAATTTTGAGACATCCATATTTCTTAACTTTTTAGCAATTGAAGTACATCCCATACCATTTAAATAATCATTAAATATCATTCGAACGATTCCTGCTTCTGATTCTTTTATTTCAATTTTCCCTTTATTAATTTTATATCCATACATAAATCTTAAGTTAATAAGTTCTCCATTAGCAAAACCTTTTCTAATCCTCCACTTACAATTTTCACTTACAGATCTACTTTCCTCTTGAGCAAAAGAAGCGAGGATAGAAAGCATAAGCTCACCATCCCCGCTAAGACTGTGTATATTCTCTTTTTCAAAATAAACATCAATATTTATATTCTTTAATTCTCTTACTGTTTCTAGCATTGTTACAGTATTTCTTGCTAACCTTGAGATTGTAGCATTGCATCCTTTCCACTTGATACCCTTGCATAAGCTGCTACACGTTTTTTAGAAGGCATCTTTTGCACTAAAGGTTCTATTCTTCTAATGTTTCGTGCCATTATATCACCCCTTCAGCTACCTATGTTAACTCTGTTTTTGATACATATCAAGTGATTTAGGGCCTATAACCCACCAATAACAGGATTATATTTTTTTATTAAAATCCTATCTATTTTCTTATATTCCTGTTCAGTTATAAGCTTTTTTAAAAGCATAGATTTAGCTATAGCAATTGATACCCTATAGTTTATTTCACGATTAAATTGTTCATGATTCATGAGTACTCATTCCAGAAGGCAATAAGTTATATTTTGTACTTTTAAAATCTCCATCTATCAAAAATAATTCTTTCATGATAGAGACGGAGATTTTTTGACAGTTATCTTATGCATAGTATAAATTACATTTTTAATTTACGGTACTACAAAATTTGTAATTTCAATTATTTAAGAACAATTTTTACTGTATGCTTAATATCTTCCTCAAGGGAAGTTATTATATTTCTATTAATAACTGGTTGTCCATTGAATTTGTATTGTTCACCATTTATATAAATTTCATTAACTGCATAATCACCATACTCTTTTTTGTTTTCATTTATATAAACAATATTAATCATTCTTTCTGCAAAGTTCATTTCAATAACAGCTTTATTTTCCTCATCAAACTGCTGCAATAATATCTTAGGTACAAATACTAAATCACCCATTTGTCCTTTTACACCAAACATTTCTGATAATACAGTAAGTATTAACCAGCTTGCTGATCCCGTTAAATAATGGTACATGCCTCTTCCTTTTTCGTTTATATATTCAGGTATACCTGGATATATTCTACTTACCTCAAAGTTATTGCAATGACTATAGAGAGTGTCAATAACCTTAAATCCTTCTTTAGCAAAACCTCTTTGATAAAGTGCATTCGCATACATAATTGCCATATGGCTAAACACTGCTCCGTTTTCTTTATGACCATAAGCAAAACCAAACATTCTTCCCAAATCAGATTTAACTTCATTGAAATTAGTATTTAATCTATACCCACCAACTGCTTTATCATAAAGATAATTATCTGCAGCTTTTATAATGCTTTCAACTTGCTGCTCTGTAGCTGTCTTACTCATAATAGTAAATACTTGACCAGTTAGCATCATTCGAGTTCCTAACTCTCCATCTCCTTCTACTCTTCTAGCATTATTGTCATAGTATCCATTATACCAACTATATCCTTCTTCATTTGTAATCCATTCATTTTTTTGAATATGCTCTTTAATCCAATTTGATTTTCCTTCAATATCAGCAATTAATTCATCGCAGACTATACTAAATACTTTTCCCTTAACATCATGTTTGCACTTATTACAATAATTTTTTAATATATTCTGTTTTTCTTCTACGTTGTCATAAACTTTATTATTGTTAGTTAAAAGTACTTGTAATTCTTCAGCTAACTCTATACTTTTTACTTTCTTTACATCCTTTAAATACTTCAATAACTCTGCAATATTGTGTAGGTTGCCTCCATATAGTGAACTAAATGCAACACTTTCACCTTTTTCATCTGCCATATCAAGTCCATCATTCCAATCAGCACCATGTAACTTTAAGTTGTTATGCTCTCCAACATCATAGAATGCTGTTAAATGCTGTACTAAAAGATGTTCTAAAATAGTTCCTTTATATTCTTCATAATTTTGCGTGCGAACTTTATTTCCTTGACTTAAATCCCATAAATTATCTTTTTCTGTTCCTCTTCCTACTTGAAGATCCTTAAAGTAACTTTGCTTTTCTAAAAGGAAATCAATATCTCCAGTTTGTTCAATATATAGTTTTGTTGTTAAGAAAGGCCATGCTCCATGATCCATCCACACACGAACTATATTATTTCTATCTGCTATAAATTCTCCTTGTTTTTTCCCTATGATAGTAGCATTAGTACCATCAATACGAACCCCACCGAAATTGTCTAATAGCATTTCACGAACATTACTTGGATCCATAGCTAAAAGAGCTAAACAATCCTGCCAAAGGTCTCTCCATCCTCTCCCACCTTTACCATAGTCATGATGTGGTAAAAATGAACATCCGTATATTCTTCTGAGTATTGGCTGAAAGTTAACCCAATACATCCAATTGTCAAATTGTTTATCTTTTGTTTTGTATGAAATATTAATCTTCTTTTCCCAATATGCTGTTGTTTCGTCAAGAGCTTTATCAAAATCAGTTTCCTTAAGTGAATTTATAAAAACATTATCAAAGTCATCTTTTGAAGCTCCAAAGCCTATAGCAACAATATAGGTTTTTCCCTCATTTGCCTCAATTACTGTATCTTCAAATCTTATAGCTCCAATTGCTTCATACCCTTCTAGTAGGGAACCTTTCTGAATTTGAAATTTTTCATTCAATAAAACACTTTTTGGTGTTTCAAAAGATCCGCCTTCACCAATGTATTCTTCAACTATGGGACTAAAGCCTATTGGTTTTTCTCCATTTCCTGTTGCAGCAACAACCCCATAAACCACAGTATTCTTCTTATGACCTCTCTCATCAAAGGTTAATGTTGGATTTACTATAACTCCATATTCGGTAGTTTCAATCCTATTTAAAAGAGAAGTTACATGTCTATGATCTCTAAGATTATCTGCTGAACGGCAATATAGGGGAATTGCTACTGTTGGTGTTATTTTTTTAGTTTCGCTTCCTATATTTGTTATTGTAACCTTCATTAATTCTATTTTTTCATCTGTTGCTGGAACAAAAGAAGTTATTTCACTTTTGATTTCAAACTTCTTTGATTTTCTGGTTATCTTATGCCACATAATGCCTGCTTCTAATTCTGTTTCATCTTTATCCACACTGAAAACTTCAGCCTGTTGAGTTGCTGAGACTCCTGTTGCAGACCATGCTCCTATGCCATCAACATATACCCAGAAGTTTCTTGATGATTTATTATTATGAAGGTCTTCGCTACTCACTGGAGCAAGTAAAAATGTGTTTTGATCCATTTTACAATCGCCATTTAAAGTTGGAGTTATGCTAGACAAAACTCCTGCTTCATTTGCAAGTGGAAAATACATGTAACTGTTATTTTCTGGACTTTTCAGTTTGAAAGCCCCTTTTTCATTTACAAATTTACAATTTGTCATATAATGAAAACCACCTTTTCAATATTTTAATTTAATTTTTTCATTTATTTACTTTAATCTATTTTTTTACAAGAATCTCTTTCTATAAGTTCTACTGGTATAACTTTATTAATTTTAAGATCTATCTTTTCATTAATTTGTTTTACTAATAAATCAACAGCACTTTTCCCAATTTCAACGCTGTTTTGCCTTATAGTAGTTAACTTAGGTGTTGTATATTTTGCTATCTCTATATCATCAAAACCTATTATGGAAATATCATGAGGTACACTTAATCCTGAATCTTTTACTGCATTTATTGCACCAATTGCAACCTTATCACAGGCAGCAAATACTGCAGTGGGAGTATCTCTAAGCTTTAGTAAATTTATCATTGCATTATACCCGCCAGAAACGTCAAAATTAACTGCAGATACAATATACTTATCTAGTATTTTTAAATTAAATTCATTCATTGCTTTAATGTAACCTTTTTTTCTTATAATACTTGGCCAATTATCTACATAACTTGAACCTGATATATGGGCAACTTTTCTATGTCCTAAATCATATAAATACTTAATAGCTAATTTGCAGCCTTCCACATTATCTGACGTTATTGTGGCAGTATTTTTATTAAACATATCAATTACTACAATTGGAAAATCACTATCAATAAGCTCTAAAGTTTCTTTATCAGAGGGATCTGTGCAAATTATTGCTATTCCATCCACAGCTCTATACTTAAAATATTCTAAAAAAGTATCGTTTTTTAACCTATCATTTTTAGAACCAAATAATAATGAATATCCGTGTTTATCTGCTTGTTTTTTAAAGGCTTCTATTACTGCTGAAAAGAAAGGATGATTAAGTCCAACTCCAAGATTTTCAAAATATACAATACCTAATGTCCAGGTTTTCTTAGTTGATAAAAACTGAGCTTGTGCATTGGGGAAAAAGTTCTTCTCGTAAAGAATCTTTTGTATTTTTGCTCTAGTTTTATCGCTTACATCGGGATACTTATTTATTACTTTTGAAACTGTAGTTGGAGAAACTCCAGCGATTTTTGCTATTTCATAAATTGTACCCATGCTGTATTCCTATCCTTCTTCCTTTCTATAAATTTTCAGTTACCCATTATATTATCACTACAAAAGTATATTTTTTCTTATAAAATAGTAGCATGAATTTCTACTATTTCGCCATTTCTAATTTTTTCAGCAAATTCACCGCACACTTCATTTCCTTTAAATTTAGTTACGCTATTGTCTTTATTAAATAAGTTAATTTCTTCTATGATACCTTTTTCTGGTCCAAAAGTATTTTTATTATTTATATTTGTATAAACAAGTTTTATATGACCTAAAATTGTAGTAATTAATGCACCATCTTTAAAGAACACTTTTGTTAAAATAGGGGCTAATTTAAATTTTAGAATTCCATCTTCATATGCAAATAGTTTTTCTCCAACCATCATTAACTTCCAAATATTAAGCATTTCAACAGTTGTACCACTTAATCTTGCCACAAAACCTCGCCCATGATTTCTTTCATCAGGATTGCTACTACTTGCTATAAATGAGGAATTTTCCAGTATGCTTCTTCCGTATATTTCTGGATTCATAAATGGCGGCATTGCAGTTTTTATATCCTTAAAGAATTCTTCATATAATCCATTTTTTATTAATTCTAAAAGATATTTAAATTCCATATGCATAAACACTGATTCTCTTTCTAGCCAACCAGCTGTAAAGCTTCTTGCTCTTCCAATTTCAAAAGATACCTCTTCTAAGGATTCTGAAGTTTTGTACATTTTTAATTTTTTGTCATAAACACCGCTTTCCTTAACAGCCTCATATACTTGGTGTTTTTCATCATTTTCTAAATTTGTCTTTAAATATTTAGTTGGTCCTTCTAAAAATGCTGGTAAGAAATTTGTTTTGAACTCTAAAGGTTTTATTCCTGCTTTTTCATCTATTTCATATTTTGTAACATCATAATACATAAATGTAGGAACGTTACCTTCATTCATGCTCTTTGCTTTTTTTATTCCTAAATCAATTTTAGAAAGCATTTTATTTATTAGACATTCAATTGCATTTTTCTCAAAAGCTTCATTATTGCCACTTATTGAATAATTAATTTTTTCCCTATACTCTTCTCTTATTGTAGAAACTTTGTCCCAATATTCTAATTGGCTTAATTCCTCATTTAAATTTAACGAAAGAACCTCTTCTACTTCACTTATAGCTTTATAAATTTCTTCTGGCAATTTTATTGTAGCTTCTATAACATCTAAATTATCCTTAATAAATAGCAATAATCTTTTTAATTCTAAGGTTTCTGAAAAATTTGAACCAAGTAAGCCTGGAAGTCCATTCATAGCATCATTCCAGCCTGGTTTCCCAGCTTCCATCTCTATTCCAAATCCCATAGGATCTAAGGTCATAAATTTAATTCCTGCAAGGATAAATAGCTTGGAAAATAAATTTGTTTTACATAAATTTCCTTTAATATCACAAATCCAATTATCGTATTTATCTTCCTTCTTTACTAAAGCTTTATATTGTCTAACCTTACCATTTTCTATGCTATATTTATCTTTTCTAGGTAATACATATTCTGGAGAATTATAAAATTTATAATTCTCATCCTTAATTAATAATTCTTTTATCTTATCTGGATAAACTCCTAAGTACTCTTCTATTAAATCAAGGTTGTAAGTCCAATGGTCACTCCAGAAACCTTCACCAAAATCTGCTTCTACAGTTTCACTGCACATTTCAATAATATCATTCATGATTTTATTAATTTCAATACCCTTAATATTTCTTAATGAAGAATACAATTCACCTACCGTGAATTTATCTTGTAAAGTTTTAGCTAATTCTTCATTTTCATATATACTTATTAGTTTTATTATATTTTCCTTTTTACTATCTTCTACAAAAAACTTCTTTCCTTTTATCACTAAAGGATTATATCCATCAAGCTGTATTAAATCATTAAACAATTTAATATTTTCTGTTCCTGTAAATGGGTGAATAAATACATCCATTCTTCTATTTTGATTTACATCTCTAAAGTTTCCATTTCCTTGAGAATAGAAGTTAGGTTCTATACTGAAAAAATTATAATCTCTCTCTAAATCACCATGTTTTCTAGAATATACATAATATATTTTTTTATCTACATTACCAAATTGTAATGGATATCCACCTCTTAAAACATTGTCTACGTAGCATTGCTTTACATAGTCATCAAATAATGGATATGTACTTTCAGTGTGAACATTTTTGCTTATATTTTCAATTAATTCATTACTTTCATTTATCTTAGTATCAAAATAATTTTTATTACATATTTTCTTTAATGCATGGTCAACATAATCACTATTATTCACGTATCCTATATAGCTATAAATTGAAGTTTTATTATTCTCTTCTAAGCTAATTGTTTTTCCTGTAAAAGCACAAGGTACTTTATTGTTACAAATACTTTCAGTTTGAAGTAATTCACCTATTTTACTACTATAGAATTCTATTGGCTCTTTTAAAGATGTGTCATATCCAAATATATTTTCCGGATCAATTATTGGACTTAGTATATTTTCATTTTCATCAAAGGCTAAATAGAAATAACTATTTTCTACCGTACCCATTTGAGTTGAATCCTCAGTTGAAGATCTTAACTTATAAATAGCAGTTCCATCCTTTTTAATTTCACCTTCCATGTAACTTCTTAAAGTATTTCCTATCCATTTGTAGGTTGCATTATCTGATCCATATGGTAATATAGCAGACAATCCATCTAATATCTCTATTTCTATTTTTGCATTAGCTGTATTTACTACTTCTACTTTTCTTCCAAAAGCTGAAAACTCTTCGTTTGGAATTGTAAAGTAGGTTATTTCTATATTTATATTAAATTCATTATTTATTTCAACTAATCTTAATTCATTATTTTTAATTTTTATTATTCTTTTTATATTCTTATTTGTAGTCATAGAAAATGGTTCAAAAACAAATTCTTCTTCATTATTTTTAACCTTTATGAAAGTTCTAAATCCGTTGCTATACACCATTTTATAAGCTTCATTAGCTGGAAAAAACTCCATTATACAATTACTTTTATCTCTAATTCCAATGCTGCTTATTGCTTGTCCTCTATTAACATAAAATGACCACATAGGTATTCCTTCTACACCAGCAATACCTGATAAAAAACTAGCAAAAGGAGCTTTTTTATCGTAATTTTCTATAACATAAAATCCGAATTCATCTATATAATCCTTCTTGATTTCATTTATTTCCTTCATAATACACCTCTTATCTATATTTAGAATATTTATAAACTATTATTCTTTTATCTATGATTGTTTTATTTAGAAGTGTATCTCAACACCATGCTCTTTACCATCTTCAAAATTCTTTATAACATTACCTTCAATTTTCTCACCATCAACTTTTATAGAATATGAACAATCCTTCATTCTATAAAAACCTTCAGGTTTTGTAATCATAATATTAAAGCTAGCCTTACCGTTATTAAGAATTACGTTTAGTGATTTTTTATCTTCTGCTAGTATAGGATTAATTTCTATACCCTTTGCAGTATATTCAACACCAAAGGCATCAAATAATGATAAAGTAAGCCATGTAGAAGTACCACTTAGTGTAGGTCCTATATTTTCACCAGTATCACTATTATTATATTGAGTACAGAATCTTGGGTTTCCACAAGTTTCATATGGATGTTCCATTGTTTTGTAAGGTAAAACTAAATTTATCATCCAATATGCTGTATCTGTAAGCTTTCTTGCTAATTCAGCACTATCAACCATTTTAGCAGCCTTTAGCATAGCACTAGTAGCCATCATTGTAGCATGCTTAAATATTCCACCATTTTCTCTATCTCCTGGAAAATATTCTCCTGTAGCAGTTCCAGTTGCAACCTTCTCTAAATCTGTTGGACTAATAAGTTTTATGCCATAAGGGGTTTTTAAATGAGCCTCTATAGATTCAAGCATTATTTTAATTTGTTCTTCTGTTGCTGAGTTAGATAAAATTGCCCAACTGAAGGAATTTAAGAAATATGTTCCATCCTTACTTGGATCTGCTGAAAGCTTATCTCCTTTAGCACCAAGATAAGTGAATTGTCCATTTTTATATCTATTAAATAGAACTCTTGCAAAGAAATCATATTTCCAAGCATATTCCTGCAGGTTATTATAAAGTTTATTAGATGTTTGTACCATGCTACTAAAATATAAGTTATCTTCCTTTTGTTTGCTAATTTCAATCATTTCATCTATAGCAACTTTTAAAAGGAAACCATTCATTACACTTTCAGAATAATCACTTTCAAATGGTTCTCCATCTCTTCCAGTTCTAGCTATCTGTTCCTTGTATCTTATCTCTTTTTCAACACCATTAATATAGTCAGTATCAAGTTTTAAGCAGTCATTCCAATCAGCAAAATCAAGTAGAGGTATTCCATGTTTTCCTATTGAAATTTCTCCAGAATATTTTAAAATAGCTTTCATTGTATCATATAAGCTTCTTTTCTTTATAGGATCACTGCCTCCGATAATGAATTGTTCATCTAAGAATCCAATATCGCCAGTAATATTAATATATCTATATACAGCCTGAATTAACCACAATCCATCATCAGACCATTTTCCAGGTTCTTTACCTACCCAGAAGAAGTTATGATAAGCATAACCAAATTCAAATACCTTTTCAGCCCATTCCTTAATCAATTTTTTTACTAGATCATTTTTACCCATTCCTATGAAATAGTACATTGATGCATAAATGTCTTGAATTTCCCTAAATCCCATTTCTCTATAGCCCTTTTGTGTTTGGTCAAAAGAACGTGATACAAAAGTTTGATAAAGAACCTGGAAAGGTAAATTTTTATTTACATAAGTATCAAATTGCCTGTCTCCCGAAACAACTTGTAAATATGTTCTATATTCATTAATAAAGTTCATACTTTCGTCAAAAGCCTTTAGTATTTCTTTTTCATCTTTATACTTGTTAATTAGACTTTGAACTTCATTTTTAAAGGTGTTTTCATCAAAGTTTTCATTTGTTTTAGTTGAAACTAATCCTGTTAAATTATCAATAGAAATTTCAGCTGAAGGTTTAATTTCAAACTCACTACTAACAGCAAAGAAGCCTGGTCCTTTTCTATTTAAATTACTGCTAAGTTTATATAATCCTTCTGGTCTTTCCAAGGAACCACTTCCCACGAATTCACTATAGCTTGTGCAAAACTCCTTTGGAAGTACTGAGCTTTTTTCATTATGGGTAATCATTGTATGAAATCTATAGTCACCTTTTGTATACAATGGATAATAGTCAGAAGATATTGCCATTACAGACCCTTCATCATCAACCAATACCTTTGCTTGCATAATTACATTACTGTATAAAACATCCTCCATTAATGCACCAGGTGCTGCGCTTCCAAACATACCAGTATAAACTAGTTTGATATTTCTTACTCTATTGGTATTATTCTTTATTTTAATTTGTTGTGCTTCAACAGCTATAGGCATGTTCTCTTCTTGAGGAAGTAAGAAAATTAATCTTTCAATCTCTAAGCCACACTTTGTTTTATAAATTATTTTAGTATGATTTTGAGAATGAATACATTTACCTGCTTCTATATTTTCATCTGTAACATTTGCTGAATAGAATATTTGTTTCCCCTCTTCTACTAAATAGAACTGACGACTAGCTGGAAACCCATTTTCCTCTTGAAGCATATCCCATCTTGTGGCCAATACTTGCGTTGCAGCATGAGATCTAAAGCTTCCTCTTCCTAATTTATCTACTACGCTCTTTGGTGTAGTCTGCAGCGGATGAGAAAATTTAATTCTATTACCTAACAATAAATTTGTATAAAAATGTGGTCCTGGCGCTGGTGCTAATAAATCTATTTCATGTTCTCCAGCTTCATTGATAAGTCCTACACCATAAACTATCTTTTGTACTATTCTGTTTATCTTATTGCTAACATCTGAAGACAAGGCTCTTTCAGTAATTTTCCCATTACTACATATTAATAAAGCTGCATCATCTATATTTTTAGTAAGGCTAATGATTACAAACTCACTGTCCTTTAAAATTCCATCTAGCATTACAGCTATTTCTCTATCCTTAAATATATCTAAGGTAACAGGTACTTTAATTGGTAAATTAGCCACACCCACTGCCTTTTTATATGTACTATCATAGAATATACCATCTATAACATCATTTTTTTCAATTCTTTCATTAAATATTTCCCTTAAGCTCTGCTCTGCAGAATGTTTAACTTTTCTAGCTACAACTTCTCTCATTTAATAGCCTCCTAAAATATATTAATTTATTCCCATTAAAATAAGTTTTTATATAACATTTCATAGTTTCTCTTTAATATGTTTATTAAACTTCAACATTTTTATTGTTGTATTTTTCTTCAATATCTGACAGCATACCTTTTTCCATCAGCATTATTAGGTAACATATAATACTTACGAAAAACAATAGCAGTACAAGTACCAATTTAATTTTTATAAGTATAACCCATAGTATATAAGCTGCCGCAATGGATATTACACATATATGAATTTTCTTTATAAAGTACATTGCGGATAATGCCAATGCTTCCCTTTTCTTTAAATAAAATCTTGATATTATCGGAAATATATAGAACCATAAACCAATACATGCAAAAATTATAATTCTAGGTATAATACCCATTAACGTCAAACTAGAATTATTATCAAAGTATATTACCTCTACGCAAGCTAAAGTTATAATTATTATCCCTAATGTCCAAAAAAATACTGAATGGAGGAAATTTATCTTATATGCTTTAAAAAAGTCCTTTGTAACGTTAATATCTCCTTCTCTGGTGAGCTTACCCATTAAACTTAACAATGCTGTTAAGGCAGGTCCCATAGGTATTGAGGACAACATTAAAATAATAATTATATACACATTAGCAGTGGCATAATTTCTTATCCCTAAAGCTACAAATATAATAGGAATATTCAAAATCCAAAAATACAAATTTCCTAATAAAAACCACCATACATAATTGAAAAATGTAAAAATAACACCTTGACTAAATTCCCTTTTTTTATTCATAATTTATCCCCATCGTTTTCATAATATATTTTTAGCAGTAGAACCACCCCATATGAAATCCTTTTTAAAACTCATAAAATGCCTCCATCTTATATTATATTGTGTTTACTATTAGCCTTTTACTCCTCCAACTGTTAAACCACCAATTATCTTTTTTGAAAGGAATATAAATGCTATTATTATTGGAACTACAGAAATTGCAATACATGTATATATTGTCCCAAATTCAGTCTTGTACACACCTCTTGAAACAACCTGCATAATTGGAAGTGTATATTTGTTCATATCTGTTATAAGAATAAGAGGTGTTAAATAACTGTTCCAAGTTCCAATAAATGTAAATATAGACATAGTTGCAATAGACGGCATAATGAGCGGCAATCCAATTCTATTAAATGTAGCAAATTCGCCAGACCCATCTATTCTTGCTGCTTCAATCAAGGATTCATGAACTGCACCATCTGTATACCCTTTTATAAAGAAAACAGAGCTTGCATTTGCAATTGCTGGTACAATTAAAGGAATATAACTGTTAAGTAAATGCATTTTACTTATTAATTGATAAAACCCTATGAATCCTAACTGCATTGGAATCATCATTGAACCTAAAACAATTGCATAAAGTGTTTTATTACCCTTGAATTTGTATCTTGAAAATCCATAAGCAGTTAAAGCACTAAAATATCCACTTACTACTGTTGTAGAAACTGCAATGAATAAACTGTTGGCAAATCCTCTCCATATAGGAACACTTTCAATTAACTTATTGTAATTATTTAATAGTGCCTTACCTGGTAAAAGCCAGAGTTTTGAAGCTATTTCTCCATTGGTATGAGTAGCATCTATGATCATTATGTAAAATGGAACTATACATATTAAACTAAGTAAAATTAAAAGTATATAACTAACTATTTTTTTAATACTTATTGAACTCTTATTACTAATTTTAGTCTTTGTTTTCATTAACATCACCCCTATTCATTCTCAGCATTTCCATTTATAAACTTGAAAGTTATTACTGATACTATTAGTATCAATACAAACAACCCATATCCAATAGCAGCACCATATCCATAATTTGAATTTTGGAAGGCAGTGTTATATAGATACATAACTACCGTTAATACTGAATTATTAGGACC
This sequence comes from Bacillota bacterium, assembly GCA_021781655.1. Lineage (GTDB taxonomy): Bacteria > Bacillota > Clostridia > Clostridiales > Clostridiaceae > JAJXWJ01. The sequence goes on along the minus strand of JAJXWJ010000036.1, from coordinate 19,221 downwards.
ACCTTGTCCTTGAGTCATAACATAAGGAATATCAAAGGTCTGCAACCCACCGATAAGAGATGTAATGGCAGTATATAATATAGTTGGTTTTAACAATGGCAATGTTATGCTCTTAAAACTTTGCCAAGCACTTGCACCATCTATACTTGCAGACTCATACAATTCTGCTGGAATATTATTTAATCCTGCTCCAAAAATTATGGAACTATAACCAAACCACATCCACCATGATATAAGTGAAATTATTCCTCTATAACTACCTGAAGTCAAAAACCAGTTAATAGGGTCTTTAATTATATGTAGATTTAAAAGAATCTTATTAACTGCACCAGTTTGCCAATCAAATAAAAAGAAAAATAACACTGCTACTGCTGTTGGTGTAATCAGGTTAGGAAGATAGATAGCTGCTCTAAAAAATTCTTTTCCTTTAAGCTTTTTTGAATTATTAAACACTACTGCAAGTAAAAGTGCAAAAACCATTTGTGGGATAAAAGCACAAATCCACATTATAAATGTATTTTCTATAGATTGATAAAATACAGGATCATGAACAAGATTGATGTAATTATTAAAACCCACAAAAGTTGCATCTAGTGACATTCCATCCCATTTTTGAAGACTTATAATAAAAGTATATATGATCGGATATAACCCAAATAACAAAAACGTAATAAAATACGGAATAATAAAATATATCCCATATCTTCCTTTATCTATTTTGTTTTTTTTCTTTAGCACAAAACCACCTCCAAGTATAATGCCTTATTAACTGTTTAAAATAAAATTAAATTACTATAAACAGTTAATAAGGTTCTTATTTAGTTACTTTATGTTAATTTACGTTTAAATCTGGGAATGCAGTCTTTACGTCTGCTCTAAATTGTTTTAAGAAATCATCTTTTGATTTTTGTCCAGTAATATATGCATCTAAATCATTTTGGAATTTATCATTGATAGTTTCATCGTACTTAGTAACTAACTTACCAGTGATTGATGGTACTATTTGATTATAAATTTTAGATATATTTTGTCCATCACAGAAAGCATTATTTCCTTCATCAGAATTTGCGAATTGTTGGCTTACTTCTGTCATAGATGAAAAATCTCCATTTGTTTTTGAATCCCATGTTTGAAAAGTTTTAGAATTCATAAACTTTACAAATTGCCATGCAAGTTCCTTATTCTCACTCTTACTATAGATACCTAACCAACTACCACCATTATAGTAAGCTGCTGGTGCTTTAGCCAGCCCCCAGTCTCCACTTGTTTTTTTTGCATTACTAGCTATTACGAATGGTAATCCCCAAGTAGGTAGTGCATAACAAAATACGTTTGTTCCATTTACTGCGCCTGCCATTGATGCTGCCCATGGTGCTGACCATGTATTAAATTTAGCATCTATACCTGCATTTCTTACTTCCTTAGCAACATCTATGTATTGCATCATCTTAGGATCAATTACTAGCTTATTATTTACTACCCAACCTTTTGTTCTACTACCAAGTGCAATATTAAACAATTCGCTATAATTTGGAAGCAACTTAACTTTTCCACCACTTTTTTCATTCAATTCTTTACCTGTTGCTATAAGTGAATCCCACGAACTAAACATTTGGGAAATTTTAGTTGGATCATCTGTTCCAAGATATTCTTTAGCTAAACTTCTCTTGTAGAACAATCCACCTGGAGTTGCTTGCCAAGAAAGTGCTCTAATATCTTTATCTGCTGCATTTCTTCCAAGATCTACAGTATATTTAGCTTCTTTTTTTGCAATATCTTCTGCATTGTATGGTGCCTTAGAAAGGTCATCATAGTATGGTGAATTAACATATTTGTTTACCATTGAAACTTCTGAAAGGAAAATGTCAGGTGCACCTGAACCTGAAGATAGCACTGATGAAAGTTTTGTTTGATATGCATTATTATCCATCGGTATAACTGTTAAATTAACCTTAATATTGGGATATTCTTTGTTGAATTGATCAATAAAGTGTGAAGATTTAAGTTCATCTGTATATGCCCAAATATTGATTGTTCCTTTATAATCCTTTGGAGCCTTATCTTTAAAAGCTGTTGTTGTGCTTGATTTACTAGCACTACTTGAACTACTACAACCTGTGAAAACAGATCCAACTATTGCAATTGACATTGCAAATAGTAATAATTTTCTTAAATTGTTTTTTTTCATAATGATAAATTTCCCCCTAATATAAATTTTTAAAATATAGCCTAACAAAGCCATTTTAGTTTTTAAGATGTTCTTAAACTCATCTTTAGAAACCAGTTTCGAAAACTGATAAATTCAGTTTTCGCTCATTTTTAATTGTCCCTCCTCAATTCTTATTACACTTTTATGATATATTAAAAAAAACTTTACTAAAACGGTATAAAATTACGATAAACTATCAAATAATTAAGAATTTAAACATTTACATAAAAAAAGAGACAGCATAATATCCCTTAAATATTATGCTGTCCCTCTAAATTGTAATAAGTATTTAATGCTAAACTGGATCGTATGCTACCCAATCATAATACGCATTTATTGGTGTAGCACCATTATATGCTCCTAACCATGAATCCACTCCAGTTCCTGGCCACAAATTCATCATTATTTTCCCAGGATGTGTTGGAATATTTTCTGTTACTCTATGAACTTCTTTTCCATCAACGTACCAAGCAATGTAATTTGGCTGCCAATCAAAGGCATAAGTGTGAAAACCCTTCGAAGCATCGAAGCCAAGATTATAAAGGTATTCATGACCACCAACACCATTTGTATAATAATTAAATTGAACTTTAGTAGTATCTTTTCCTAAAAACTCGATATCGATTTCATCCCATGGATTATTGTCACTTGGACCTGTATAAGTGAAGAAAGATGAATCTGTACCAATGTTCTTTGCTGGCTTCATATTTACTTTATATAAACCATAGCCATAAAAATTATTTGATCTATATTCTCCACCTGCATAAGGTGTAGTACCACCCTGAGTATCTTTATCTAAAGTTAATATCATTTTACCTTTGTCAAAATTTACATTTGTTGATCTCCATGTACAATTAAACACTCCGCCATTAGTCCATCCATTTGATTTTGACCAATTATTAGTGTTGAAATAATTGAAGTTATCAAAAAGAGTAATTCCTTTAGTTTTATCATTTCGTACTTTATCTCCACAATCACTTTTGCTTTTTAACTCAGATACTATGCTTGAGCCCTTAATAGTTTCCGCTGAAACATTCTTTGATAAAGTCATTGGCACTAGAAATAAACTTAGTAGCATTGTACACATAAAAATTTTATTTTTTTTCTTTAACAATTTAATTCCTTCTTCCCTATAATTTTTAATTTATACATTAAAATATATAATATAATTTTATTATAGGTTCTATTATCTCTTAATTTAACTGCAAAAAATTATTATTTTATGTTAGGAATTTACTACTTTATGATGAATCATATCTATATTCTTTTATATTCAGCAGGAGTTAGCCCAGTGTACCTTTTAAATAGTTTGCTAAAATATGTAGTTTCTTTATATCCTAATACATCACTTGCTTCATAAACTTTCATATCATGCTTTTTCAATAAAATTTTAGCTCTATCCATTTTAGCTTTTGTTAAAAATTCGTTGAAGTTTTCTCCAGTCTGCTGCTTGAAAATAGAACAAAAATAATTTTTACTTATATTAAGTTTACTGGAGATAAGAGTCAGGGTTATATCTTCTTCAACATGATTTAGAACATATTCACATGCTTTTTTTACCACATTGTCACTTTGATTCAAATTATACTCCTTAATTATTTTGATTAGTTCTGAAATATTCTTCACTATTCTTTTCTCAATGTCATCTAGTGTCTCTATCCCTAAAAATCCAATTTCCATTATTTCTGTTAAATCATATATATTTTCTATGAAATCATATTTTTTCAATACATTACTATAAATATTATTTATCACTTGCATTAATGTAACATTAATTTTAAACACATCATAATTCATTATTTCTGATATATCCTTAAGAAGTACCTTAAGCTTGTCAACAGCATCATCCTTGACTAAAATTATTGAAGCTATTAATTCCTTTTCTTTTTCAATCGGGTAATTAAATTTATTATGTCTAATCTGTGATATTTGGTTAAAATGTATTAATTTGTTGGTGCCTAATATATATTTATGCTTTAGTGCTTCTTTAGCATTCAAATAGCTTTTATGCATGGAAAATAATTGATTGTAAACCTTACCAATACTGATATTTAAGACGGTTTTTAATTGTTCATTACTTGTTTTAAGAATTGCTTCTAGGGCTTCAATAAAAATATTATCAAATTGTGTTTCATTACCCTCTAATTCAGTTTGAGCTATAATAATTTTTTTTCCAAATTCACCATCTAAAATAGAATAATAACTTAAACTACACTTTTTCATTTCATCTTCAATAATATTATTAACTGACTTATCCAAAAATTCTAGATCATTATTTTTTATTAGCTCTTCACAATTAATAACTATTTCATTTATTTCTACAATAGCTACTTGAACCTTATTTTTGATTAATGGGAGTTCATATTTTGAAATAATTTCATCCATACACATAAGGTTTTTCCCTCTTACCAAATCATATAATACTTTTTCTTTTGATATTAATTTATTTGTATTAAATTCAAAAGTATTTTTTTCAATAGCAGATAATTTATCATTAACTTTTGATAGAACTTTCTCTAATTTTTCTTGCTCTATAGGCTTTAAAATATAATCAAAAGCTCCAAGTCTTACGCCATCCTGAGCATATTTAAAATCATCATACCCACTTAAAAGTAATACTGGAATATCAAGATTCATCTCCCTAATTGCCTCCAACATATCAATTCCACTTACTTTATGCATTTTTATGTCTGTTACTATAAAATCAATTTTGTGGCAATTTAGCATCTTAAGTGCTTCATCCCCATCTCTACAATCACAAACTACCTCAAAACCAAATTGTTGCCAATCTACTGTCTTCTTTAATCCTGTTCTTATTATCGGCTCATCGTCAACTATCATTACTGAATACAATTTTATTCCCCCCATAAAATTATTTTCCATTTATTTTAATAATTTTAGTGTCAATTTTGTATAACAAAATTGTTTTGATTCAACAAAAACTCCACAATCTTCACCATAATAAAGTCTTATTCTTTCATTTACATTTTTAAGACCAAGTCCAAAATTCATATTTAAATTTCCATTAATATGCTCTTGAAGTTGTAACACTTTATCACTATCCATTCCCTTTCCATCATCTTTTACAATTAGATATAAAAATTTATCATCAGTTTCAATATAGATAGATATTGTTCCATCTTCTCTAATAAGCTTCTCTGAAATTCCGTGTTTAATTGCATTTTCTACTAATGGCTGAATAATAAGTTTTAATATTATTTTATTATTATATTGGTTTCCGATTTCAATATTTAAAATTATTTGATTATCATATCTGAGGGTCATTAATGCCACATAATTTTTTATATAATTTATCTCGTCCAGAAAGATTACAAAATCATTATCCCATTTGATATTATATCTCATCATGTCACCCAGAAAAACTAATGAATCAGCAACTAAATAATTTTCCTCAACCATTGCCATTAATCTAATATTTTCCAAAGTATTAAATAAGAAATGACCATCTATCTGACTTTTTAGTGCCTTTAATTCAGTTTCTTTACTAATTATTTCTTTTTGCACATTTTCAGAAATTAGCTTATCAATGGTTTTCATCATTTCCCTAAAGTTGTGTGCTAAAATACCTGCTTCATCAGTTCCATATACAGGGATATCAACTGTTAAATCCCCACTACCAACTTGTTTTATTGAATCTAAAATAATATATAATTTTTTCAAAATAGCCTTAGTAACAAAATAAATAATTATTAAAACAATAATCAGCAATAAAGCACTTGTTCCTAATAGCTCATTTCTAGAATTACTGATTCCTTTTGTAACATTAGTAACATCTATTACACATATTAAATAATCATTTGTTATAGGAGTTTCCCTGTAAAGTATATAATAATTCTCAGTTCCTTGATTATATGATAGCTGTCCACTTCCTTTTTCTAATTTATCTTTTACAAAAATTTTAAAATCATCTCTATTAAACTTCAAGTTTTTTAAAAGTAAATTGTCCTCATTAGTGCTTAAATCATTTTCATCCAAGTTATAATTAAATATCTGTCCATTATTCGAGTTATCTTTATTGAACATATTTGGAAAGAAATCTCTTGATGGCATTGTTACTCTTATGATTCCATCATAAGAGTTTTCATTATTAATAATTTCCTTATTGAGGGCTACTACTAAATCCTTTGACTGGTCATTAATTGCCGAATCTACTTTTATATCGTTATCATACTTGTTTATTGTAAAGTATATAGCTCCATCTTTTTCAATAGTTTTTTTATACCAATCATTTTTATTTATCCTATTTTCCCTGTATATTAAAGGCCATATTTCATATATATATGAATTCGGCGTAAAAATATTAATTTGCTTAATTGACGGATTATTATTTTGTAAATTTATTATCTGCTTATATGTGGTATCATTAAAATTAATCAAATCACTTGTTTGCACAGTTTTATCGCTGTCTAAATATAATAAAAGTTCTTTGTTGTTTAAGGTGGTATTGATAATATTTCTCATTATATAAATACTTTTCTCAATAGTATCACAATCATTCTGTAGCTCATAACTATATTTGTCTATTGCATCTTTTTTTGCATTATTTGAAAGTTGATTAAAAGTATAAATAGAGAAAACTATTATAGGAATTCCAATAACAATAATATATGCAATTATTAATTTCTTCATTAAACTATTATTTTTATTGTTTTCTTTAAGTTTCTTTAAAAACATTAAAATTTTGTCCTTCATACTAACCACCTAACATATATCAATTATTTATACCAAGCTTTTTCTTGTTTTCTTCAATTTTTTGTTGTTGATACTGAACCGATTTATCATATCCTTCATTTTCCCTATACTGTAAGAAGGAATTTAAAATAGCATCAAATTCAGTATCATTTTTTGCTATTAGCAAATTTTTCTCAGTGCTATGCCATTTATCATTGATTTGTGAATAAATAATATAATCTTGTAAATTGTCATTGTTATTGTATATTTTATCATATAAAGAATAATTGTAAGTTTTGCCCTTGGGCCAATCCTCTAAAACTTCTAGAGGCTCAGGATCTTTCGGGCGCCATTTTTGTATCATACTTTCATCTAATAGCATCCAATAGGTATCAGCTGCCCCGTATTTGTTATCAAAAGCTATTCTATCTTCATTTAATAAATTCACTATATCTGGTTTTAGTTCATTTTTCCCATCTATGGTATCCCAAGTAACACCCTTTACTCCAAGATATAAATCCATATTTCCTTCTTCACTTATTAGGTAGCTTAAAAATCTTATTGCTCTCATTGGATCCTTACAGCTTTTAGAAATAAGTGTTACCGTCCACCCAGAAATTGTATCACCAGCAAGTTTAGGCGGATCTAGTTTTGAATCAGCTGGGCCATCAACAGGTATATAGATAGAATTCTTATCATTTTTATACAACATCAATTGTTCATTAACAATATCTGTTCTTTGATATAGCATTGCAAAATATCTTCCTTCAGAAATATTCTCTTCAATTTGTGGTCTCTTATCTACAAATATCTCTTTTGAAAGAAGTCCAAGGTTATATGCATCATTAAAAGTTTTTAACCATTTTATATATTCAGGATCCGTTATTCTATCATATACTTGTCCATTTTTTTCAAATGGGATATCCAAAAAATTTGGTAAGATACTATCCAAGGACAAATTACCAGAATCAGTGAATTCATGAAGTCCTAATGGGATTAATTTTTGTCCATTTATAATAGGAAACTTTTCCTTAGCTTCTTTGAGGGCATTTAAAAAACCCTCTGGAGTCCTCATATCTGGCTTACCCAAAGCATCATAAATATCCTTTCTCACTAAAAATGTTTGATTTGAAGGGTATACTTCTGTCGTGTCTCCACTATTACTAATAGGAACAGAATAATTTGGATAACAGTAAACGTATCCATCAGGTTGTTTATACCACTCCAGTTTTTGCTTGTCAGCAACCTTAAAAAAATATGTATCATATTTTTCTGCTAATTTATTTAGGGGCAAAGCTAATTTATTTTTTATTATGTTTTTGTATCCATCATCAAAAGGACTTAAGGTTATGAAGTCTGGTAAATTACCAGTATCTATCATTGAATCTAATTTTTCAGATTCATCCCCACTTGGGGTAATAAAGTTTATGCTGACTCCTGTTTTTTTTGTAACATTTTTCGAAACAAGATTGTTTCCCCATTTTGTATTAAACCATGAATAATTAATATACCAATTAAAAGTAATTGGTGACGTATCTAACTTCCAACCTTCCACTTCATTACTATTAGTTTTAGTCTCTGTTTTTTCTGTTAAATTTACTAATGCTATTAGGAAAGTTATTATACAAAATATTGCAATTATTATGAATATCTTTTTTTTCCCTAGTTTCAAAATAGTTATCACCTACCTAATATTTGTACATTGCCAAACCAGTAAGCTCATTGGACTTTACTCCGATATGACCTTTGATCTTAATAAAATTTATTTCTTTATATTCATCTTCATATTCTATACAGACTATATTATCATTTTCATATAAATTAAACAATCTTATTTTAACTATTTTTCCAGCAGTTCCTGTTAGTTTAGGTTACTCAACAGTAGCAGCCATCTAGCCGGAGGTAGCTTGGAGCTTGACGCCAATCGGCCTTAACTTCTCTCATTATAGGCAAGTTACGACCTCAACATGTACTTGTCTATGGAATCATAAATATCTTTTATTTCAACAATCTATTCATCTCTAGGTGCACAATATTTAAGTAACCCATTCTAATACATATAAAACAGCTTTGATATCATTTTTATATTGTTTATGTGTTAAAATTCTAACTACTCATTCTAATGTAAAAACTATTACTATATCTCTCATATATACCTTGGCATTTAATTGAGGTTACAATCTCAACCCCTTCTCTATTTTTAGCAAAAATAAAGACAACGTTGAACGCTACTTCAACGTTGTCTTTATTTACTTTTACTTCTATAACAAAATCATTAATGAACTTCTTACATTCTGGAATATTGCGCATAAAAAAACTTCATAAATACAGAAAATAGCTTTTTCAGCTTAACTTCTGTTATTTTAGGTTTATTTCCACTATCATTTATGACAAACCTTTGCTTCTCTAGTTCTTGTTAGTTATAATAGATTATTTCAAAACCTCTATTATCAAATCAATATCATCTATACTTACTCCAGCTAATTCACTTATGGTTTTATCATCCATTCCTTTTTTTATTGCAATTTTGCCAGTTTCAATTGCCTTTTCCTTTTTCCCTTCATCTTTTAAACTTTTTCCGAGCTCTGTCAATTTCAATTCCTCATTCACCATTTCTATATTGCTTATCAATGTTGTTTGCTTATTTCTTCACCAGATTTTATTTTATCAATAATATCACTAAATATTTTATCTCCATCTTTATTTGCCATAGACACTGGTATTATTTTATAGAGATTAATGTTATTAATGCTCCTCCTCTACCGTTACTAGTCCTAAGTCTATTAAGGCAAAACATATAAGGCTTAAGAGCCTATATTTTTTATTTTTATTATAATTTTCTTCTTGATAACTAAAGATTTTTAAATTTACATTTTTAAAATTATCTAAATCATATTCATTAATACCTATAAAACTTAATGCTTTAATCATTTCTTCAACTGCAAATTTAAATGTATCTTTATTTAGTTTCTGATATCTAAAATTTTGATCATGAAGATATTGTTTCAATGCATTGCCAGTTTCTATTTGAACATTATAACAATCCTTTATATAATTTGATGCTGTAAAACTTTCAACTGATGGGTAACTCAAAAGCAACAATCCTTGTCTATCATAATCTTCATTACTTTCTTTTGAATTACTAAGTTTAGATAATAATTCTTCAATAACAGATTTATCAGTGTTCGATTTATTATCTCTATCAAATATATAAAATATGGTTGCTTTATCTACTGGAAAGTTATATTCATTTATTAATTTTATAAAAATATTGTCTAAATACCCATTTGCATCTTTAACATCTTTGATATTAGATTCTTCAGTATTTATAACAAATATTGAAGACGTAGGATTTTCTTTTTTATTATATGGTTTGTATCGTTCTAGTCTATCTAACTTTTCATACTGATAGTCAAATATATTAGTAAATATCTTATGGAGTATATTTATCTCAGTTTTTATCCCTTCAACAATAAACAATACTTTCCCTATTTTCTTATTATTTAATGATAAATTAATTATACTCATTGTTATACTCAGGCTTTCCACCAAAACATCCACTATTATACATTTTTTCAATATTTTGAGCTTCTCTTGGTTTTTCGTTAGAAAATCTATTTATCGTACTTCCTTCTGCCCCAATAAATTCAACTGAGTACTCTTGGTCTGGTCTAAATATGGTGTTTGATAATAAATTAGTTGAATGAGATACCAGAAACAACTGAGATTTATTTGATTTCTTCATAAAATATTTCACTAAGAGTTCTTCCAATTCATTATGAAATGCACTACTGAATTCATCAATGATCAACATTCCACCATTTTTTATTACATGAAAAAATGATGGTAACATATTTATTAAATTTTTATTTCCCAATGATTCCATAAAATAGGGTATTGGTTCTCCTATACCATTTCTTTTAAAGAAAATATCCTTATTTTCTTCAACCTCTATAGCGATAATATTCCCATTACTTTTTCTAGAATATTCTATTACTTGGTCAAAATTATACTCTTTGAAAAAACTATTAATATCTTCCGCTCCGTTGTTATCTAAGTATTCCCTTATATCTAAATGATTATTTAGAGTATTTAATCTTACCCTCAAAGATGCATCAAGATAAATTGAATTTATTAAATAGCTAAACCACTTTTTTAATATTGGAAAGTTATTAAATTTTGTATTAAAGTAAATTATCCTAAGTAACAAAGATTGATTATCCAAATCATCATGTATAGAATTTTCTGTTATCTTTGTCGTCCCACTTTTCCCTATTCTTTCTAAGATGCTTTCATTATTTAAAAATAGCTTTTCTATCATAAATTGCTTTTCTATATCATAATCAATATCATAATTAATAATATTTCCTTCAATATTAAACTCATAATATAATTTGATATTATTACTTTTAGAAAATAAGCATTTATATTCTCTTATGTTCACTATCTTTTCTCTAAATAATAAATCCAATAGAAGTTTTATAGCTAAAATAATATTTGTCTTTCCTGTTGCATTTCCACCTACGAAAATAGCACCTTTCAATATTCCATCATCTGTAACATTAGTATTGCTTAAAATTTTATAATTTGTACTTTGAAAATCTATATTAGTAGTTTCTTTAAAAGATTTAAAATTTTCTATTTGAATTCTAGTCAGCATTTTAATCATCTCCTTCTTATTTATATTATATCCAATATATTTAAAAAAGTGTATGTTTTTTTCTTTGAATTTTATTCTTTATGTAATTTTTTTACCTTTGTTCTTTTATATCTAGCAATTTCTAAATTGTTTATTTCATTCACTTATCACGTGCTTTTAAAGTATAATTTTTATTTAAATACATTATATGTTCAAGTCTTATTAGATTTTTTAGATTTGAAATGACGATAGCGTTTTACGCATTTAAAAACCCTCGACATCTGTCGGGGGTTTCATTGGTGGAGGCGAGGGGTGTCGAACCCCTGTCCGAAAACAGTAATATTTAAGCATCTCCGAGTGCAGACTTTCTTTTTACATTCCCTCTGTCAGACGCCGAAAGACAGGCTTCTGATTTCAGTAGCTTCATAAATCCCGTTCCTAAGGCAAAGCTTACTCAGGCTCGTTTCACCGCTGTCGACGCCAGATTCCGATCCGCGGTACTATCGGGCTGACGTTAGCAGACTAAGCTGCTAAAGCTAAATTATTATCTTCAGCGTTTATATTTAATCCCATAGTTTTTTAACGCGGGTCCACAGGTTCCCTCGACTCGCTTCCTAAATACAACACATCCCCGTCGAAACCAAGTACGCCCCCTTGTCATGTTTACTTTTACTTTTGTAAAAGTAAGTGATACAAAATACTAACTACTAATTTCTTTGTAGAACTAATATTTTGTACTAAGGTATCTTAAAAAAATTGTTAAATTCCTTCATCAGATGCCTTATCAAAGGTTATATATAAACGGTTAGCTTGCTTTTAAGAAATTACCTTTGCTTTTAGCTCCATATAAATTTTTTTAAAATCTTTTATATATCATCGCTGCAAATACAATATTACAACATTATTATGTGTAAATCAAGCATAATTTATGTGGTAATTTTTTAATACTTGGATCTTTCTTTAATCTGCCTATCTATATCTCTTTTAGCAGCCTTTTCAAGCATAGCATCTCTCTTATCGTAGTCCTTTTTACCTCTAGCAACGCTAAGCTGAACCTTTACTCTTCCTTGCTTCAAATATAATGATAAGGGAACTAACGTATAACCTTGTTGAGTCGTAAACACTTCAAGCTTTCTTATTTCTGCTTTGTGAGCCAGTAGTCTTCTCCTCCTAAGAGGATCTCTGTTAAAAATATTTCCTGCTTCATAAGGACTTATGTGCATATTGCACACATATAGTTCGCCATTTCTTATTTCAGCATAGCTATCCTTTAAATTGGCTTTTCCACCTCTGATGGATTTTACCTCTGTACCCACAAGCTCTATTCCACATTCTAAAGATTCTTCTATAAAATAATCATGCCTAGCTTTTCTGTTTTCAGCTAAGGTTTTATTATTATTACCACTATTTTTCTTGCTCATTTTAACACCTACTTTATATCCTTGTAATAATATATTTTACTACATGGGTAATACCTTAGTCAAACAATAGAAAAACTTTCATCTTTATTTATCTTCTCTCCGATTTATATCCTTTTCTAAAGTTCTTCTTCCCACGTCTAGGATGAATCTCCTTAACTTCGCCAGCTGCAGCTTCCTCTACCTCAGAAAGTTCACCTTTAATTACTTCCCCTTCAATGCCTAGGCTTTCTATTGTAACTTCTTCCTTCTCTTCATCGATTTCAAAATATATTTCATGGGTTGACATATCTACTCTTGAAACAACTATTTTGACTTCATCACCAAGTCTATATATTTTTTTTGTTCTTTCTCCCACTAGGCTTAGATGCCTTTCATCGAATATATAATAATCGTCGCTTAAATCGCTAATGTGAACTAAACCTTCTACTGTGTTTGGAAGTTCTACAAATATTCCAAAGCTTGTGACGGATGATATTATTCCACAGTATTTTTCTCCTACTTTATCGCTCATGTATTCTGCTTTCTTTAAATCGTCTACTTCTCTTTCAGCCTCCTGTGCTGTTCTTTCTGTTTCTGAAGACTGAACTGATGCATAGTCTACTATCCCAACTAGTTTTTTTGCTCGCTTTTCATCTATTTGTCCATTTATAAATTCTTTAATTATTCTGTGGATCATTAAGTCTGGATATCTTCTAATTGGTGATGTAAAATGGCTGTAATATTTTGCAGCAAGACCAAAATGACCTACACATTCTGGAGAATATCTCGCTTGTTTTAATGAACGTAAAAGCAGTGTGCTTACTACTGTTTCTTCTTTTTTTCCTTTTACTTCTTCGATTATCTTTTGAAGTTCCTTTGGATGTACCTTTTCTCCCCATTTAACTATATAGCCAAGGTTATGAGCAAATTCATTAAAGTGCTCTAGTTTTTCTATATCTGGATCCTCATGTATTCTGTAAACAAAAGGAAGGTTGGTCCAAAACATATGCTCCGATACTGTTTCGTTGCAAATAAGCATGAACTCTTCTATGATTCTATTGGAAATTCCTCGTTCATATGGCTTAATATCTATAGGTTTTCCATTTTCATTTAAAATGATTTTGCTTTCCTGAAAGTCAAAGTCTATAGCCCCTCTTTTCATTCTTCTTTTATGAAGAACAGAGCAAAGCTCTTCCATAAGCTTAAAGGTGTCTATTAAATAGTCATACCTTTTTAAAAGGTCGCTGTTCTCCCCTTTTAATATTTTAGAAACATCTGTGTAAGTCATTCTTTCATTAGAGTTAATTACACTTTCAAAAATATCATGGTCAATTACTGTACCTTCTTTATCTATTTCCATGAAGCAGCTTAAGGTTAGCCTATCGACCTTTGGATTTAAACTGCAAATTCCATTTGAAAGCTTTTTAGGTAGCATTGGTATAACCCTATCTAACAAATATACTGAAGTACCTCTTAATAAAGCTTCTTTATCCAGTGGATTTTTCTCCTTAACATAGTTTGTTACATCAGCTATATGTACGCCTAGATAATAGTTGCCATTTTCTAATTTTTTTAACGATACTGCATCGTCTAAATCTTTAGCATCTTCACCATCTATTGTAACCGTTAAAATATCTCTAATATCTTTTCTTTTTTTATATTCCTCCGCTGGAATTTCTTCTGGAATATCCTTTGCAAAGTTAAGCACATTTTCTGGAAACTCTTCTGGAAGTTTGTGCCTTTTAATTATGGTTAAGATATCTATTCCTTTATCTTCTTTTCTTCCTAATATCTCAATAATTTTTCCTTCTGGATTCCTTCTTTTATCTGGCCATTCTATTATTTCTGCTACTACTATATCACCTGTTTTAGCTTTGCCTTTTAGTTCCTTTGGAATAAATACGTCTTGGTAAATCCTTGCGTCATCTGAAACAACAAAGCCAAAATTGGGGCTATCTTCATAGGTTCCAAGAATTGTTTTATTTGCTCTGTTTAAAATTCTTATTATTTCACCTTCGCACTTTTTTCCGCCATTTTCTTCTCTTGTTACCTTTGCTATTACTTTATCACCGTTCATTGCACCGTTTAAAAATGAACTTGGAATAAATATATCTGGTCTTTCATCTTCACATATAACAAAACCAAAGCCTTTTGCATGACCTTGAAGTTTTCCAACTACAAGTCCCATTCTTTCAGGTACTCCGTAGTGACCAGTTCTGTTTTTGACTATTTGACCTTCTACTTCCATATCTTTTAAAAGTTTTTTAAAATTTTTAAGCTCTGTCTTTCTTATATCAAAAATTTTACTTAGTTCATATGTATCCATAGGCTTATAAGCTTGTTCTTTCATAAAGGATACTATTATACCTTTTAAATTCATTTTACCAAACTCCCTTCAAATATAATCTTGACATATAGAAATTATTTTATTCTAAAAACAACAAAGGATATAACTCTTTCCTAGAATTATATCCTTTACTTATATACTATTGAAACATCGTCATATTTTGCATTATTACAACTACTGCGAATACTACTGAAAAAAATATAGTTGTTCTAGCTAATTTTGTTTCACGTGTTTTTCCTTTATTCTTTGAAAAAAATGTATCACCAGTGCCAGATATTAAGTTTTGGAAACCGTCCATTTTGCTTGGTTGCATTAATATTGAAACCATAACACCAATGGCAGAAATAATTTGAATTACTACTAAGACTCTATGCACAGAGTGCACCTCCTTAAAGCTTTTATATTAACAATTTATTTTTCCTTTACATACTTAATTATTCTAACACACATACAATTTTTTTACAAGAAAAACAGCATTATTGTAAACTTAAATCATGACATAAAATTCAAAATAGTTTTATTTTTTTAAATTGTAGAAAGCTTTTAACCCTCTGTATTCACCGATTTCTCCAAGCTCTTCTTCAATTCTTAATAATTGATTGTATTTAGCAACTCTTTCAGATCTTGCTGGTGCTCCAGTCTTAATTTGACCTGCATTAACTGCTACAACTAAATCTGCAATTGTTGTATCTTCTGTTTCACCTGATCTATGAGAAACAACTGCTGTATAGCCTGCTCTTTCGGCCATTTCTATTGTATTTAAAGTTTCTGTTAAAGTTCCAATTTGATTTAGTTTAACTAAAACGGAGTTTGCAACTTCTCTTTCGATTCCCATTTTTAGTCTTGAAGTATTAGTTACAAATAAATCGTCTCCTACAAGTTGAATTCTTTTGCCTAGCCTTTCAGTAATAAGCTTCCAACCTTCCCAATCTTCTTCTGCCATTCCATCTTCTATTGAGATTATAGGATATTTATTAACCAAGTTTTCATAGTAATCAACCATTTCCTTTGGAGAAAGTACTTTTCCCTCTCCTTTAAGGTTGTATTTGCCACCTTCAAAAAATTCTGAGGATGCTGGGTCTAAAGCTATATATATATCTTCACCTGGTTTATAACCAGCAGCATTTATTGCTTCTATTATAACCTGAATTGCTTCCTCATTACTGTTTAAATTTGGAGCAAAGCCACCTTCGTCACCTACAGCAGTTTCAAGACCTTTTCCTTTTAAGTTAGCCTTTAGAGCATGGTACACTTCTGCACACATCCTAAGTGCACTGCTAAAGCTTCTTGCGCCTACAGGCATTACCATGAATTCTTGCAAATCTACATTGTTATCTGCATGTTTTCCGCCATTTATAATGTTCATCATAGGAACAGGTAAAACTTTTGCATTTACACCACCTATGTATGAGTATAAACTTATTCCTAAGTAATTTGCTGCTGCCTTTGCTACAGCTAGTGATACTCCAAGCATGGCATTAGCTCCAAGCTTTTCTTTATTATCTGTTCCATCAAGTCCTAACATTGTATTATCGATTAATACTTGATCAAATGCGCTCATTCCTATAAGCTCTGGAGCAATTATAGAATTAACGTTATCGACAGCTTTTAATACGCCTTTGCCGTTATATGCTTTACTATCTTCATCTCTAAGTTCAACCGCTTCAAAAATCCCTGTTGATGCTCCTGAAGGTACTGCGGCTCTTCCTACTGTTCCATCTTCTAGTGTAACCTCTACCTCAACTGTTGGTGTGCATCTTGAATCTAAAATCTGTCTTGCAAATACATCAATAATTTCTACTTCATACCTCATTATTTTTTCCCTGGTTTCTAAAATCGTGACAAATCGATTTTTCACATTATAAATGTGGTGGTGTAACAGGATTCAACCACTTGGGTTAATACTTTTGTATTAAAACTCCATTAACTTTCGTTAGCCTTGAATACCTATGGTATTCAAGTACAACAGAGTTAAAGCTGTTAGCAATCCCTATAAAAAGTAATTCTATATATGCCCGACTTTCACTACGTGTCTTTGCGACATATTTACTTTTCACATATAGTATTATCCTTTATCCTGCATTTTATTCACAAGTTACCACAAAAACCAGATTTACCTCCCTTCAATTTGTTTATTTTTATTCAATTTTGTCATTTTAAAATAATAAAAGTGTATAGAAAAAAATATCTTTACTATACACTCTATTATAAATTACCCGATTTTTAAGTCAAATATTCTCTATTTAGTAAATAAACTGTATAGATTAACTATTTATTTTATATTTTCACAATATCATAAATTGTCTATCAATTCAAGCTTATTTTTAAAATTTATTAACTAATAATCATTATTTAATTAAACTTTTTCCTGTCATTTCATTTGGTACGTCAATTCCCATAACTTGAAGCATTGTTGGAGCTATATCTGCAAGTACTCCACCATCTCTTAGTTCTTTTGAATCCTTACTAACATATACAAACGGAACTGGATCAGTTGTATGAGCTGTAAATGGTACCCCTGTTTCATAATCTATCATTTGTTCTGAATTTCCGTGGTCAGCAGTTATAAACACTGTTCCTTCTTTTTCAAGAATTTTATCCACAATTTTTCCAAGGCAAGTGTCTACTGCTTCTATAGCTTTTATTGCAGCTTCCAATACACCAGTATGACCAACCATGTCTGGATTAGCAAAGTTTAATATAATAGCATCATATTCATCTGAATCCAATCTTTTTAATACTTCATCAGTAACTTCATAGGCACTCATTTCTGGTTTTAAATCGTATGTTGCAACCTTTGGAGATGCAATCAAAGCTCTATCTTCATTAGCATTTGGTTCTTCTACTCCACCGTTAAAGAAGAAAGTAACGTGAGCATATTTTTCTGTTTCAGCTATTCTTAATTGCTTTTTCCCTAATTTGCTTATATATTCACCAAAAGTATTAGATAAAGATTCTGGCTTAAAGGCAACTTCTACACCTTGTAATGTAGCATCATATTCAGTCATAGTTATAAAAGTTAAATCTAAAGTTTCTCTTGTAAAGCCTGCAAATTGTTTATCGTTAATTGCTCTTGTTATTTCTCTTGCTCTGTCTGGTCTAAAGTTAAAGAATATTACTGAATCTTTATTTTTAATTTTTGTTAAAGCTTGTCCATCTTCTGTTATTACAGTTGGAATGACGAATTCATCTGTTTTTCCATTAGCGTAAGATTTATCAACAGCTTCTATAGCAGATGAAGCTACTTCTCCAGTCCCATTAACTAATGCATTATATGCAAGTTCTACTCTTTCCCATCTGTTATCTCTATCCATTGCATAGTATCTTCCTGAAATTGTAGCTATTTTACCAACACCGATTTCTTTCATTGAAGCTTCTATTTCATTTATATATTGTTTAGCTGAAGATGGAGGCACATCTCTACCATCTAAGAAAGCATGTACAAATACTTTTTCAATGTTGTTTTGCTCTGCAAGCTTTAAAAGACCTTTTAAATGTTCAGTATGTGAATGAACGCCGCCTGGAGATAATAGTCCCATTAAGTGAAGTGTAGAATCATTTGCTTTTACATTTTTAATTGCTTTTAGCAAAGCTTCATTTTGAAAAAAATCTCCATCTTCAATAGATTTAGTTATTTTTGTTAAAGATTGATATATTATTCTTCCTGCACCAATATTTAAATGACCAACTTCTGAGTTACCCATTTGTCCGTCTGGAAGTCCAACACTCATGCCGCTTGCACCTAAAGTGGTGTTGTAATAATGAGTAAATATATTATCTATATTTGGTTTTTTTGCTGCTTTAATTGCGTTTCCTTCAACTTTATCAGTTAATCCAAATCCGTCTAAAATCATTAACATTACTGGTTTCTTAGCCATATTAAATCCTCCATATATCTATTAGATTTATTTTTTTATTTAAACATACATAATAA
>JAJXWJ010000035.1 GCA_021781655.1 Bacillota bacterium | reverse complement strand
TTCCGCATATTGATGGAATAGACATTTTAAAATATATTCGAAAAGAAAACACAACTCCTGTAATTATGCTTACGGCAAAAGGTGAAACCTTCGATAAGGTGCTAGGCTTAGAACTTGGAGCAGATGACTATGTGGTTAAACCTTTTGAACCCAAAGAGCTTATTGCAAGAGTTAAAGCTGTGCTTAGAAGATATAACGTTGATGTTCAAGGAAAAGAGACTTTAAAGTTTGATCAGTTATCAATTGATATAAATTCTTACATAGTAATCTATAATGGTGAGGAAATTAAGATGCCTCCAAAGGAATTTGAACTTTTGCACTATCTAGCAAATAATAAAAACAGAGTATTCACTAGAGAACAGCTTCTTTGTGAAGTATGGGGATATGATTATCCGGGTGATTCTAGGACAGTAGATGTTCACGTAAAAAGGTTAAGAGAGAAATTACAAGGTGGATCAAACTGGCAAATCGAAACTGTTTGGGGAGTTGGATATAAATTTGAGGTGAAGTAATAGATGAAAAAAGGACTATTTTCAAAAATGATTACAGCATACACAATAATAATTGCTGTAAGTTTTGTTGCAATGTCCGGAATACTATCCATATGGTTTCAAAGGTATTATTTCGATCAGAAGGAAGTAGATCTGGAAAGAGCATCGCAATTATTACAACCATCCGTTGAAGATTTTATCAATGGATTTATGTCTGATGATATGCTTAGTAACAGCTTTGATAATATTGGTTCTTCTTTTAATGTAAAAATAGTTTTTGTGGATCGTTATGGCTATGCAAATGCATTTTCAAGCGATTATTACAATAATAAAAGTATCATAAATAAACAAATAATTACTGATGATTTAAACTATCTTAGAAGTGGAAGTATCGTAGCAACACAAGGTGGATATGAGAAATTTTTTGGTAATTCTGTTAATACTTATATATTTCCTTTGTTCAATCGATATAATGTTTTTGAAGGTGCTTTAATGATGAATACACCTATTTCAGAAATAAATAAGCCTATTGCTAAGGTTTATGAAATTATATGGATGCTTGCCATTATAGCAATAATAGTGCCATGTTTTATAATTTATTATTTTTCTCAAAGAATGATAATAAAGCCATTGGCAGAAATAAATAATGCTGCTGAAAAAATATCAAAAGGTGAAATCGATAAAAGGGTAAAAATTCAATCGGATGATGAAATTGGAGACTTAACAAAGTCCTTTAATTCGATGGCAGATACCCTTGCAAAGGTTGAAGAAAATAGAAGAGATTTCGTTTCAAATGTTTCTCATGAAATAAGATCACCGATAACTTCGATTAAAGGATTTATTGGCGGAATTATGGATGGAGTAATTCCGCCTGAAAAAGAAAAATATTATTTATCCTTAGCATATGATGAAACCCAAAGGCTTACTAGGCTTGTAAATGATTTACTAGATTTATCTACAATTGATGCAGGTCAATTAAGTCTAAATATTATAAGGTTTGATGTAAATGAAGTTATTAGGCGTACAATAATAAAGTTTGAAGATAAGGTTAGAGATAGAAAGCTAAAGGTAGATGTAATGTTTAGTAGTGATGAGCTGTTTGTATTGGCAGATTTAGATAAAATCACTCAAGTTATTACAAATTTATTTGATAATGCTATTAAATATGTACTTGATGAAGGAAATATTAAAATAGTCTCAAAAACTAAAGGTGACAAAGTAAATATTTCCATTTATAACGATTGTGAGCCTTTATCAGAAGAAGAGCTTAAACATATTTGGGATAGATTTTATAAAAGAGATAAATCTAGAACTATTAAGGTGAGCACAGGGCTTGGTCTTCCTATAGTTCAGAGCATATTGGCTGGACATGGGGAAGAGATACGGGTAGAAAATAGTCATGAAAGTGGTATAGAATTCATTTTTACTTTAAAAAGAGGATAAAAATTACTTTGAAGGAGGTGCTGTATTATGAACAAACAAGATTCTAATGAATTACAAAATAGAAACACTGGAGAAATTAATTTTATTAAAGAAAAAAAATATTCTTTTGTAAAAAATATTTTTAGAGTGATTACATTTGTTTTACTTGCTATAATTTCTGGTGGAGTATCCGGTTACTATTTTTCAAGTAAGAGCAATGTTGATATAGCAGCACTCCTTCAAAAATCTACAAAGTCTAATGACACTAACAATACAGTAAAAAACGTTGCAGAAAAGGTTGGACAGTCAATTGTAGGCATTAGCAACAGCAATAGCAATGGAGGCGTTACTAGTATTGGCTCAGGAGTAATATTTAGTTCTGATGGATATATAATTACAAGTTACCATATAATTAAAGGTAAAAGTAGTCATGTGGTAAATTTTCCTAGCAGCAAAAATAATACGCCTTTAGCAGCGTCTGTTGTAGGGTATGATCCTTTATATGATTTAGCTGTTTTAAAGGTTGCTGCAAAAAGTTTACCTTATGCAAAATTAGGTGATTCTTCAAAGCTTGAAGTAGGAGATATTGCAATTGCAATAGGCAATCCAAGTGGAGAACAATTTTCAGGTGTTGTAACCACAGGAGTAATAAGTGCATTAAATAAACAGGTTGAGAGAAGCGAAAATGGAGATAATGTAAACTATAAGGTACTCCAGACAGATGCTAGAATTTATACTGGAAATATTGGGGGAGCACTTTGCGATGCTAACGGAAATGTTATTGGTATAAATAGTTTTAGTAATAGTGACGGTGCACTTGGAAATGCAGTGCCAATTAATGATGTAAATACTATTGTTAATTCAATAATAAAAACTGGTCATGTAATAAGACCAGATATAGGGTTCACTTCAAGGGATTATTATGATAAAAGCAAAAAAATTACAGGAGTTATTGTGAAAAGTGTCTTAGCTGGTTCTGGTGCAAGTAATGCTGGAATTAAAATAGGAGATATAGTTACACAATTAGATACAATACCAATAAAATCTATTGATGAAATTGGTGATATTTTGGAAGCCCATAAGGTTGGAGACAGTGTGCCTTGTGTAATATATAGAAATGGCAAGTATTTAAATATAAGCATAGTTCTTTCAGGAAAAGCAGATGATAATTAAATTTTTAAAAGCAGTAAATTAATATTACTGCGTATTTTTATTTGATAAATATATTTATATAATTAAAATTGTGATAAAATAAAAGGAAGTGATAAGCAATGTATTTAATTGTAGGACTTGGAAATCCTGGAATAGAATACAATCATACCAGGCATAATGTAGGGTTTGATGTTTTAGATATGATTTCAGAAAAGTATAATATTCATATTAATAGGACAAAATTTAAAGGTATGTACGGAGAAGGTAAAATAGGTAATGAGAAAGTGATTTTACTTAAGCCTTCAACATATATGAATTTAAGTGGAGATAGTGTAATAGAAGTGGTTAACTTTTACAAGATTCCCAAAGAAAACATTATAGTAATTTATGATGATATCAGTTTAGAAGTAGGAAGAATAAGAATAAGACAGTCTGGAAGTGCTGGTGGTCACAACGGAATCAAAAGTTTGATTTTAAGACTTAATAGTGAGATTTTTCCAAGAATAAAGGTGGGAGTTGGCGGCCCAAAAGGGGATTTGGTTTCGCATGTACTAGGTTCATTTAGTAAAGAGGACCAAGAAATCGTATCAGAAACATTTAAAGCAGCTATGGATGCTTCAGAAAGTATTATAGTTGATGGTATTAGTGAGGCTATGAATAAATTCAATGGATTCAAGGCATAATTTATGTTAAGCTTAATGAGGTGTTAAATATGAGATTAAGGGGGCTTGTACAGCCTTTCAGAGAAAATAAAAAGTTTGTAAATATAATAGAAAGTATAAAAAAAGATCGATTTTCTGTTGGTGTATTAGGACTATCAGAATCGGCAAAGAGCCATTTTGTTTATGGGCTATATGAGGAATGCAATGATCAAATAATTGTAGTAACGGATAATGATATAGAAGCTAAAAAGATTTATGAAGATTTATCTTTATACATACCAAATGTATATTATTTTCCTGCAATGGAGGTAGTGTTTTACAATATCGATGCCATTTCAGGTGATTTGCGTTGGGAAAGAATAAAAGTAATAAAAGAGATGATTTCAAAAGGAAGAAAAATAATTGTTACTACTATTGATGCATTTACTTCTTTCTATACCCCAGTAGAACTTTATAAAAAGTATAGTTTCTCAATTAAAATTGGGGATAGCTTGAGTTTGAAGGAATTAAATGAAAAGCTTGTACTTTCAGGTTATGACAGAGTTGAAATCGTTGAAAATAAAGGGCAGTTTTCTTTTAGAGGTGGAATTTTAGATTTATATCCTCCTACCTTAAGAATGCCATATAGAATAGAGTTTTTTGGAGATGAAGTTGATTCTATTAGAACCTTTAATGCTGAATCCCAAAGAAGCATAGAAAAGGTCAATAAAATCGAGGTGTTTCCAGCAAAGGAAATTATTTTAGAGAGAGGTAATATTGAAGCTGGATATGAAAAAATTAAAAAAGAACTTGGAGCTATAATAAACAATATTAAAGATGATAAGGAAAAGGTAGATAAGTTAACAAACATTATTAATGCTAATCTTGAGAATCTAAAGGAAACATCAACCTTTGAAACTATAGATAGTTTTTTATCATATTTTTATGAAAAGCCATCTACTTTTTTAGAATTTTTTAAAAATGCCCTTATAGTTATTGATGATCCGGTAAGGTGCAAGGGAAAGTTAGAGAGTACATACTATGAGTTTGAACAAAATTACATCCATTTTCTCGAAAGAGCGGATATCTTGCCAAGTCAAGGAAAACTACTCGTACCTAAAGATGAATTGGTTGAACTTTTAGGTAGTAGCACTGTTGTATCCTTAAGTTCTCTAAACAAAAGCGGAGCTTTAATTGAACCAGAATATTCTGAAACCTTTAATGAAATTACTATTGGAAGCTTTGGAGGAGTTTTAGATCTTTTTGAAAATGAAGTGAGAACGAAAAAAGAAAAAGGATATAAAGTTGTTATTTTATGTGGAAGTAGGCCTAGAGGAGAAAGAATGGCCAATAACCTTAGAGATAAGGGAATAGAATGCAGCTATAGAGATGATATTAAGAGTCTTGAGTATGGAGAGGTTGTAATAACCTTCGGTAGTTTAAATAAGGGATTTGAATATTCTGACTTGAGGCTTTGTGTAATTTCCGATAAAGAAATATTTGGTGAAACCAAAAGAAAAACAAAACGTAAGAAGCAAAAAGGTGTAAGCAAAATTAAAAGCTTTTCTGAGCTAAAATTAGGTGATTATGTTGTTCATGTAAATCATGGAATTGGAATCTACAAAGGTATAAGACAGTTAGATGTGGATGGAATAAAAAAAGATTATCTGGAGCTAAGCTTTTCAGGAGAAGATAAACTATTTGTTCCAGTTGAACAGTTGGACTTAGTTCAAAAGTATATTGGAAGTGAAGGAAATGCTCCTAAGGTTAGTAAATTAGGTGGAAGCGAATGGAACAAAGCAAAAAATAAAGTGAAAAAAT
Source organism: Bacillota bacterium (assembly GCA_021781655.1). GTDB lineage: Bacteria > Bacillota > Clostridia > Clostridiales > Clostridiaceae > JAJXWJ01. Next base: position 28,635 of record JAJXWJ010000035.1, on the reverse strand, counting down.
CTATTAATGAAATTGCAGAGGAGCTTGTAAAGCTTTATGCTGTAAGGTCTACTTTAAAAGGTTATCATTACTCAAAAGATACAGTATGGCAAAAGCAATTTGAAGAAGAATTTCCATACGATGAAACTCCAGATCAGCTAAATGCTATAGAAGAAATTAAAAATGATATGGAAAATGGTAAGGTAATGGATAGACTACTTTGTGGTGATGTTGGTTATGGAAAGACGGAAGTAGCAGTAAGAGCTGCATTCAAAGCTGTTATGGATGGAAAACAAGTTGCTTTTTTAGTTCCAACTACTATTTTAGCAGAACAGCATTATAATAATTTTATTAAAAGGTTTTCGGATTTCCCTGTGAAAATCGATATGATGAGTAGATTTAGATCAGTGGCTCAGCAGAAAAATACTATTAAAGCAGTTAAAGAAGGAAATGTGGACATACTAATTGGCACTCACAGAATAATTCAGAAGGATATAGTATTTAAAGATTTAGGACTTTTAATAATAGATGAGGAACAAAGGTTTGGTGTAACGCATAAGGAAAAAATTAAAAAATTTAAAAATAATATAGATGTACTTACACTTACGGCTACACCTATACCTAGAACGCTCCATATGTCCCTATCTGGGGTTAGAGATATTAGCTTAATAGAAACTCCGCCAGAGGAAAGGCATCCAGTTCAAACTTATGTAGTTGAATATAATGAACAGTTAATTAGAGATGCAGTGCTAAGGGAAATAAATAGAGGAGGTCAGGTGTTTTTTGTTTATAACAGAGTTGAAACCATTAAAGAAATGGCAGCTGAACTTTCAAAATTGATTCCAGAAGCTGAAATTGCTATTGCACATGGTCAGATGACAGAGAGAGAGCTGGAAGCGGTTATGCTCGGTTTCATGGATAAGCAGTATCACATATTGTTATGTACAACTATAATTGAAACAGGTATAGATATTCAAAATTCAAATACAATGATAATTTATGATGCCGATAAAATGGGATTATCGCAGCTATACCAATTGAGAGGAAGGGTTGGCAGAACAAACCGTATGGCCTATGCTTACCTAACACATAGAAAAGATAAAATAATGTCTGAGGTAGCAGAAAAGAGACTAAAAGCGATAAAAGATTTTACAGAGCTAGGTTCTGGTTTTAAAGTAGCTATGAGAGATTTAGAAATAAGAGGTGCAGGTAACATGATGGGTTCTGCACAGCATGGTCATATGGCTGCAATAGGTTACGATTTGTATTGTAGAATGTTAGAAGATACTATAAAATTAATAAAGGGCGATATAGAAAGAGAACCTATAGATACTACAATTGAACTTAAAGTTGATGCATACATTCCAGATAAGTATATAGAAGACGTTGTACAAAAAATTGAAATATACAAGAAAATAGCGGCTATAGATTCTAAAGAAGAATATTATGAAGTTCAAGAGGAACTTGAAGATAGATATTCTGATATACCGCCTTCTGTAGTTACACTTATGAATATTGCATATTTAAAAAGTATAGCTAAGAAGGTTGGAATTGTTGAAATAAAGGATAAAAAAGATTTTGTGCAAATAATTTTCGAAAATAAGGAAAAAATAACAGAAGAATTAGTAAAAGGAATTATGAAGGATTATTTCAAAGCTGTAATATTTAAGGTTGAAGTGAAACCGGTAATAATATATAATACAAAGAATATCTTAAAAGGTGATATCGTAGCAAAATTAATTGAATTGTTAGAATACATGAAATCAAAAATTTAAAAAAATGATTTTGTGTTAAAATTAAAGCTAAATACTTAGCTATAAATAAACCGCGTAGGGGGAATAAAATTGAAAAGTATAAAAAAGATAGCTTTAGCAGCAGTAATGGTTGTTACTGTAGCTTCAGTTAGTGGTTGTAACTTGATAGTAAAGACACCACAAGGAATAGCAAATAGTCCAGTAGCAAAGGTTAATGATGACACAATTACGAAAGCACAATTGGATGCTAGGATGGCTCCAGAAATTGCACAGCTTAAATCTCAATATGGAAATGATTATGCATCTAACTCTCAAGTTGCAACTCAGTTAAAAACTGATAAGGCATCCATGGTTACACAGATGGAAAATGAACTGTTGACTACTCAGTATGCTAAGTCAAAGAATTTAATACCAAGTGATACTGAACTAAATAAGGAAATTACAACCCAATATAATAGTTATGAATCAAGCTATCAGACCCAAGCATCATCATCCGGTTCGGCTGCAACTTCATGGAGCGATTATTTAAAGCAAAACGGATATACAGTGGATATGTTAAAAGATCAAATAAAAACTAACATAATAACAAATAAAGTTGTAGATTATCTTACTAAAAATACAAAAATAACAGATAAGCAAATTCAAGATTATTATAATCAAAATCCAGAAAATTACACAACAACACCAAATACTTTTGATTTTGCTCACATATTAGTTAAAACCCAAGCAGAAGCAGAGCAGATTAAAGCTGAACTAGATAAAGGTGCAGACTTTGCAACAGAAGCTAAAAAAGATTCAACTGATACTGGTTCAAGTGCTAATGGTGGTGATTTAGGTTCAATGTCTTATACAGATGCACAATCACAATTAGATCCAACATTTTTAGCAGCAGCAGTTAAACTAAAACAAGGAGAGATTTCAAATCCAGTGCAGACACAGTTTGGATGGCATATTATAAAATGTATATCTAGAACTAATAATCCACTTAAGCCTTTAGATGCAACGCTTAAGAAATCTATTTCTGATACACTTTTACAAAATGCAAAACAAACAGCATACAACAATTCAGTAAAGAGCTGGAAAAATGCGGCTAAAATAAAAGAATATCCTCAAAATGAATAGTTAAAAAAATCTGTCAGTTAAAATACTGGCAGATTTTTTTATTTTTAAAAAAGTTAGCAATTATGCATAAAATTTCATTATTAGTAGGATACTAAGTTTGTAAGATAATTTAATATAAGGAGGGAATAAATATGAAGGCAACAGGTATTGTAAGAAGAATAGACGATCTTGGCAGAGTTGTTATACCAAAAGAAATAAGAAGAACATTAAGGATAAGAGAAGGTGACCCTCTTGAAATATTCACAGATAGAGAGGGTGGAGTAATTTTAAAAAAGTACTCGCCAATTGGTGAGCTTAGTGATTTTTCAAAAGAATATGCAGAATCTTTAAATGCAACTATAGGACATATAGTTATAATTTGTGATAAGGACAGCATTATATCGGTAAGCGGTGCAGTAAAGAAGGAATACTTGGACAAACGTATTAGTAACGAACTGGAAAAGGTTATGGAAGAAAGAAAGACCTTTAATATGAATGATAGGGACGATAAGGCAATACCTATTTACGATGATGAAGATTTATCAAATAAGTATTTTGCTCAGATTGCTGTTCCCATTGTTGCACAAGGTGACGCTATTGGGGCGGTTTTAATATTGTCAAAAGAAAATGATGTGAAGTTTGGACAGATGGAGGTTAAATTGAGTGAAACAGCAGCAATATTTTTAGGTAAACAAATTGAACAATAAAGGTGTATGAAAACCCCTAAATTTAATATATTTATAATAAATAATTTTTGGGGGAAATACTAAATGAAAAAACAATCTATTGCAAAAGCTACTGCTGTGTTAGGTATTGCTGGTATTTTTGCAAAGTTTTTAGGTATATTTTTTAGATGGCCGTTAATCATGCTTATAGGTGACGAAGGAATAGGCTATTACCAGATGTCATATCCGCTATATATGTTTTTTATTGCAATGGCTTCTGGAATACCCGTAGCAATTTCAAAGATGGTTTCTGAGAGAAATGCCACGAATAATAAGGAAGAGGCTATTTTAGTGTTAAGACAGGCAATATTTTTAATGCTAGTAATGGGAGTAGCCTTTACCTTATTTATTTATTGTTTTAGCAGGCAAATAACAATAACTTTAAAGTGGGATCAAAAAGCATACTATTCCTTATTAGCAATCGCTTTAGCACCCTTATTTATTTGTATTGTAGGCTCCTTCCGTGGATTTTTTCAAGGACAGCAAAACATGAATCCTACAGCAATTTCCCAAATAATCGAACAACTTGGAAGGGTTGTAGTTGGGGTAACATTAGCTTATATTCTTTTACCTAAGGGAATAGAGTATGCAGCAGGAGGAGCAGCTTTTGGAGCTGTAGCAGGTGCATTTTTTTCAAGTATTTATCTAATAATAACGTTTTATAGTAAAAAATTTAGTTTAGCCATAAATATAAAAGAAAAGTGGATGATTGGTAAGTTACTCTATATAGCTATTCCTATTTCTATAGGTGCAGCTGTTAGTAGTGTAATGGGTCTTATTGATTCTATAATAGTACCACAAAAGCTATTAATAGCAGGTTTTAGTCAAAGGGAAGCAACGATGCTATATGGACAATTAACGGGAAAAGCATTTGTATTAGTGAATGTTCCATTAACTTTATCGATAGCATTATGTGCATCTATAGTGCCTATAATTTCTGAAGCCTTTATATTGGACAAATTAGAAGAGGTGCACAAAAAAACTCAGATGGCCATAGGAGTTTCTATGGTAATTGCTTTACCTTCATGTTTTGGACTATATTTTATGTCATATCAAGTACTTAATTTAATTTTTCCGGGTCATGGAGATGGATATAATATTTTGAAATATTTAAGCATTGCAATTCCATTTATTATTTTAGCACAAACCTGCACAGCTATATTGCAAGGTATTGGTAGATATAGTATTCCAGTGAAGAATTTATTTTTTGGATGTTTTGTAAAAATAGTAATTACATTAATTTTAGTTAGTGTACCGAATATAAATATTTATGGAGCTGTAATAGGTACTATTTTTGGATATGGCACGGCAGCTGTTTTAAATTTGCTTAGAGTAAAAAAAATACTTAAATTAAAGTTAAATATACATGAAGTCATAATTAAGCCAGCTTATGCCTCAGTCATAATGATTATATCTGTTGTAATTTTGTTTGCAAATGTCTATAATATTACAAAGAGCAACGGTATATCGTGTTTAATCTCTATATCGGCAGGAATGGTTATATATATAGCTTTAACCTTCATATTTGGTATTTTCGATTATACACGAGTAAAGAGTAGGATTAAGAAAAAAAATATTTATAAGGAGCATTAATTTATGATTAAGGTGGTTGGTTTAGGTCCAGGTTCTATTGAATCAATAACCCTTGGAACTTTAAATTTACTGGAGGGCAGTAAAAATATTTTTCTTAGAACAAAAAAGCATCCAACGGTGAAGTTTTTAATTGACAAAGGAATTCAATTTGAAACATATGACAATCAATATGAGAGTAATGAAAATTTTGATGAAGTTTATAAAAATATAGCAGAAGATATTATTGAAAAACATAAAACTTTTGGTGATGTAGTATATGTTGTTCCTGGACACCCTTTAGTTGCGGAAAAATCGGTTTCCAATATTTTGAAGCTTTCAAAGGATAAAAATATTGAAGTTGAAGTTCTCCCAGCAGTTAGCTTTATTGATGCAGTTATGGAAGCACTAAAAATAGATCCAGTAGAAGGTATAAAGATTATTGACGCTTTTGACATGAAAAATCAGATATTTGATAAAAGAATAGGAACGATTATTACACAAGTATACAATAAATTTATCGCATCAGAGGTTAAGTTATTTTTGTTAGAGTATTATAAAGCTGATACAGAAATATATTTTGTTAGAGCTGCTGGAGTGAAAAATGAAGAAAAAATTAAAAGAATACCATTATATGAGCTTGATAGGCAGGAGGATATCGATTATCTTACGTCTATATTCATTCCGAAGGACATCAACAATACAAAGGACTTTAACGATTTAATTGACATTATAGAGGTTTTAAGAAGCAAAGATGGATGTCCATGGGACAGAGAACAAAATCATGATTCTTTAAAAAGATGCCTTATTGAGGAAAGCTATGAAGTTATTGAGGCTATTGAAAACGAAGATGAAGACCTTCTGATTGAAGAACTTGGAGATGTATTGCTTCAAGTAGTTTTTCATGCTCAAATTGGACGTGAAGAGGGTTATTTTAATATTAACGATGTCATAATAGGAATATGTAATAAAATGATTAATAGGCATCCACATGTATTTGGTGAAGTAGTAGCTAAAAATTCAGAAGAAGTAATTAATAATTGGGATAAAATAAAATATAAAGAACAAGGGTTAAATAGTTATACAGATAACTTAAAGCATGTTGCTAAAACTTTGCCAGCATTAATTAGGGCAGAAAAGGTACAAAAAAAAGCAGCAAATATTGGTTTTGATTGGAAAGATGTTGAAGGGCCAATGGAGAAGCTTATAGAAGAAATAAAAGAAGTAAAGGAAGTATATAAAACTGATAATAAGGAAAGAATATTAGAAGAAATTGGTGATTTAATATTTAGTGTAGTAAATATTGCGAGATTTCTTGACATTGACCCTGAAAATGCATTAAATTATACTATAGATAAATTTATAAAACGTTTTGAGTTTATTGAAATCAGTGCTCAAGAAAAAAATCAAGATTTAGAGGAAATGAGCATTGAAGAAATGAATGAGCTTTGGAATAAAGCAAAAAGTAGTATAAGTTTATAAAAAAATAATAAAAATACTTCAAAAAGAAGGATTTTTACGATTTATGAAGAATATGCTTATGAGTTGAAGTATATTCATAATATTAAGGAGGTAACAAAAGTGAATAAATCTGAATTAATAGCAAGTATAGCTGAAAAAAGTAGTTTAACAAAGAAAGATGCAGAAGTTGCATTAAAGGCAGTAGTAGAAAGTATTGAAGAAGCACTAGAAAAAGGTGAAAAAGTTCAATTAGTTGGCTTTGGAACTTTTGAAACTAGAGAAAGAGCTGAAAGAAAGGGTAGAAATCCTAGATCAAAAGAAGAAATAACTATACCTGCTTCAGTAGCTCCAGTATTTAAAGCAGGAAAAGAATTTAAAGACAGAGTAAATAAATAACATAGTTTTTATGAAAAAGCCTGGATTAAACCAGGCTTTTTCATTTTGGAGGGTTAAATTCATGAGATTAGATAAATATTTAAAGGTATCAAGAATAATAAAAAGAAGAACAGTAGCAAAAGAAGCTTGTGAAAATGGAAGAGTGAGCATTAATGATAAAGTAGCAAAACCAAGTACGGAAGTAAAAGAAAATGATATTATAGAAATAAGGTATTCAGAAAAGGTTCTTAAAGCAAGGATTGTGAACATTAAAGAACATGTATTAAAAGATGCAGCTAAAGAGATGTATAATATAATTTCTGGAGAAGAAGATACAGAATAAAGAATATGAGAGCTTCATTCTACATATATTTTAAAAGATAAAGTAGGATGGAGGTAAATATATGGAGCTAAACAAAGCAGAAAAAAAGAGCGACTTAGTAATTGAAAATAGAAAAAAGATAGCTATTACTGGTGTTGAAGAAGTAGTAAGTTTTAATGATGAAAATATAGTTTTAAATACTAATTTAGGTAATCTAACTGTTAAAGGTAATGAACTAAAGATGAATAAATTGGATGTTCAAAATGGTGAAATGGTTATAACCGGTAAAATTAATTCATTAATATATTATGGCAGTGAAAGTTCCAAAAATAAAGAAAGTATCTTGTCAAAACTTTTTAGGTAAAGTATGATATTATCTAATTCTTTTCAGCTTAATTTACTTGTTAATAGTATTTTAGCAGGAATATTTACCGGTGTATTTTTCGATATTTATAGGGTAATCAGAGGGGAAGGCCCTAAAATAAAAATTATTGGATTTATTGAGGATATATTATTTTGGATATTAGCCGCAATTTGTATTTTTATATTTATGCTTTATAAAATCCAGGCTATAGTAAATTTGTATGTGTTCATATTTGTGTTTACTGGTGCATTTATGTACTTTAAACTAATTAGTGAAAGGCTTATAAAGTTTTACAAATTCTCAATATCAAATATTTTAAAGTTTTTAAGGGTTTCTTTTAATTTATGTATTTTTCCATTAAGGATTTTAAAATTTATATTTTTAAAAAAATAACATTATTTTATTTTTGTAAATTAATTTGATTAAAATAAAAATAAAACTTGAATAAAATGCAAAATGATTTTAAAATATAATAGAATGGAAGTATGTGAGTTTTACTTAGAAAGGAAGCCTAATTATGAAAAAAGGATCTTTGTGGAAGAAGGTAATCTTAATATTTTTCATAGTAAATATTTGTTACATAGTTTATAGTCAGCAAATGAAGATGGAAAAAATTCAATCACAAACTGATTCTGTTAATAAGGAAAATCAACAACTTAGTAAGGAAAACCAGAAATTACAGGATAAAGTGAAGATGTCACAAACTGATGAATATAGTGAGGAACTCATAAGAGAAAAATTAGGCCTTGTAAAAGCAGGTGAAGTTCCTGTAATAAATAATAGCAGTAATAATAAGTAAATTATTATATATTTAAAATATCATTGAATCAAGGAGGAGTCTTTTTAATATGACCTTAAAGGCAGGAACAATTCTAGAAGGTACAATAATTAACATTACAAACTTTGGTGCGTTTGTTGACGTGGAAGGTAAAACAGGACTTGTGCACATATCAGAGGTCGCAGATAGTTTCGTTAAAGACATAAAAGATTTTTTAAAAGAACAAGACAAGGTTAAGGTTAAGGTGTTATCGGTTGATGATAATGGTAAAATAAGCTTATCAATCAAACAAGCATCTGTACCAAAGAAGTCTAGCAAACCAGTAGATATAGATTGGGGAAAGAACAGTAAGCCCAAGCAAGGAGGAGCAGATTTCGAAGATAGAATTTCTAAATTTTTAAAAGATAGCGAAGAAAGATTTCAAGATTTGAAAAGACACCAAGAAGCAAAAGGTCGTGGTGGATATAGAAAGAATTCAAATTAATGGAGGCATTAAGCCTCTATTATTTTTAAAATCAAAATGAAAATTATTGTGTTAAAATCAAAATGAAAATTATTGTTGACAAAGGCGGCATAATATATTACAATATTTTATGTTGCAGTGAATGAATTGCCGAAGTGGCGGAACTGGCAGACGCACAGGACTTAAAATCCTGCGGTGCTTAAACCACCGTACCGGTTCGATTCCGGTCTTCGGCACCATCCATAAAGCTTATGCTATAAGGTTTGGAGCTATTTCATTCAAAACAATAAAATTATAATATCAAATTTTATTTTTAAAATAAAATTTAAAAATAAATGTTGACAAGTAACACGGTTTGTATTATAATAATTATTGTTCTCACTGAACAAATGCCGAAGTGGCGGAACTGGCAGACGCACAGGACTTAAAATCCTGCGGTGCTTAAACCACCGTACCGGTTCGATTCCGGTCTTCGGCACCACATAATATCGCGGGGTGGAGCAGTTGGCAGCTCGTCGGGCTCATAACCCGAAGGTCGTAGGTTCAAGTCCTGCCCCCGCAACCAAATTTGGCGGAATAGCTCAGCTGGCTAGAGCATTCGGTTCATACCCGAAGTGTCGTAGGTTCAAGTCCTATTTCCGCTACCAAGGCTCATACATTTGTATGAGCTTTCATTTTTTTAGAAATAAAATTTTAGGGGTATTTATATTTTATTAGAAGAAATTATAAAAAACAAAATTAAAATGTCATTAAAAAAATATTGGTATAAATCAACAACCGACAAATAATTCGAATATGAATTGGTATAATAAAAATAATTTATTAATGTGGGGGTTGTTTTTATGCAATATAATTCAGAAGTTTATACCCATCAAGGAGCAAAAAAAAATGCGAAGGATATTGAAAATAAAAGATATGTATTTAGCATTATTGATGCTAGGTTGATACTTTGTTTTATATGTGCTGTGTTTACTAGTAGAGTTTTAATGCTAAATGGAACTGCACCCTTTGGAATTGCTTTTTTTATGGCTATAATATACAAAAAAGAAATTGTTGAAAAACTCATAATTACAATAGGATCAATCTTAGGGTACCTTAGCTTATGCAGTGAAATGAAAAGTTTTTATATTTACATTATAATAGTATTAAACATAACCTTTCTTAGCTTTTTTATAAATAAAATTTCATATAAGAAGCAAACTATAATTTATCTAACTATAGTATTTTTAGAATTGACTCTATTTAAAACGTTTTCAGAAAGCTTAAGTTTGATGGTATCATCAATTTCAGCAATTATACAATTGCTTTGCATAATTCCAGCATACTATGTTATAGACTACTCTTTATGTTGCTATAATAGTATAAATACAAGACACCTATTTAATAGCGAAGAAATAATTAGTATGGCAATAACCTTAGCATTAGTAATTGCAGGTTTTAGAGGTTTAATTTTATTTGGTATTAGTATTAGAAATATAATTGCTCTTTTAAGTGTAATATTAATAGGATATGTAGGAGGCACTGCAGTTGGAGCTGCAAGTGGTATAGCAGCGGGTATAATAATAGGTATGTCCACAGAAAGCATGTATGCATATACTAGCATTTTTGGAGTTTGTGGATTTGTTAGCGGTATATTTAAAAGTTCTACAAAATGGATTAGTGGTATAGCAGCTACTATAATATTTTTAATTTTTATATTTTATGAAAAAGGAGTGCAAACTTTTAATTTATATGAAGAACTTATAAGCTGTGTATTGTTTTTTATCATTCCAACAGACCTTTTAAATAAGATTGAATTAGAATTGAATTTTGAAAGTAAGCAACATATTATAACGGAAGAATATATTAGAAAAATAAAAGGACTTCTAGTAAAACGATTAGAAAGCTTTTCAGATGTATTGTATAGTATGTCTGATATTTTAACTAATTTATCTGATAATGAGAAGCTTGCTTTAAAAAGTAAAAGTAGTGCTTTAATCGAAAACTTAGCTGATAGGGTTTGCAATAACTGCAACATGAAAACAATATGCTGGAAACGTGAATTGTACTATACCTATGCTTCGTTTGAAGAATTAATTTCAAATTATCAGGATGGAAATAACATAATCCCAGAAGAAATAGAAAGGAAATGTATAAAAAGATCTGCTCTTATTAAAAATGCCGAGGAGATAGTAAATAATTATATAATAAATGAAATGTGGAGAATTAGACTCAGTGAAGGAAGAGGAGTGCTTGCAAATCAAATTGATAATATGGGAGCCTCAATAAAAGAAATTCAAAAAGAATTTAGTAGCAATTTTAATTTTAACAATAGTACTGAAAAAAGTATTATTAATGCATTTAATAGATTAGAAATAAATGTTTTAGATATAATGTGTACAAATGATAAAAATGATAGGCTTATTATAAATATTTCTATGAATGCTTGCAGTGGAGATCAACTTTGTATTAAAAAGATACTTCCTATTATTAATGAAGTCACTGAAAGATATATGAGCATATCTAATGAAGGTTGCAAAATTGATCCAAATACAAATATATGCGATATAACCTTTGAGGAAACACCTAAATATTATGTAGAATCTTTTGTTAGTAGAAAGAGTAAATTTGGAGAGCAAGAAAATGGTGATAATTATAGTTTTGGAAAAGTAAAGGATGGTAGTTATGTTGTTATTATTAGTGATGGAATGGGTACAGGCTCTGAGGCGCAACATGAAAGTAAGGCAGCAATTGAACTCATTGAAAAATTTACTGCATCAGGTTTAAGTAAAATAACAGCAATTAATTGTGTGAATTCTATAATGACTTTTAAGTTTGCAGAAGATGAAAAATTTTCTACAGTAGATTTATGCAGTATAGATTTATATAATGGAAAAGCTCAATTTATGAAAGTGGGAGCAGTTGCATCTTTTATTAAAAGGAAAAATAAAGTTGAAATAGTAAATGCTAAAACTTTGCCAATAGGGGTAATGGATAAAGCAGATATAGATATAAAGGACAAGAAAATTCAAAATGGAGATATAATATTAATGCTTAGTGATGGTATTGTAGATTATGATAAAGAAAATGCAGGTAAACTAAATTGGATTGTTGATTATCTAGAAAATTGTGATGTTAAAAATTCGAAAGAAATAGCAGATGGATTAGTAGAAGAAGCTATAAAATTGAGTGGAGGAAAGGCAAAAGACGATATGACGGCTATAGCTTCAAAAATTTATTGCTTACACTAAAATAATCGGTAGAATAACTAAGTTTGTTGTGGTATAATCCAGTTACTGATAAGAAATAAGATGCGACGCACATTGTTAAGCTATAAAAAGTTTAAAAGTGCAACGCATTGAGTTTTAATTGACAGTTGACAATGGACAATTGACAATGATGGTTGATTCTCCTACGCTAAGCTACGGAAAATCTATAATTTATTTAAATTGGCTAAAGCCAATGGAAACTGATGGTTTTTCTATGCAAAACCTAAAAATAATAATTTGTAGTTTTTCTGACTAAAAGGAAGAAAAACATCCTTCATTGTCAACTGTCAATTGTCCATTGTCAATTAAAACTCCCTGCGTTGCACTTTCTTAGGATTTTTATAGAGGCAACTTGCGTCGCATCTTTAAAATGAAGTGTTTTAGGAAGTGTTACTTATTGAAAAATGAAGTTTTGAAAACTATAAAAGAAAATAATATGTTTGATTTTGGAGATAAGGTAATTGTTGCTGTTTCGGGAGGATCAGATTCAATTTGCCTCCTGCATATGTTAAATAAGCTTAAAGCAGATTTAAATATAAATTTGTCTGTAGTGCATGTAAATCATTGCTTGCGTGGTGCTGAGGCGGATTTAGATGAAATATATGTAAAAGAATTTTCAAATAAGCTTAATATACCGTTTTATAGCAAAGCTTTCGATGTCAATAAAATTTCTGAAGAGAAAGGTGTTTCCTCAGAAATGGCAGGAAGACTTGTTAGATATGAATATTTCTCTGAAATAAAAAATGCTTTAGGTGCTAATAAAATTGCAATAGCCCATAATGCCAATGATCAAGCCGAAACTATTTTAATGAGAATAATGAGGGGAACTGGAAGTGAAGGACTTATAGGGATAGATGCGGTTAGAGATAATATATATGTTAGACCCCTTATAAACGTAACTAGAAAGGAAATCGATGAATATTGCGAAAAAAATAATTTAAAACCAAGAATAGATAAAACAAATTTGGAAAACATTTATAGTAGGAATAAAGTAAGATTAGAACTTCTACCTTACATAGCAGAAAACTTTAATAAGGACATAGTAAATGCTTTGATAAGATTAGGAGAAAATTTAAAAGTCGATAATGAGTATGTAAACAAAGTAGTTGAAAAAAAATTTATAACATTATGTAAAACAGAAAAGGAAAAGGTTATAATAAAAAAAGAAGCTTTCAATGAAGAACCAGCTATTATTAGAAGGCTAATCAGAAAAGCACTTTCAGAACTTCTAGGCAGTACATACAATTTTGAAAGAAAACATATTTTGGATATAATAGAGCTACAAAAACAAAGTAGTGGTCTTCAGATATCGATGCCTAAAAACATAGTAGTATATAATAACTATAAAGATATAATTATTAAATTTAAAGAAATAAAAGTTTTTTCAGACAACAGCGAAAATACATTGTCTTTAAATAAAGAAAATTTTTTATATGAAAAAGATTTAATAGTTGATGTTGAAGTGTTAGATTGTAAACAGAATATTAAATTTTCAGAAGATAGTTATACTAAGTATTTCGATTATGATAAAATAAACGGTAATATCAAAGTTAGATTTAGAAGAGAAGGAGATAAATTTAAAATTACAAACAATAATAAAGAGGGCAAAAAATTAAAAGATATATTTATAAATTTAAAAATTAATAAGCAATTAAGGGATAAAATACCTCTAATATGTTTTAATGATGAGATCGCCTGGATTGTTGGGTATAAAATTAGTAACAGGTTCAAAATAGATTGTGATACTAAAAAAATATTAAAGATAAAGGTTAGGAGAGCTAAATAAGGATGAGAGAAGATATAAAAGAAATTATAATATCAGAAGAGGATTTAAAAGTTAAAGTAAAAGAACTAGGTACATTAATTAGCGAAAATTACAAAGGAAAAGATCTTGTGCTTGTTGGAATACTTAAAGGTTCAGTTATATTCATGGGAGATCTTATGAAGGAAATTTATATACCGTGTTCCATGGATTTTATGGCTGTTTCTAGTTATGGGAATGCAACTAAGTCGTCTGGAGTTGTAAAGATATTAAAGGATCTAGATTTTGAGATTGAAGGTAAAGATGTTATTATAGTTGAAGATATAATAGACTCAGGTGTTACTTTAAATTATTTAAAAGAATATTTAGTTTCTAGAAAACCAAACTCATTAGAAATTGTAGCTTTATTAGATAAACCTACAGGTAGAAGAGTCGATATTACCGCTAAGTATGTTGGATTTAAAGTGCCTGATGAATTTTTAGTTGGATATGGATTAGATTATGCAGAAAAATATCGTAACCTACCATTTGTCGGTATATTGAATGAACATGTTTATAAATAATTAAAATTTTAAATTATTGTAAAGAAAATTTTGTTATGGTACAATTTTAAAGTATCTATTAAAGAGAGGGGGGCCCTATAGTGAAGAAATTATCAACCACTATGGTCTGGGTTATAATATCAATTTTTGTTGTATTGATGCTGCTATCCGTTTTTAATAATGGGAAAAGTAGTAATGAGATAAGTTTTGACGTTTTCCAAAAGAAATATATATCGAATCAAATTAAAAGTTTTGAAGTAAATGATGACAAAATGACGGTTGATGGAACATATACAGATGGAAATACTTTTGAAACAGTGGTTCCCATGCAGAGGTTGTTGCAATTTTTAGGTGAAAATCCTAATAAGGGAAATATAAAAGAAACTTATGATGCACCATCAAGTTTACCGATGTGGTTAAATTGGCTGCCAACAATATTATTTGTAGTATTCATGATAGTATTTTGGTTTATGTTTATGCAGCAAACACAAGGCGGCGGTGGAAAAGGTGTTATGAGTTTTGGTAAAAGCAGAGCTAAAATGGCAACACCAGATCCTAAAAACAAAGTAACCTTTGGAGATGTGGCCGGGGCAGATGAAGAAAAAGCAGAACTTGCAGAAATAGTAGATTTTTTGAAAACTCCAAAAAGATATTTAGAATTAGGTGCTAGAATACCGAAAGGTGTTCTTTTAGTAGGACCTCCAGGAACAGGTAAGACACTTCTTGCAAAAGCTGTTGCTGGTGAAGCAGGAGTTCCGTTTTTCAGTATTTCTGGTTCGGACTTTGTTGAAATGTTCGTTGGTGTTGGAGCTTCAAGAGTAAGAGACTTATTTGAGCAAGCTAAGAAAAATTCTCCATGTATTGTTTTTATCGATGAAATAGATGCAGTAGGTAGACAAAGAGGAGCAGGTCTTGGTGGTGGTCATGATGAAAGAGAACAAACTTTAAATCAGCTTCTTGTTGAAATGGATGGTTTTGGGGTAAATGAAGGTATAATTATACTTGCAGCTACAAATAGACCTGATATATTAGATAGAGCTTTACTTAGACCTGGTCGTTTTGATAGACAAATATTAGTTGGTGCACCAGATGTTAAGGGTAGAGAAGAAATTTTAAAGGTGCATTCAGTTAACAAGCATCTTGAAGAAGGTGTAGATCTTAGTGTTTTAGCAAAAAGAACTCCAGGATTTACAGGTGCTGATCTTGAGAACTTAATGAATGAAGCAGCACTATTAACTGTTAGAAGCGGTAAGACTTTAATAAGTATGCAGGAACTTGAGGAAGCAATAACAAGGGTTATAGCAGGGCCAGAGAAGAGAAGTAGAGTTATTAACGAAGCAGATAGAAAGCTTACTGCTTTCCATGAAGCTGGTCACGCAGTTGTTGCAAAATTATTGCCAAATAGTGATCCAGTTCATCAAATCAGTATAATTCCAAGAGGTATGGCTGGTGGATATACTATGCATCTACCTGTTGAAGATAGAGCATATATGTCTAAAAGTAGATTAGAAGATGAGATGGTAGGTCTTCTTGGTGGAAGAGTAGCTGAAAAGTTAGTAATTGGAGATATAAGCACTGGTGCAAAAAATGATATCGACAGAGCTTCAAGTATAGCTAGAAAAATGATAATGGAATATGGTATGAGTGATGCTTTGGGACCTATTGCTTTTGGAAGTGATCAAGATGAGGTGTTCCTTGGAAGAGATCTAGGAAGAAATAGGAACTTCAGTGAAGAAGTTGGAGCAAAGATTGATGGTGAAATTAAAAGATTGATAGATCAAGCTTATAAAAAAGCAGAAAATCTATTAACTGAAAATATGCACAAACTAAAAGCAGTAGCAGAAGCTTTATTGGAAAAGGAAAAACTAGAAGCATCAGAATTTGAAGAAATATTTGCTGAAAGCTAATAAATAGAGTAGCCGTTATTTTATAATAGCGACTGCTCTATTTATTTTTTAAAAAACAAATCAAATCTTTAAATTGCTGAATTTTAATAACTTTTTTTGTAGATGGTAAAATGTTGTGATATAATGTTTCTTGTTATTATCATTGTAAATAATATTTGTATTAAAAAGGGGCGTGTTTTTAATGAAAACAGATATAGAGATAGCACAAGGGGCTAAAATGAACCCAATTAGTAAGGTTGCAGAAAAAATTGGACTAAAAGAAGATGACATAGATTTTTATGGTAAATATAAGTGTAAAATTTCTTTAGATGTTTTAAAAAGAGGCAAAAGTGAAGGAAAGCTGATTTTAGTAACTGCAATAAATCCAACTCCAGCAGGAGAAGGTAAATCTACTGTTACAGTTGGACTTGGTGATGCACTTGCCAGAAAAAATAAAAATGTAATCATAGCATTAAGAGAACCTTCCTTAGGGCCTGTCTTTGGAGTAAAAGGCGGAGCAGCTGGCGGCGGATATGCACAAGTGGTTCCAATGGAGGATATAAACTTGCATTTCACTGGCGATATGCATGCAATAACTTCTGCAAATAATCTTTTATGTGCAACTATAGACAACCATTTGCATCAAGGTAACAGCTTAAAAATAGATCAGAGAAGAATAGTATTTAAAAGAGTTTTAGACATTAATGATAGAGCACTTAGGAATACTGTAGTTGGACTAGGTGGTAAAATTAATGGTGTTCCTAGAGAAGATGGGTTTATGATAACAGTTGCTTCAGAGATTATGGCAATTTTATGCCTTTCAACAAGTTTAATGGACCTAAAGGAAAGGATAAGCAATATAGTTGTAGCCTATGATATAGATGGCAATCCGGTTTATTGCAAACAATTAAATGTAGAGGGAGCGCTTGCTCTTTTAATGAAAGATGCAATAAAACCAAATCTTGTTCAAACATTGGAAAACACACCTGCTATAATTCATGGTGGACCCTTTGCTAATATAGCACATGGCTGCAACAGTATTTTAGCTACAAAAACGGCCCTTAGTCTTTCTGATTATACTGTAACAGAAGCAGGTTTTGGGGCAGATCTTGGAGCAGAAAAGTTCTTTGACATCAAATGTAGATATGGTAATATCAAGCCATCCTGTACCGTTATAGTTGCAACTGTTAGAGCTTTAAAACATCATGGTGGACTAATGAAGAGCGAATTAAATATTCCTAATATAGATGCGTTGGCAAAAGGAATCGAAAATTTAGGAAAACAAATTGAAAATGTAAAAAAATATAAAATTCCTGTGGTTGTCGCTATAAATAAATTTGTATCTGATAGCCAAGAGGAAGTACAATTTATAAAAGAATATTGTAATAAGTTGAATGTTAGATGCTCACTAGCAGATGTATGGGAAAAAGGTGGAGAAGGTGGATTAGAATTAGCAGAGAATGTACTTGAAGCTATTGAAAAGGAAGATAATAATTTTAAGTGTTTATATGATGAAAAACTATCAATAGATGAAAAACTCAATATAATTGCAACAGAAATATATGGTGCAGATGGAGTAACATTTACAGATGCAGCAAAAAAACAAATTGATGAGCTTCATAATTTTAATCTTGATAAACTTCCAATTTGCGTGGCAAAAACCCAATATTCTCTTTCAGATAATGCTTCTTTACTAGGAAGACCAAGTGGTTTCAAAATAAATGTTAGAGAGGTTAAAGTATCAAATGGTGCTGGCTTTATAGTAGTATTAACAGGAAATGTGATGACAATGCCTGGACTTCCTAAAGTTCCTGCTGCAGAAAGAATGGATATTCATGAAGATGGCTCTATTGAGGGATTATTTTAAAAGCCTATTTTAAAAAAATGAATTTACTTGACCAACTCAAAGTAACTTGATAAAATAAAGCTATTGTAATTTAAACTTTTTAGTTTTCGTAATGAAGGGTGGCTTTTTTAAGCCGCTCTTAAAATTTTTTAAGGGGTGTAATGCCATGATTTTAGTACTAGATGTTGGGAACACTAATATAGTTTTAGGTGTATACAAAGAGAATACGTTAATTGTTGAATGGAGGCTATCAACAGACGTGTTAAGGTCTGCAGATGAATATGGAATTCAGGTTTCGAACCTATTTTCTCAAGCAAATCTGGAAGTTATTTCGGTTGAAGGAGTTATAATATCTTCTGTAGTACCTAATATTATGTATTCTCTTGAGCATATGATTAGAAAATATTTCAAATTGGATCCAATAGTAGTAGGACCAGGTGTAAAAACTGGCATTAATGTTAAGTATGATAATCCAAAGGAAGTAGGTGCCGATAGAATTGTAAATGCAGTTGCGGCACATGAAATATATAAAAGATCCCTTATAATAATTGATTTTGGAACTGCCACTACTTTTTGTGCAGTTAGGAAAAATGGAGACTACCTTGGTGGAGCTATATGCCCAGGAATCAAAATATCTTCGGATGCATTATTTCAAAGAGCAGCAAAGCTTCCAAGAGTTGAACTTGTAAAACCGGAAACTATAATTGCTAGAAATACAATTAATAGTATGCAGGCCGGGATTGTATTTGGTTATATAGGGCAAGTTGAATATATAGTAGAAAAGATGAAAGCAGAAATGCTTGAATTAGAGGAAGAAAAGCCTTTAGTAGTTGCCACTGGTGGCTTAGCAAAATTAATTAGTGCGGAATCGTCAAATGTTGATATAGTAAATCCATTTTTAACATTAGAAGGATTAAGGATAATCTATGAAAAGAATAAAAAGTAGGTGCTGAAATGAAAATAGCAAACCTTGAATTTAAAAATAATGTATTTCTTGCACCAATGGCAGGCGTAACGGATATAATATTTAGAGGTATATGTAAAAGCATGGGCTGTGGACTGGTTTACACTGAAATGGTGAGTGCAAAGGCACTCCAGTATGGAAGCAAAAATACAGAGGAACTACTAAAGATTTCAAAAAAGGAAGCTCCAGTTGCGGTTCAAATATTTGGTAGCGATCCGCTAGCTATGGCAAAAGCTTGTGAGCAATTTAATAATGATGAAAAAATATGTATTGTAGATATAAATATGGGATGCCCAGCACCTAAGATTGTAAAAAATGGAGATGGCTCTGCATTGATGAAAAATCCTAAGCTTGCTTCTGAAATTATTAAAGAAATCAAAAGAGCATCATCTAAACCAGTTACAGTAAAGTTTCGCAAAGGTTTTGACGAGGATAATATAAATGCTGTTGATTTTGCAAAGGCAATGGAAGCTGCTGGCGCGGACGCTGTAGCAGTGCACGGAAGAACTAGAAAACAGATGTATGAAGGTAAGGCAGATTGGGAAATAATAAGACAGATTAAGGCTGCTGTTTCTATACCTGTAATAGGTAATGGAGATGTATTTACATTTGAAGATGCTATAAATCTTGTAGAAAAGACTAATTGTGATGGTATAATAATAGCAAGAGGGGCACAAGGAAATCCTTGGATTTTTAGAGAAATAGGAGAAGCCTTTTCTGGCAAAAATCCAGTAAAACCGACATATAATGAAAAAATTGATGTATGCATAAATCATATTCAAGAGGCTGTAAAATATTTTGGAGAAGAAAAAGCAGTAAGAGAGCTTAGAAAACATATTGCTTGGTATATAAAAGGACTTAGAAATGCTACAGATATTAAGAATAAAATAAATGTTCAGAAAAATAGTGTAGAAGTATTTGATATTTTGGAGAAATATAGGAATGAACTAAATAAAGTATATGGAATAGAATAATTCAGATTGTAATATATTTATATATATCTAAATTGTGTATTGTTTAATAACGTAAATATTGACAATAGTAAGGAGCTGATTTATAATTACTTAAATGACTACACGGTTGCATTAGTAGTCTTTTATTAGTATATATAAAAATATTTTATTTATTATAAATGAATAATTTTTTAGTAATCAAAAGGGGAGAAAATATAATGAGTGAAACAAAGAAATATGTTATGACTTACGAGGGTGTTAAAAAATTAGAAGATGAATTGGAATATCTTAAAACAACAAAAAGAAAAGAAATTACTGAAAAAATAAAGGTTGCTCTTTCCTTTGGAGATTTAAGCGAAAATTCCGAGTATGATGAAGCAAAAAATGACCAGGCATTCTTGGAAGGAAGAATTATTCAATTAGAAAATATGTTAAAGAATGCAACTATCGTAGATGAATCAGAAATATCTGATGATATCGTAAATGTAGGTACAATAGTAAGAGTAAAAGATTTTGATTTTGATGAAGTTATTGATTTTTCTATAGTGGGTTCAGCAGAAGCGGATCCTCTTGAAAATAAAATATCTAACGAATCACCAGTTGGCAGTGCTCTTATGGGGAAAAAAGTTGGAGATGTTGTTGAAGCACAAGTTCCAGACGGCTTAGCAAAATTTGAAATTTTAGAAATTCATAGACATTAATATTGGAAAGAGTTTTGTAGTTAATTATGGTGATAACTTTTCAGTATTATGAAAATACGGGAGGGTAATAAATGTCTAACGAAGAAAAGCAGTTAACAAAGGAAGAAATTAAGGCTTTAAAAATGGAAGCAAAAGCAGAGGAAGAATTTAATGTCCTTGTTAGGGAAAGAAGACAGAAACTATCGGATTTACAAGCAGAAGGAAGAGACCCTTTTGATGTATATAAGGTAAATAGAACTCATACATCTAAAGAAATAAAAGAAAATTATGATGAATTAGAAGAAAAGACAGTAACAGTAGCTGGAAGGCTAATGTCTAAAAGGGTTCACGGAAAAGCTGGGTTTTCAGATATTCATGATAGATATGGTAAAATTCAGCTATATATAAAGATTGATGATGTAGGAGAAGAAAAATTAAAGTTTTATAAAACTTTTGATATCGGAGACTTTGTTGCTATTACTGGAAAAGTGTTTAAAACTAAAACAGGGGAAGTTAGTATTCATATAACCGACTTTGAACTTTTAACTAAATCATTAAAGCCACTTCCAGAAAAGTTTCATGGATTAAAGGATCCAGATTTAAGATATAGACAAAGATATGTGGATTTAATAATTAATCCAGAAGTTAGAGACACATTTTTTAAAAGAACGGCAATAATAAAGGCTATTAGAGAATTCCTTGATAATAAAGATTATTTAGAAGTTGAAACTCCAATACTTTCTCCAATAGCTGGGGGAGCTGCTGCAAAGCCTTTTACAACTCACCATAATTCTTTGAACATAGATATGTACTTAAGAATAGCTACAGAATTATATTTAAAAAGATTAATAGTTGGTGGTTTTGAAAAGGTATATGAAATTGGCAGAAACTTTAGAAATGAAGGTATGGATGTTAGGCATAATCCAGAATTTACAGTAATTGAGCTATATGAAGCTTATGCAGACTATAATGATATGATGGAGATAACAGAAAACTTAGTTGCATATGTTTGTGAAAAAGTTTTAGGTACAACTAAAGTTTCATATCAAGGAACAGAAATAGATTTTGCGCCACCTTGGAGAAGAGTTACAATGGTGGATGCAGTTAAGGAATATTCAGGCGTTGACTTCAATGAAATAAATTCTGATGAAGAAGCACGAATTGTTGCAAAAGAGAAAAATATTGAATTAAAGAAAAAGCTTGAAGATTACACAAAAGGAGAGATATTAAACCTATTCTTTGAAGCATTTGGAGAAGATAAGTTGATACAACCTACCTTTATTTATGATTATCCAGTTGAAATTTCTCCACTAACAAAGAAGAAGAGAGGAAATGAAGCTTTTACAGAAAGATTTGAAGGTTTTGTTTTTGGAAGAGAAGTTTGTAATGCATACTCAGAGCTTAATGATCCGATAGTTCAAAAGGAAAGATTTTTGCAACAGCTTAAGGAAAGAGAACTTGGAGACGATGAGGCTTATATGATGGATGATGATTTTATTAATTCATTAGAAATAGGAATGCCTCCCACAGGCGGACTTGGAATAGGTATAGACAGATTAATTATGTTCTTAACAGATGCTTATTCTATAAGGGATGTACTATTATTCCCAACAATGAAACCATTAAACTAGTTATACTTTACTTCTTTTATTAAAATTAAAAAATAAAGAGTTTATAAATAAACTCTTTATTTTTTTTGCATAATTATATTAAGTTTTACAAATATATAATTATATTGATAAAGGAAGAGGTGTGAAATTAAAATGGCAAATTTGAAAGGAACAAAAACAGCTGAAAATCTATTAAAATCTTTTGCTGGTGAATCTCAAGCTAGGAATAGGTATACTTTTTATGGAGCAATTGCTAGAGAAGAAGGATATGTTCAAATTTCTAATGTTTTTTATGAAACGGCAGAAAATGAAAGAGCACATGCAAAAAGATTTTTTGATTTATTAAAAGAGGATACTAATGGGGATCAAATTGAAATTACAGGAGAATATCCAGTGGCTATAAGGGATACTAAAGGTAATCTATTATCAGCGGCTATTGGTGAAAATGAAGAATGGTCTGATTTGTATCCTGCCTTTGGAAATGAAGCCCAGGGAGAAGGCTTTAAAGCAGTAGCATCAGCATTTAGTACAATTGCTGAAGTTGAAAAGAGACATGAAACGAGATTTAGAAAATTACTTGCGAATATGGAAGCTAATAAAGTGTTTTCAAAAGATAAAGAAACCTTATGGAAATGCAATAACTGTGGATATATTTATATAGGGGCATCGGCTCCAGAGGCATGCCCCGCATGCTTATATCCAAAAAGTTATTTTGAAATTTTTACAGAAAATTATTAAAAAAATAAAATTAACTATTGCAAAAGGAAAAAAAATTGATATAATAGTATATGTAATCGTTCCGCGATAGCTCAATGGTGGAGCACTCGGCTGTTAACCGATAGGTTGAAGGTTCGAATCCTTTTCGCGGAGCCATTTTTATTTTTTGTTATGAATAAACTACACTGTGATAAAGAAAAGTAACATTAAAATTTTTTTTAGAGAGGTTACGGTTTGGTGGAAGTAACTATAATTTTGATGTGAATGGAGCTTTTGAGTGTAATACTTTAAAAAGTAGGGCTGATGCCAATAAGGGTGGAACCGCGGAAGTATAGCTTTCGTCCCTTAGAGGTATTAGTCTTTTTTTATATTTATTTTTAGGAGGTAATAATAATGGCTATTGAAAAAACAATGGACAAAATAGTTGGATTAGCAAAAAACAGAGGCTTTGTATTTCCGGGATCAGATATATATGGAGGTCTTGCTAACTCTTGGGATTATGGTCCTTTAGGCGTAGAACTTAAAAACAATATAAAAAGAGCATGGTGGTCAAAATTTGTTCAAGGTAATCCTTATAATGTTGGACTTGATTGTGCTATACTAATGAATAGAGAAGTTTGGGTAGCTTCTGGTCATGTTGGAGGTTTTTCAGATCCGCTAATGGATTGTAAGGAATGTAAATCTCGTTTTAGAGCAGATAAGCTTGTTGAAGAGCATATGTCTCATAATGGTGTAGAAGTAGCAAGTGCGGATGGATTTACCAATGAACAATTAAAAGAGTATATTGATAAAAATGGAATTGCATGTCCAAAGTGTGGCAAAACTAATTTTACGGATATTAGAAAATTTAATTTGATGTACAAAACTTACCAAGGTGTAACAGAAGATGCTAAAGCTGAAATTTACTTGAGACCTGAGACTGCACAGGGTATATTTGTTAATTTTAAAAATGTTCAAAGAACTTCTAGAAAAAAAGTACCATTTGGAATAGGTCAAATAGGTAAAGCTTTTAGAAATGAAATAACACCTGGAAATTTTATTTTTAGAATAAGAGAATTTGAGCAGATGGAATTAGAGTTTTTTTGTAAGCCAGGAACAGATTTAGAATGGTTTAATTATTGGAAAGATTATTGCTTGAATTTTTTATTAGGTTTAGGAATTACAAAAGAATCAATTAGAATGAGGGATCATTCTAAAGAAGAACTAGTTTTTTACAGCAAAGCAACTTCAGACCTAGAATACAGATTTCCTTTTGGATGGGGAGAACTTTGGGGCATAGCTGATAGAACAGATTATGACTTAAAGAAACATATGGAACATTCTGGTGAGGATTTAACATATTTAGATCCAGTAACAAACGAAAAATATGTACCATATGTTATAGAGCCATCTCTTGGAGCGGATAGAGTGACTTTGGCATTTCTAGTTGATGCATATGACGAAGAACAATTAGAAGGTGGAGATGTTAGAACTGTTCTTCATTTACATCCGGCACTAGCTCCTTTCAAAGCTGCAATTCTTCCGCTTAGCAAGAAATTATCAGATAAAGCTTTACAGGTTTTCGATAGTTTAAGTAAGAAATTTAACATCGATTACGACGAAGCTGGAAGTATAGGAAAGAGATATAGAAGAGAAGATGAAATTGGAACTCCATATTGCATTACTGTTGATTTTGATACATTAGAAGATGATACTGTAACTATAAGAGATAGAGATACAATGGATCAAGTAAGAATAAAAATTGATGAATTAGAGAACTTTTTAGAGAATAAACTGATTTTTTAAATTACTAAGGTGCAAGCTAATTAGATGTAATATTTTTAATGTATATGTTACATCTAATAGTCTGTATTACTTAGAAAATAAAAAAAATGCCGAACACGGTGTTCGGCAAAAATAGGGTTTAATCATGGGGATATGTTATATGTTCAATTAAAATTTGGGGAATTATATTAATGTTTCCTTACGGCACAACATTATTATAGCATATGTGAGAATAAATATGCAATACCTACAAAAATATTTTTCAAGCTTTTCTATTCTAAAAATTACGACAAATATCGACAATATATTATTGTCGAACTGCCGAATTGTATAAAATAGGAAATTGATTTATAATTATTTTTTAATTATATTGAAAATTAAAATTAATTTCATTGCATTATTTTTCAAGAAACATGTAAGTATTTACTTGTTTTTATAAGCTATATAATAAAATAATGTAACATTAGGAGGGAAAAATGAATAAAAATTTTGGAGAATTTAAGAATTATATAAAAAATAAAAAAACAGCAGTAGTCGGAATAGGTATAAGTAACAGACCGTTAATATATTTTTTGGTCAAATTAGGTGCAAAGGTTACCGCTTTTGATAAAAAAAATAAAGAAGATATCAAAGATTTAGCAATTGAACTTGAAAATATGGGTGTGGATTTGGAATTAGGTGATAATTATCTAGAAAACTTAAAGGGTTTTGAAGTTATATTTAAGACCCCTTCAATGAGGATTGATATAAAAGAATTTGTTGAAGCTAAAAATGAAGGAGCATATATAACATCCGAAATGGAGGAGTTTGTAAAATATTGCAACGGAAAAATAATAGGAGTAACGGGTAGCGATGGTAAAACTACTACTACATCTCTAATATACAATATTTTAAAACAAGAGGGATATAAAACATGGGTAGGTGGTAATATAGGAACACCTTTATTTACTAAAATAGAGGAGATAAAAGATGAAGATAGAGTCGTATTAGAACTGTCTAGTTTTCAATTAATGACCATGAATGTATCTCCCGACATTTCAGTAATTACAAATTTAAGTCCAAACCACTTAGATATGCATAAAGGAATGGAAGAATATATTGAAGCGAAAAAAAATATTTTTAAATTTCAAATGCAAGATGGAATAACTATATTAAACAAAGATAATAAAATTACTGCAGCTATGAAAAATGAAGTTAAGGGTAAAGTGTTAGAATTTAGCACTAAAGAAAAAGTTAAAAAAGGAGCATATTATTCTGAAGGTAATCTATATGTAAGGGATAATTATGTTTGTAAAAAGGACGAAATTATAATAAAAGGGATGCACAATGTAGAAAATTATTTGGCTGCATTTTGTGCTACAGTAGACGATGCTAGTATTGAAAGCATGAGGATAGTTGCTAAAAGCTTTAAGGGAGTTGAACATAGAGCAGAATTTATTAAAGAAGTAAATGGTGTAAATTATTATAATGATTCAATAGCATCAAGTCCAACTAGAACCTTAGCTAGTTTAAGTGCATTTGATGAAAAAGTAATTTTAATAGCAGGTGGATATGATAAACTCATACCATTTGAGCCTTTAGCTGAAAAAGGTTACGATAGTATTAAAAGTTTAATTTTATTTGGGGCTACAAAAGAAAAAATAAAAAAGGTATTTGATGAAGTTATGGCAAATAAAAAAATAGAGATACCTATATATGTAGTAAATAATATTGAAGAAGCTGTTAAAAAAGCTGAACAAATAGCAGTTAAAGGTGATATAGTAACTCTTTCTCCAGCATGTGCAAGTTTTGATATGTTTTTGAATTTTGAAGTTAGAGGTAATAGATTTAAAGAACTTGTGAATTCAATAACAGAAAATTAAATTTTATAGGGGCTGCAGCAAATGAAAAAAGATTGCGACAACCTCTGAGTTGAAATTTACTGAAAGTTCAGATTATTATTGACCTTTTAATTGTTGTTTGATAAAATTAAAAAGGCTAATGCTAGAAATTAATTAGGATTTTTGGTATAAGATATACAGTTCAAAGGAGGAAGATATATGGAAAGCAACATAATAAATTCATTTAAAGATGTATTGCCAATTTTAGGTGGTCTAATTCATGAAGATATATCAACATGCATTACTGACAGAGAAAAATGTATTATATCTTATATAAATAACAAAGTTCCTATAGATTTTAAAGAGGGTGATATAATTCCAAAAGACAATCCTCTATTTTTAGCTATGGAAGCAAATAAGACGCTTTCTGCTGTTGTGCCTAAGGAAGCTTATGGAATCGAGTTTATGGCTATTGCTTATCCTTTAATGAATTCAAATGGTCAAGTAATTGGTGCAATTGGTGTGGCAAAAAGTTTGGAAAATAAATCACACGCTGAGGATATGGCAAAAGAATTGATTTTATCTATTAATAATACAAGCAGTGCGATTCAAGAAATAGCAAAGGGTTCTCAAGATTTATCAACCGTAATAAATGATATTGTACTATTTGCTAATAATACAAAAAATAAAATTAATGAGACTGATGTAATAATTAGTTCTATTCAAAGTATAGCGTCACAATCAAATTTGTTAGCATTAAATGCTGCAATAGAAGCAGCTAGAGCTGGTGAAGCAGGTAAAGGTTTTTCTGTTGTTTCTCAAGAAATGAGGAATTTATCACAAAACAGCAGTGAATCATCAAAAAAGGTATTAAAGCTACTTACTGAAATGAAACAATCTATAGATGATATAATGACTTATGTAAATAAGGCTAATTCAATTGCTGAAAATCACGCGGCGGCAACAGAAGAAATGAATGCAACTATAGAACAAATAACAGAAACGTCTAACGGGCTTATAGATTCAACAAAGATATAGTATAAGTAAGGTTGGATAAGAAAAACCTCTACGTATAATCTTTTGGGAAAATAGACTTTATATAGAAAATTATATAGTGTGAAAAATAGATTGACATATAATAGTTTTTACAGTATACTTATTTACTGTAATAGCTTATTTATGGTTATTATCTATCTGGTATCTATAGCTTAGAGGAAACACCCGTTCCCATTTTGAACACGAAGGTTAAGCTCTAAAGCGCCGATGGTACTGCTGGGGAGGCCTAGTGGGAGAGTAGGTTGTTGCCAGGTACTGGATCTTTAGCTCAGTTGGTTAGAGCAACCGGCTCATAACCGGTCGGTCCGGGGTTCGAGTCCCTGAAGGTCCACCATATGGGGGTATAGCTCAGCTGGGAGAGCACCTGCCTTGCACGCAGGGGGTCAAGAGTTCGAATCTCTTTATCTCCACCAAAAAAACAGGTTTTTTAACCTGTTTTTTTTTGCGCATAAAAAAATATTTTGTGTTGTATAGAAATGAAAATAAATAGGTTCAAAGATTTGACCTTAATGAATTCACATGTAATATGTTAATCAAGGATAAGTTTTATACAAAAACTTATCCTTGTGTATCAATATAAGAAAAATGAAGTATTTTAGAATAATATGTAGTAAACTGCATATAATTTTAATAAAATTAATTTTATAAAGAATTCAAGTTAATTGTTTATGTTATTATATTATCTGTCGCCGAGAGGTGATGACAAACAAACTTAAAATCAACTAAAAAAACAGTTGACAAGTATGAGTTTGTTTGATAAACTAAACAGGCTGTCAGATGACAGCAAGATGGTCCTTGAAAATTAAACAGATGTAAGAATAATAAGTAAACCAGCAATTCATTTGAGCTTGCTAAGGCAAGTTTAATAAAATAGCGATGAGCTAACATCAAACAAT
>JAJXWJ010000034.1 GCA_021781655.1 Bacillota bacterium | reverse complement strand
CCAAGTATCGCACAAACTAATACTAATGGTATTTGACCTATCAATTTTTTCATACAATTTCTTCCCCCTATTTTTGTACTGCATACACTGGATGTGTCACTGAACTTACATCTACATAACCATTGGATTTTTGAAGATTTTCAGCAAGTATAATATTAATTGCTTCATTTAATTGTTTAACTAAATCATCAGCAGAGCCTAGTTTGATGCAAATATTGTTATAATATACGCTTATAGCTGAGCTATTTGAAATATCAACTTTGTTTATACTTTTACAACTTGCATTATTTAAAATAATAGCTGTGATACTATTAATAAAGCTTAGTTCACTAGGATCATTAACACTTATTTGCTTACTAACTTGAAGTTTATTAGCATCTACTCCTATAAGCTCTATTAAATTCATATTTTGTATGCTACTACTTTCTTCTAAAACCATCCCATTATTGTCAATAACATCGTATTTATTGCCTTTTTTTACAAAAAACACAGCATTTCTTTCTGCTACTTCAACGTTTAAAGTATTTGGCAATTTTTTTGTGATTTGAACACTGGAAATATACGGGTCACTTTTAAAAGAAGCTTCAAGTTTGGAAGTATTTAAATAAAAAATATTAGTGCCATATGCACTTTTAATATAATTTTGTATTTGTTCACTTTTAACAATTTTATTATTTGAAATATTTATATTTTTAATGTTGAAATATGGTAATTTCAAACATAAAGTAACTAACGCTGCTATTAAAATAATAGTAAATAAAAACATTCTCTTTATACGCACTTTTCTTTTTCGTCTTTGAATTAACTCATTATTACTTTTAACCATTATCTCACCCTGTAAGTATTTATATATTAAATAATACCATACTACTATATCTAATAAAATAAATAAATTATTAAATTATTATTTGAATATACTCTAAAAATTCCTTATTTTCTTTCCTTTTGAGAAGATATATTTAGCAAAATACCCATTGCCATTAAATTAAATAATAAAGATGACCCTCCATAACTTATAAAGGGAAGTGGTACTCCTGTTACTGGCATTGAACCAGTAACAACTGCAATGTTTATTATTGCCTGAATCGCAATTACTGAAGTTATGCCTACTGCTAGAAGTGTTCCATAAGTATCCTTTGCATTCATTGCAATGGAAATTCCTCTTTGTATCATAATAAGAAATAGTATAATAATAAAAACACATCCAATTAAGCCTAGTTCTTCACCTATTATAGCAAATATAAAGTCATTATGGGGCTCAGGAATATAATAACATTTTTGTCTTGATTGTCCGAAGCCCAAACCTAATATTCCTCCAGAGCCTAGTGCATAAAAGGACTGTATTATTTGATATCCTTTGCCTTTAGGGTCTTGCCATGGATTCAAAAATGTCATAAGCCTATTTATTCTATAAGCTTCAGCATATATAAAAACCAAACCAATCGGCAAAAGAGATCCAATAAGAGCAGCTATATATTGCCACTTTGCACCTCCAACATAAATAATGATTATACTTACTATCATTATAACAGAGGCAATACTTAAGTTCTTTTCTATATAAACCATTCCTGCAAAAAACGCTGCTACAAATAGATACACAATGACTGTACTAAATTTTTTTATTCTCTCACCAGTCTTTTCTATACCTTTTGCAAGCAACAAAACTATTGCATACTTTGCAATTTCCGAAGGCTGAAGCTGCCCCAACGGTCCTACATTTATCCATCTCTTTGCTCCATTTATTGATGGTCCAATTAAAACTACTAATATTAGAAGTACAAATGTAATAATCAAAATTATATTTGTATATTTCTTTATTTTATGATAATCTATTTTCTCGATTACGAGCATCAAAAAAAGTCCAAGAAAAGCAGCTATAAGTTGCTTTTTAAAGTAATACATATCATCATGAATAGCTGGATTATTAAGTGCACTATAGGAACTTGCACTATAAACCATTATAACTCCAATAACCAAAATTGCTAATATAACAATAAATAAAGTAAAATCAACCTCAACCTTTTTTAAAAGTTTGGTTTTTTTCATAATATACCTCCAAGGAAATTTTTAATATGCTCAGTTTAAAGAGATAAGAATGCAAACAAACATAATATTACAGTTACAATAGAAAATACAGCTACAACTTTGCTTTCATGCCAACCTAACTGTTCAAAATGGTGATGAAGAGGTGCCATCTTAAAAAATCTCTTTTTAGTCATTTTATAGTAAGTTACCTGAATTACTACCGATAATACTTCTGCAGCGTAAATTCCACCTACAATTAAAATTATTAGCGGAAGTTTAAGCACTATTGCTATTGCTGCCACTGCACCTCCAAGTGCAAGGGAGCCTGTATCCCCCATAAAAATTTGGGCAGGAAAGGAATTATATCTTAGAAAGCCTAAAAGTGCACCCGCTATTATAGCACAAAATATAGCAAGCTGAAAATTATGCCAAGAGAAGCTTACCATAGCAAAGAAAGTTAATACCAATAAAGTTACTGAGGTTGCAAGCCCATCTAAGCCATCCGTTAAATTGACACCATTACTAACTGCAAGTAAAAAGAATACTATAGAAATAACATACGGTACAGTTCCTAGTTGAAGAGAACGTCCAATTACTGGTATATATAAATCCGTTCCTATATTGATCGCAGCATATATTGCAATAACAAATGAAAATATTAGCTGTAATCCTGCTTTTTGCTTTGCAGTTAAACCTTCATTTTTTTTTCGAAGTATTTTTAAATAATCGTCTAAAAAACCTATAATTCCAAAACCAAAAAAACATACAAAACAAAATATTGCTGAAGTGCTGCCTTTAATTTGGTTTGACATAATTACTAAGGTTAAAGCAGCCGTAATTATAAAAATTATTCCTCCCATTGTTGGAGTTCCAGCCTTCTTTTGGTGGCTTTTAGGTCCTTCTTCTCTTATATTTTGCCCAAATTTAAGCCTCCTAAGTATAGGTATAAATAACGGTCCTTGAAGAAGTGATATTAAAAAAGAAACTAATACTGCATAAATTAATATGTTCATAATTTTCTCCTATTCTTAAAAGTTTAATGTTTTTATTTCGTTAACGATTTTTTCAAATTTCATGGACCTTGATGCTTTTACCATTACTACATCTTCTTCCATTAAAAATCCTTTTAAAAATTCATTTATTTTATCTATACTTTCAAAGCAATAAAAACATTCACTTTTATCATAGCCATCTTTATATGCATTCTCAAATTCCCCAGTTGTTATTAGACAATCTATCCTTTTATTTTTTAAATATTCCCCTATTTCTTTATGTAATTCATAAGCATTGTCTCCAAGTTCCCTCATAGTACCAACTATAGCAAGCTTTCTTTTACCTTTTACGTCATTTAATACATCTATAGCTGCTTTCATAGAATCTGGACTTGCATTATAACAATCATCTATTAACGTAAATCTTCTACCTTTTATAATATCCAATCTCATAGACGTCATTGTTAATGTTTTTAAACCTTCTTGCATTTGTTCGTATGTAACTCCTAATAACTTTGCAGCTGCAATTGCAAGAATAGCATTTAGTACATTATGCTTTCCAGGAATATTTAGCTTAAATCCACTATACTCCAACTTTTCTTTATAATACACATCAAAAGTGACACTATTTTCTGTTAATATTATATTTTTTGCTACGTAATCTGCTGCTAAAGTTGTACCTGTTTTTATTAAATTATAGTTTCTTTCTTCATTTGAAGCTTCACTTAATAAATCATTATCAACATTCAAAATCAAAGTGTTTTCTACTTGAAAAAAATGTGTTATTTCCATTTTAGCCTTTAATATATTTTGTCTTGTTTTAAGGTTTTCCAGGTGAGAAACTCCAATGTTTGTTATTAATGCAATATCAGGTTTTGCAGCCTTTGACATATTATGAATTTCATTTAAATTACTCATTCCCATTTCAAGTACAGCTACTTCATAGCTTTTATCTAAATTGAAAATCATAAGCGGAAGTCCAATTTCATTATTAAAGTTTCCTTGTGTTTTAAAAACTTTATATTTCCCCATTAATAGTGCCGATGTAATATCTTTTGTTGTAGTTTTACCAGTACTACCTGTAAGCCCTATTATCTTTATTGGAAGGGTACTTCTATAATACTCTGCTAACATCAAAAGAGCGGTCTTTGTATTTTCCACCTTTATTATTGAAGCATTTATGTCAAGGCTTTCTTTGGGAAATTTTAGCTCATCAATAATACAAAGAGCTGCACCTTTTTTTATTGCTTCTAATATAAATTCATTTCCATTAAAATTTTCACCTTTTAAAGCTATAAAAATACTGCCTTCTTCAATTTTTCTTGTATCAGTACTTATAACATTAAATTTATTTAATATTCCTTCATTAATAAGCTGACCTTTAACAGCCTCTAGTACTTCATTTAACGTAATATCTTCCAATTAAAACAGCTCCTTTAAAATCTGTGCAATAACTTCTCTCTCGTCAAAATGTATTGTTTCATTTTTTAATACTTGATAATCTTCATGACCTTTCCCAGCTATCACTATTACATCGTCTTTTTTTGCTTCTAATATAGCCTTTTTGATAGCTTCTTTTCTATTTACTTCTATTATCATATTATCTTTTTTTACGCCAACCATAATATCATTTATAATATCCATAGGTTCTTCTGAGCGCGGATTATCTGATGTAATGATTGCAAAATCACTTAGGTCAGTACCAATCTCACCCATTATCGGACGCTTTGTTTTATCTCTGTCACCACCACAACCAAATACTGAAATAAGTCTTCCTCTTGTAAACTCTCTAGCCGTTTTTAGCACATTATTTAATGCATCAGGCGTATGTGCATAATCTAAAATAATTTCAAAATCTAAATTGAATTTTTCTCCAATAGCCTCAAGTCTACCTGGAACTACACTATTTAAAAGGCCTTCTTTTATTTGTTTTAAAGTTAGCTTTTCACATATTCCTACAGCTGCACAACCTAATGAATTATAAACATTATATCTTCCTGGAATTTTTATATTGATATTAATTTTATCATTTCCACTCACTAAATCAAAGTTAACACCTTTTGAATTCATAAGTATATTTTCTGCTTTTACTTTTGCCTCTTTATTTTCTATGGCATATGTTAGCTTTTCATTATTTATATCTTCAAATACCCTTTTGCCATATTCATCATCTATATTTATAATACTAGTTTTGCTATTTTTAAATAAAATAAGCTTTGCATTATAATAATTTTCAAAGGTTTTATGAAAATCCAAGTGGTCTCTAGTAAGATTTGTAAAAACCCCTTCTTCAAATCGTATTCCGTATACTCTATCAAGATACAAGGAATGAGAAGAAACTTCCATAACACAATATGTTACTCCCGATAATACCATTTCATTAAAAAGCTGTTGGAGCTCCAATGATTCTGGCGTAGTTCTTTCCGTTTTGATTTTTTTGTCACCTATGTAATTTGCAATTGTACCAATAAGTCCCACCTTATGACCAGCTACCTCTAGCATCCTTTTTATCATAAAAGCAGATGTGGTCTTTCCGTTTGTGCCTGTTATTCCAATAATTTTCATCTTCTCTGCAGGTTTATCAAAATAGTTTGCAGCTATTAAAGACAATGCTTTTCTGCTATCTTTAGTCAAAATAACCGTGCAATCGCCAATAACTGCAGGAAGTTTTGTGCATACAATAACAGTTGCACCACAATTAATAGCACTATCAATATATTTATGACCATCAGTTAAAAAGCCTTCTATGCATACAAACATATCCCCTTGTTTAATTTTTCTTGAGTCATAAGCGATGTTATTTATATTTATTTCTAGGTCACCCTTAATTAGCTTAAAATCTACACCTTCTAATATGTTCTTAAGCTTCACAATACCAACTCCTATTTTTAATATCTATAGTGTGAGATGATAGAATAAAACTTTTCTAAATTTTATTCTATCTATTTTAAAAAAAGTCAATCTCCAACAACATCTAAATCCATTGTAACAACTGTACCTTTATTTACTTTAGTACCACAGCTTATATTTTGCTCTGATACCATTCCTGTTCCATTAAACTTACATTTTAACCCTAACCCATTTAATTTTTCTTCTGCTTTTTCTTTACTTAACCCTGTTAAATCTGGCACTTCAATATCATTATTATTATAGTTTGGACTATTACCTGTGTAAAGTACTACTTTTGTGCCTTCTTTAACCGTTGCACCAGGCATAGGTACTATATTGCTTATATAATCACCATTTTCATCAACATTAAAAGTTAAATTATTTTCTTTTAAAACTTTAAAAGCATCTTCTTTTTTCATGCCTCTAACATTGGGAACCGTCACATCTTTTAGCATACTTTCAGTCACCTCATTAGAAACCACATTTGTATTTATATTTAAATAATTAAATACATCATAAAACATTTGTTTTGCAACTGGTGCTGCAATTTGTCCTGCATAATAATTTGATGGATCCGGTTCGTCTATTGAAACCATTATAGTAATTTGAGGATTATTTGCTGGTGCCATACCTGCAAAGGAAGCTATATATTTTCCAGCTTCATATCCTCCACCTTTAGGATTAGGCTTTTGTGCTGTTCCTGTCTTACCCGCTATATGGTAACCTTCGATATATGCTTTCTTACCTCCTCCTTCCGAAATAACCTTTTCTAAATCTGCTCTTAATTCTTTATCCACAGATTGTGAAATAACAGCTACCTCTTTAGGCTGGCTATAAGCCTTTTGAACAATTTCATTATTATTACCATCAAAGCTTACAATTTTTTTCATTATATGAGGTGTTGTTTCAATACCATTGTTAGCAACAGCATTAAAAGCTTTTAAATATTGTATCATAGATGCTGTATTTGCCTGACCAAAAGCAATAGTAGCTAAATCTATAGGTCCAATTTTAGCTGTTGGTTTTACAATCCCTTTAGCTTCACCAGGAAGATCTATTCCCGTTTTCTGCCCAAAGCCAAATTTTTGAATCCATTTATTAAGATTAGATGCTCCTAGCCTTTGTCCAAGTGTTGCAAACCCAACATTACAGGAATTTTTTAATATATCCACAAAATTTTCAGTTCCATGACCCGTTCGTTTCCAACAATGAATTACTTTATTTGCTATTGTTATGCTTCCATTACAAACGAATTTATCTTTATCGCTAACAACTTTTTCTTCTAAAGAAGCGGCAGCAGTAATAACCTTAAATATTGAGCCTGGTTCAAAAGCATCATTTACCGCCCTGTTTCTCCATTCACCTTGAAGTTCAGCAAAGCTTTTTGTCTTATCAAAGGGCTCATTAGGATTATAGTCCGGCTTATTTGCCATAGCTAATATTTCACCATTTTTAGGGTTCATGACAATAATAGATACCGCTTTTGCTTTATTATCAACTAGTGCTTGCTGTGCATTTTTTTCTGCTAAATCTTGTATTATTTCATCGATAGTTAATACCACGTCATCTCCTGGTATAGGTTTATTATACTCGGAAACTGTGTAATAAAGATTGTCACTATTTTTATCGATTTCAGACATTCTTTTACCAGGGGTACCAGAAAGATAGCTGTCATACTGAAGTTCTATCCCTGTAAGTCCTTTACCATCAGAATTAGTATGTCCAATTACTTGTGATAAAAAGTTATCATTAAGATAATATCTCTTTGTATCTGGTGAAACTATAACACCTTTAATCTTTTCACCATTAACTTTATCAGCTACATCCTTATCTACCCTTCTACACAAACTTGAAGAACCAGCTAAATTTCCATCTTTCAATCTATAGTTTAATAATTTACTTACATCTTCCTTCTTCATTCCAGTATCTAAACTTAGTTTATTTGCAATTATATCCAAGGATAAACTTTTATTTGCAGCAATATAATTTCTAATAGTTATCAAATCTAAATCTATTCTATATACGTTGCCGCTTACAGCTAACTCTTTTTCGTTTCTATCTAGAATCCTTCCCCGTTTTGCAGAAATTTTAACTTCACTTGTCCATTGATCGATTGCCATTTTTTTATATTTAGGAGACAATATAACCATTACATAAAACAATCTATATGTTAACAGTATCACAAATGAAAATAAAATAATAAGAACGATAACTAGTTTATACTTTGTAGTAATCAAATCTCTAAATTGTTTTTTTCCCAAAATAAGAAACCTCCATAAAGCGATTTGTTTTGTTACAATAATTTTATTGTTTATCCAATAAAATTATTACAATATTATATGTAACAAAACAAATCAAACCTTTAGAAGGCTTTATTTTTTTAAAAAGCAAATATATTTTTTATAAAATCTATAAAAGAAACTTTTTTTGAACTGTCAGTATTATTAACTGACGGAGCAACAACAGTTTTTTTATTTAAATTCACATATACTACTGAATTGCTGTCTGGAAGAGTCATGTTTAATGCCGCCGCCTTTTGCTCTAAAGTTCCAATATTATTATTTTGTGCTAAGCTATACTGCAAGTCTTGATTGCTTCTCTTAATATTATTTTCCTTTAACTGTGCTGCAACCAAATTATTTTGCAAAGTATAGATTTCACAATATCTATAAAGCAAAGAAAAACCTATAATAAAGCATGCAAATATAAACAAAATAAGTTTTGCTCTTGCTTTATTTCTTTCGTTAAGTTTTCTTCTTAGTTCTTCCTGCCTTTCTTTTTTTATCTTTTTTAATTTTTCATCATCAAATTCCGGTTCCCTTTTTGGAACTATTACCGCATTTCCATTATAATCGTATCTTTCCTTTAAAGCTGACAAAACATTTCCCCCTATCTCATGTTATATTCTTTCTCCCACTCTCAGCTTTGCACTTCTGCTCCTTGGATTATCACTTAATTCTTTTTCATCTGCTTCAATCGGCCGTTTTGTAATTATATTAAGCATCGACTCCTTACCGCAAATACAAATCGGAAATTCTTTTGGACATTCGCAAGGGTCTTGAAGCTTCTTGAAGGTTGTTTTTACTATTCTATCTTCTAAGGAGTGAAATGTTATTATAGCAATTCTACCCCCAGTATTTAATTTTTGAACACTATCCTCTATAGCATTTTTTAATATCTCAAGTTCTTTATTAACCTCTATTCTTATTGCTTGAAAAGTTCTTTTTGCAGGATGTGGTCCTTCTCGTCTAAATTTAGCCGGAATAGCACTCTTAATTATATCTACTAATTCAAATGTTGTATTTATCGTCTTTATTTCTCTATTCTTTACAATAAACGACGAAATTCTTTTAGCAAATCTTTCTTCCCCATAATTTTTTATTATATCTTCTAATTGTTTTTCGCTATATTCGTTTACAATTTGGAAAGCACTAAAAGAATTTTCTCTATTCATCCTCATATCTAAAGGTGCATCGTGCATATAGCTAAAACCTCTTGATGCCTCATCTAGCTGATAACTAGAAACTCCTAAATCCATGAGTATCCCATCTACCCTTTCTATATTTAAACTATGTAAAACATTGGTGATATTATAAAAATTATCGTGAACAGCTGTAAAATTAGAAAACTCCTTTAATCTTTCCTTTGCAGCATTTATAGCATCCATATCTTGATCTATGCCGATAAGTCTTCCATTTTTACTTAAGCATTTTAAAATTTCATATGAATGCCCAGCTCCACCAAGCGTACAATCTACATAAATTCCATCTTCTTTAATTTTTAGGCCTTCAATACATTGGTTTAGTAAAACCGAAACATGCTTAAATTCCATAGCTTTCTCCTTATAATAAAAGTTCATTCATTTTTTCTGCAATTCCATCCATATCTATTTCAGATTCATTATATTCATTCCATTTTTCCTTACTCCAAATTTCCACCCTAGTTGAAACACCTATACTTATAATTTCCTTATCAATAGATGCATATTCTATTAGGTTTTGTGGTAAAAGTGCTCTCCCTTGTTTATCAACACATATTTCATTTGCACCGGAGAAGAAAAACCTTACAAAGGCTCTTGCATCTTTATTGGTGAGAGGAAGTTTTTTTAACTTATCCTCAAGAATTTTCCACTCATTCATAGGATAACCGTATAAGCACCCATCTAACCCCTTAGTTAAAATAAAAACATCACCCAAATCTTCTCTTATTCGAGAAGGAACGATTATTCTGTTTTTATTATCAAGGGCATGTTGAAATTCACCAATTAACATTTTGGGCACCTCTGATTCTTTCTCTCCACTTTAAACCACTTTCATCCACTATTCAAACTATTAATTCTATAAAAAATCTAAAATTCCTTCTTTTTTTAATAATTTTTTTAAGATTTTTTTAAATTCTTTGAAATAGGTTTAATTGTAGGTTATAATTGTTAAGATATTAAATACAATTTGAAAGGAATGTAAGTAGATGAGATTAGGAATTGTAGGACTTCCAAATGTAGGCAAAAGTACATTGTTTAATGCAATTACAAAAGCTGGTGCTGAATCAGCAAATTATCCCTTCTGTACTATTGAACCAAATGTTGGGGTTGTTGATGTTCCAGACAAAAGACTGGAAGTGCTTGAAAAACTTTATAATTCAAAGAAAGTAGTTCATGCTTCTATTGAATTTTACGATATAGCTGGACTTGTAAAAGGTGCTAGCAAAGGAGAAGGCTTAGGCAACAAATTTTTATCCCATATTAGAGAATCCGCTGCAATTGTTCATGTAGTTAGATGCTTCGAAGATGAAAATATAGTACATGTTGAAGGCTCCGTAAATCCAATTAGAGACATCGAAACAATAAATCTTGAACTTATTTTTGCAGATCTTGAAGTTTTAGATAGAAGAATGGAGAAAACTATAAAACTGACTCGTTCTGGAGACAAAAAAGCAAAAATAGACTTGGAAATAATGGAAAGATTAAAAGCCCATCTTGAAGCTGGTAATCCTGCTAGAACGTTAGAAACTTCTGAAGAAGAAAAGGATTTTATAAAAGAATTGTTTTTAATTACTTCTAAGCCTGTACTTTATGCAGCAAATGTATCTGAAGATGATTTATTAAGCGGCAATGCTGAGAACGATTATGTTAAAGAGGTAAAATCACTAGCGTTAAAGGAAAATGCTGAGGTAATAATAATTTGTGCAAGCCTTGAAGAGCAATTATCCTCTTTAGAAGGAGAAGAGCTAAATGAAATGCTATCCGAATATGGACTTTCACAATCTGGTCTAGATAGATTAATACATAGCAGCTACAAATTGCTAGGATTAATGAGCTTTTTAACTGCTGGTCAAACAGAGGTTAGAGCTTGGACTATCCAAATTGGGACAAAAGCACCTGCCGCTGCCGGAAAAATCCATTCAGATATAGAAAGAGGCTTTATACGTGCTGAAATTGTTTCCTACGATGACCTTGTAAACTGTGGCAGCGAAAGTTCTGCAAAGGAAAAAGGTCTTTATAGACTGGAAGGTAAGGAATATGTAATGAAAGATGGGGACGTAGTTAACTTTAGGTTTAATGTATAAAAAAGTAAAAAAATAAAGAAAACTTTAGGTAAGAAATAAAGTATTGTTACATAATATAACACGCATTACTTCTTACCTCTTACTTCTTACCTCTTACCATTGTATCTTTTTAATTCGTATTTTGAAGCTTCAATTATTTTTTTGTAATCAATCTTGTTATCACCCATTAAAACTTCAATTGCATCTTGAAAGTTTTCCATAGTATACAAGGTGAATTTTCTTTCTTTTATGGCATCTTCCACTTCTTTGTTTAATACAATATTATTTTTATTTATTAAAGGCATTAAAACCCCTTTCCCATCAACCTTATCCATTGCCTTACATACATAAAAAAAACCTTCTATTTTTTCATTGATTCCTCCAATTGGCTGTACCTCTCCAAATTGATTAATAGATCCAGTAACTGCAATATCCTGTCTTATTGGAATTTTACTTATGGCAGACAATAAACAAACCGCCTCTGCTACTGTTGCACTATCGCCTTCAATTTTTCCGTATAACTGCTCAAAGCATAAATGAAAATCTACTGGTAATTTCCCATAATCTCCAATCAGATAATTAATAAATCCTTTCAAAATAGCTATGGATTTTGAATGAATATTTCCGCTCATATTACATTCCTTTTGAATATCAATAATATCTCCGCTTCCTTTAAATACTGTACAAGTAATTTTTAAAGGTCTTCCAAAAGAAATATAACCTGTATCTACTACGCTTAAGCCGTTAATTTGACCAATTTTTCTGTTAGATATATTAAATAATATTTTTTTATCACTATACATTTTTTCTATATCTAACTGTAAAGAGTCTTTTTTATATACTACATCTCTTACATCTTCATCATCGATATTTTCCTTATTTTTTTCTTTAGCCACATTATTAGAAAGTGTTACTATTGTTTTTATAGTTTCAAGGTCAAACAACACTTTATTTCTATTTTCTATTTTTCTAGAAAGATATTTTATTACTTCCTTTTTACAACAATTTTCAATTTTGTTTATATCATTTATTTTTGAATAATTATCAAGAAAATCTGATATAGAATTTATTGTTTCTTCATTTACATTTTGTTCCTCATCAAATTGTATTCTTATTTTGAAAATTTTTCTAAAATCCTCATCAAAATTATAAAGATAGTCATAAGTTAAAATATCACCAATTATAATAACTTTTTCTTTAATATCGATAGGTTCTGGATTTATTCCATTTAAAGATATTAACTCCAAATATCCTTTGTTATAATTAAAAGAAACCTTGTCATTTAAGAGAGCCTTTTTCAAATAATAATAGGAATTAGGATGCATTAAAAGAGAATTCATTTTCAAAACCAAACAACCTTCATTTGCCTTTATAAGTGCTCCTGCCTTAATTAAATTTGTATCTGTATAATAATTTCCGTTTCTGTTTTCATATTCTATTGTTCCAATTAAATTTTCGAGACTAGGATCATCTTCAAAAATCACATTTGGATTTTCATTATCGCTATTATCAACAATAATATTTACATAATACCTTCCTACAATTTCTGATATCTTTTCCTCATCTTCTTCATAGCTGATTTTATAATTATCAATAACCTCCTGCTCAATATTACGAAACATTTCTAATATATATTGTTTAGCCTCAATGTTATCATTAAATTTTTCAAGGTAAAAAGTCTTTTTATGTTTTAGTTCATTTTTAAAATGAATACTTAAAAGCTCTTTTAGTTTTTCTATTTGATCATTTTCCATACCTTTAAGATTTTCTATTAGCATCTGTGCTTGAAACTTTAAATTTTTTAGCTTGAACAAAATTTCATCTTTTGCCTCAGAAGTTAACAATTCGTATTGACCTTCTGTCATTAATCCTTCCCCAATTATAGGTATAAAGTTAAATCCGGTTTCTGTTGATTTTATTTCAAATCCTTCTTTTTTAGCATTTTCTATCAAAATACCTACTAAATTATTTTTCTTTTTTTCCAAATTATCTATTATTTCAATTTTTTCCTTATTGCTATTATCATTATAAAACTCATATATTACTTCTACGTACATATCCTTTATATCTTCAACATATTTTTTTAATTCCGTTCCCTTACCACTGTCTAGCTTTATGCTTTTAGGCTCTTTTTCATTTCCATATGCTGCATAACAAATATCTTTTGGCTTTCCTTTATTTTTATATATGGTTTTAATAAATTCTATTATATCATCCTTCATTTCTGCTATTACATATGCATTATATCCACTTTTATCTATATCTATTGCATTTTTAATCTCTTTAAATATTTTTTTATACTGAGGCAGAAAATTCTGCTCTTTAACTTTAGCTTCGCCAATTTGAGTATTATAAATTACCTCATTACAATTTAAAATTCCAACCATAAAATCCCCTCCAATACTCACATATTATATATATGTGAGTATGTGGTTATTGGGAACTTAATCATTTTCTTTCTTATACTTTTCAATATATTTAGTTAAATAATCGCACACTTCGTCTATTCCAAATTCATTAATTGAACTAACCTTGAATATTTTAGCTTTACTATTTTTACTTGTAGTATCCGTTATTACTTTATCATCTTCAAAATCAAAATATTTTTTCATATCGTATTTGCTCAAAACAACTATGTTTGACTTAACAAACATCAAAGGGTATTTTATTACTTTATCATCACCTTCTGGAATGCTTAGTAAAGCTATTTTTAAATGTTCACCAATATCAAATTCAGCAGGACAAACCAAATTGCCGATATTTTCAACCAGTATAACATCTATTTCCTCCAAATTAAAATATTTTAATATTTCTTTAACAGATTTTGCTTCTATGTGACAAGCACCTTTTGTGTTTAATTGAACGACCGGTATACCAAGCTCTGCAATTTTCATCGCATCAACCTTACCCTCGATATCTCCTTCTATTACACCTACTTTATAATTTTTATTTAATTTTTCAAATAATTTAATTATAAAAGATGTTTTTCCTGAGCCTGGCGAACCCATTATATTTATCATAAAAACCTTTTTATTGTTTAATTGCTCTTGTATTTCTTCATGACATTTTTCATTCCATTCTAATATTTGCCTTACAACTTTGATTTCCATTATTCTACCTCTATACTTTCAATATAAAATTCGAAACCGCTTATAAACCGTGTTGACCTTCCATGGCACTTAGGACAAACTTCTAAATCTTTATTCATCACAAATTTACACCCTTCACATTGTTTCTTTGCCAGCACTTCAAGCACAATTAATTTTGCACCTTCAGCTTTAGTTCCAACGCATAAAAAATCCAAATATGTTTGAATACACTGAGGGACAATATAAGAAAATTCTCCAACAACAATTTTAATATTTAAAATCTTATGTGCTTTAATTTTATTTGCTTCCTCTAAAATAATATTTAAAATGTTTTGTGCAATAGGCATCTCATGCATAAACTTTCCTCATCAACAAATTCTAGGAAGCATATCATAAGCTAATTTATCCAATACTTTAATTGAACCAAATTTATTTTTTAACAACACCTTGCCTCCTATTTCTTCTGTTACATAACCGATAATCTTGGCATTTTTCCCATCATCCATTTTATTTAAAGCTTTTACAATCTTTATACCTACTTTTTCAGAAACAATCGCTATAACAATACCTTCATTTGCACTATATAATGGATCTAATCCATACAAATCACATACCGACTTTACCTTTCTATTTATTGGTATTTCCTCTTCAAAAAGCTGAAATGAAAAATCCATGTTCTCACAAAGCTCATTAAGAGTTGTGGCTAATCCTCCTCTAGTTGGATCCCTTAAAAACCTTACATCATCTTTATTTTTTAAAATTTCAAAAACTACATTATTTAGATTATTGCAATCAGATAATAATTGTTCCTCAAAAAGATGTTCCCTTTCAGCAAAAACAGCAATACCGTGGTTTCCAACTTCACCGCTAACTACTATAACA
The DNA here is from genome assembly GCA_021781655.1 of Bacillota bacterium. Lineage (GTDB taxonomy): Bacteria > Bacillota > Clostridia > Clostridiales > Clostridiaceae > JAJXWJ01. Next base: position 19,429 of record JAJXWJ010000034.1, on the reverse strand, counting down.
TCGTCTTTTTTAATTTTATCTTTATCTAAAGCTACGTTTTTTATTTTTTCTCCTATACCTGCTGTATTTATATATATATCATTTCCAAAATCCTTTTCTACTACCTTTGTATCACCAGTTACAATTTTAACACCTGCTTTTACAGCCGCTTCACTTATTGAATCAAGAAGTTTTTCAAATTTATTTAATTCAAAGCCTTCCTCAATTATGAAGGATAGGCTAATAAACTTTGGGACACTGCCGCATACAAGCAAATCATTTACAGTTCCACAAACACTTAACTTTCCAATATCTCCACCTGGAAAAAAAATAGGGTTAACAACAAAGCTATCTGTAGAAAACACTATATCTTCAGTACTTATTTTTAAAATAGCCCCGTCACCTAATTTTTTTAGTTCACTACTATTTATTTTAGGTAGTATTATCTTTTCTATAAGTTCTGATGTCTTTTTTCCTCCACTGCCATAAGACATAGTTATAAATTTTTCCAATTTAAACACCTCTATTTCGATAAAATGCTGAACAGCTTCCTTCTTTTGAAATCATGCAAGGTCCCTTAGGATTATTGGGATTACATTCTCGTCCAAAGCTCTTACATTCAAAGGGTTTTATTATGCCTTTAATTACATCTTTGCAATAGCATTCCTTTTCCCTTTCTATTTCAATTTTTATAGGTATTAATTTTTCTATATCGAAATTTTCATATTCATTTTTTATTTTATATCCGCTTTCAGATACCATTCCAATACCTCTCCATATGTCATTTCTAGTGCAAAATATTTTTTCTATCAATTCCAAAGCTACTTTATTTCCGTTTTTTCTAACTACTGAAGCATAATTATTAACAACACATATTTCTTTTTTTTCAAGCATATCCACAATTTTTTTTATTGCATTTAATATATCCATTGCTTGAAAACCTGCAATGACACCAGGAACATTATAATCATTTAAAAAATTAAATTGTTCTGCACCAGTAACCATAGCTACATGACCGGGACAAATAAAACCATCTATTTTTGTTTTTTCGTCTTTCATTAGCTCCTCCATAACTGGTCTTATTTTTTTATGAAGAGATAATACATAAAAATTGTTTAATTTATTTTTAATCGCTTCATTAATAGCTATTGCTGTACTAGGAATGGTAGTTTCAAAGCCGATTCCAACAAAAACAACCTTCTTATCTTGATTTTTAATTGCATAATTTACAGCCTCAACGCTTGAAAAAGCAGTTAGGATTTTACCTCCTTTAGCTTTAGCATTTAAAAGAGTAATTTCATCCCTTGTACCTATTACTTTTAGTAAATCCCCAAATACACTTACAACAAAGTCTTTTTTAAAGGATAGCTTGTAAATATAATCAATATATGAACTGGGAGTAACACAAATCGGACATCCTGGACCGGAAATCAAGTTAATATTGTTTAATGCCTCTCTTATTCCAAACTTATTTACTGCTTCTGTGTGGGTACCACAAACCTCCATAATGTTATAATTTCCTTTTTCTGTAATATAATCAACCGTGTCCTTATATGCTTTCAATTCATTTATCATTTTTAATTTCCTCTAAAATTTCCACTACTTCCTTTGATGTCTTATTATCTATTATTTGCATTGCAAAACCAGCATGTACCATTACAAAATCATTTACCTTTACACTAGGTACAAAATCTATTCTTATATTTTTTTTCAAACCCATATAGTCTCCCATAGCAGAAGTTCCATGGACTTCTACAATTTTAAAAGGAACAGATAGACACATACAAAAGTCCTCCCTTCAATTCATTTTATTACATTTATATATTATCATATTTTTCATTAATAGTAAATTATTGTTATTTTAAAAATGCATCTATTTCCTTTTCTTATGTAAACAATTCTTTGAATTTCAAATATAATATGCTATAATGTTTAATAAGTTCGTAATTTTAATAAATCATTAATAAAGGAGTCATACAAATGGGGTTAAAGGATAAAATTTTAAAGAAAAATCAAGAAATGTGGTTTGATAAAAATAAAGATAGAATGACAGGTGTTCAAGGAAGTGTTTTGTCAGTTAAAATTACTGAAAAAACTGTTTTTTTTATTTATCATAAATTAATAGTTTCAATTATTATAAAACCTGAAAGAAGCAAAGCAGTTGTAAAATGTATTTACGAAGCTAAAAAGTTTTTTAAAAAACCTACTTGCATTGCAGTTAATCAAGGAAACTCAGTTTCTATTCAAGGATTAAAGGGTGGTAAAGTTAAGGATACCATAGAAGTTTTAAACATAATAAATTTCACTACAAAAAAAGAACTCATCCCACTTGATGCAGATCAGCTAAAACAAATGAAACAGGTTCAAAAATTTAGGTAAACCAACTAGGGGTTTGGGCTTTAGCCCATGTTTCCTCATGAACTATAATTAATCACTCTCAAAAGATGGTGACGTGAACTTAATTTTACTCCTATACTCTACTAGGGGTTTGGGCTTTAGCCCATGTTTCCTCATAAACTATAATTAATCACTCTATATAGATGGTGACGTGAGCCTAATTTTACTCCTACACTCTACTAGGGGTTTCGTCCGTCAATATTCTTAACTTAGAAAATAGAAAGGGATTAAATTTTTAATTATAAAGATTTAATCCCTTTTATTTTTTATGTATTATATTTAGATCAAATAAAGTGTAACGGAATGGATTAATAAAAAAACAAATGCAGTAAAGTTAAAATAAATTCATGTATTGAACTCTTTCTTAATACATATAATCTCTAGTCCATGGCAACTCATTATTCACGCCTTTATTAAACAAAAATTGGTGAATGCTTATATTCCCACAATTAAAAGATGCTGCACAAGCATTTAAATACAATCTCCACATTCTTATAAAAGTTTCATCTTTTGTTTTACTAATTTCAGGCAAGGCATTTTCGAAATTCTTTGCCCAATGCTCTAAAGTTCTTCCATAATGAAGTCTCAAATTTTCTGCATCATTTAAACTAAATCCTTCATCTGACATACAATTAACTAATTCTTTAACTGCTGGTACATAACCTCCTGGAAATATGTATCTATTAATCCATGTATTATTTCCTCCAATTTTTGTTCCTGTTATGCAATGAAGTAATGATACACCTTTATCATTTAATAAATCATTTAACGCTTTAAAGTATTCAGCAAGATGGTCTTGTCCAACATGTTCAAGCATTCCTACACTTACAATCTTATCAAAAGTTCTATTCTTTAATTCTCTGTAATCGATAAGTTTTACCTCAACTGAACTTTCCAAGCCTTCTTTTTTTATTTTTTCATTAACCTTGTCTAACTGTTCATTACTCAAAGTAATTCCTAAAGCCTTTACTTTATATTTTTTAGCTGCTGAAATGATAAGTTCACCCCAACCACAACCTATATCAAGTAAAGTTTCACCTTCTTTTAAATTTAGCTTTTTAAGAATATGCTCAACTTTATTCCTTTGTGCTTGAGTTAAAGAGTCTTCATAAGATTTAAAATAGCCACAAGAGTATGTCATTGTATCATCTAGCCATAATTTATAAAAATCATTTCCTATATCATAATGAAATTCAATATTCTTTTTGCTATTTTTAACGTTATTTGTTGCCATTTTTAATAAACTAGCATATTGATTACTATTTCTTAAAAAACTTTCCTTGTTATTATATAAAGATTCTATAACCTTTTGAACGCTTCCTTCAATGTCGATTTTCTTGGTCATATAAGCTTCACCAAAAGTTAATGAAGGATCTTTAATAATATCTGCTTTAGGAATAGCTTCATTAAATTTTATTTTAAATTGAACTTCTCCTTCCCCATAGATTTCTGTACTGCCATCCCAAAGTGTCAATTCATAAGTATCTGAAAATAAATTCTTGAACAGCGTCTTATAAAATAATTTGTCAATTATCATAACATACATCTCCTCTTTATCGTGTTTAAATAATATTATAGCTCATAATTGGTCATACCATTAATTGGTCATACCTATTATTTGCCGAATTATATATATTAAACTCGTTATTTTTCATTATTTCGTGGAATATCTAACTTTTTCGACTAAAAACCACATTCTCATTAAACTAAATATGTTAATAATAATAAAGTAAGAAAGGTACTGCTGCACTCAATATTTAGAGCAGCAGCTCTTTTATCTAAAAAAACGCTCTAAAATTTATATAGACAATGAAACTAATTTTTTCTATCTATTCAGCCATAAATATAAACTATTAATTAGTGAAATTCCACCAGAAAAAAATATAATTATTACCCAATGAATATATCCTATACTACTTGTATGAAATATATCCCTAAAAAAAGGAAGATAAATTACGGATAAAAGCATGCCTATAGAAATTAAAACTGCTATAACTAAATATATATTTGTAAAAAACTTAATTTGAAAAATCGAATATTTTTCAGACCTGCATTCAAAAACATGTATAAGCTGTGACATTATTAGTGTACCCAAAGCTAACGTTCTGCATGTTGAAATATTCATTTTTAAATACTTTCCAACTAAAAATGAAAAAATAGTGCAGACACCTATTAACGAGCCTCTAATTATTATTTTTTCCTTTAAACCCTTTGAAAATATGCTTTCATTTTTATCTCTTGGTATTTCATCCATTACATTTAAATCCGATGGGTCTACTCCTAATGCAATTGCAGGTAGTCCATCAGTGGCTAAATTGACTAACAGTATTTGAATAGGCAATAGTGGAGTTTCCAAATAGAATAGAGATGCTAAAAACATTGTCAACACCTCTCCTAAGTTACAGGACAACAAGTATCTAATAAACTTTCTTATATTGTTATAAATTATTCTTCCTTCCTCTACTGCAGCTACTATAGTTGTAAAATTATCATCTAGTAATATCATTGAACTTGCTTCCTTTGTTACATCCGTACCGCTAATGCCCATGGCAATTCCAATATCTGCTTCCTTTACAGCTGGTGCATCATTCACTCCATCACCTGTCATAGCTACAATTTTACCTTTCCTTTTAAATTCCTTAACAATTTTTAATTTATGTTCTGGATTTACTCTTGCATACACCTTAACACTGTCAATAATCTCAGAAAATTTTTTATCTGAAAGCTTATCTAATTCTTCGCCAGTCATAACCTCCAGTTTATTACTGCAAATATCTAATTCCTTGCCAATTGAGAATGCTGTAATTTTATGATCTCCTGTAATCATAATAGGTTTAATACCAGCTTTTTTACAAATTCTAACTGCTTCTTTAACTTCTTCTCTTGGAGGGTCTATCATTCCTAATATTCCAAGAAATATTAGATTATTTTCTTCATCAAATTCTCTAATATTTGTAACTTTCTTGTATGACACCGCTATACACCTTAATGCATCGCCAGCCATTCTCTCTATTATGTTTTCCAACTTTTTTTTATGCATTTGACTTAATAATATAACTTTCTCATTTAATAATATAAATTTGCATTTTTTAATAATTTTTTCTGGAGCCCCTTTAACGTAGGCTGTCCTTTCCCCATTTTCTGATATTAATACAGACATTAATTTTCTGCTGGAATCAAAGGGAATTTCTTTAATTTTATTTCCATCTTTAATAAAGTTAGCATATTCTTTTTCCTTATTAAAAAATGCTTTTATAAGTGCTGCTTCAGTTGGGTCACCAATTATGTTCTTTGAAATATCTTTGCCTTTTTTAACTATAGTACAATCATTACAATATAATACTGCCTTTTTTAGTAATACTAATTTTCTATTATTAAAATCTTTTTCGTAAGTTATTCCATCATAATAAATTTTTTTTACTGTCATCTCATTTTTAGTTAAGGTACCTGTTTTGTCGCTACATATTATTGATGTGCAGCCTAATGTTTCAACAGCCGGAAGCTTTCTAACTAATGCCTTTCTCTTTAACATTCTTGAAACACCTAATCCAAGTGCTACTGTAACAATAGCGGCTAAACCCTCAGGAATTGCTGCCACAGCTAAACTTACACCAACTAAAAACATTTGATATTTATCTTGGCCTCTTATTATGCCTAAGAAGGTTACAATAATGCATATAATTACACAACAAAAAACCAAAACCTTTCCCAAAGAAGTAAGTTTTTCTTTTAAAGGTGTTCTTTCTTCCTCTATGTCATTTAGAAGAGAAGCTATTTTACCCATTTCAGAATTCATTCCTGTTTTTATAACTTTTCCTTCTCCTTTTCCTACTAAAACAGTCGTACCCATATATACTTTATTGTTTTCCTTTGACTTTAAAATCCCTACAGATTCACCAGTTAGAAGTGCTTCATCAACTAATAAATTTGTTGACTTAATTATCTCACAATCTGCTGGAACTCTATCCCCACTTTCAACCAATATAATATCATCTGGAACAATTTTTTCTGCCTTAATAACTTGAATTCTTTTATCTCTATAAACTTTAGCATTTGGAGCTGCCATCTTCTTTAAAGCTTCTAATGATTTCTCTGTTCTATACTCCTGAAAAAAGCCTAAAAATGCGTTTAATACAATTATTATCAATATAGTAATTGCATCAGCTTGTTCTCCGATAAAAGCTGAAATTATAGTTGCTACAATTAAAACCCATACAATAAAATCATTAAATTGAGATATAAATATTTTTAAAGGAGATATTTTTTTTTTCTTTTCAATTATATTTAAACCATATTTTTTAATTCTTTTTTCAGCCTCAAGGCTACTTAGTCCATATATTATTTCTTTTTCATTTATCACTTTTAATCACCTCTCACACTTTAACTTAAAAAAGTTGTTTTTCAAAGACAACCTTCTCAATATTTATATGTATATAGCCCTATCATTTATGAAAAAATAAACTTCATTACTTTACTTTTATTCATATAAATTATAAAATGATATAGGATAATTATTACTTATGTAAAATAACTATAACATTACACAGGAGGATTATATGAAAGAGACAATTTACATAACTGGTCACAAAAATCCAGATTCAGACTCGATTTGTGCCGCAGTTGCTTATGCAGAATATAAAAATAAAGTTTCAGATGTAAATGCAATACCACTTAGACAAGGTGAATTAAGTAGAGAAACAAAATTTATCCTTAATTATTTTGGTGTTAAGGAGCCACAACTTAAGGTTACAATGAAAGCACAAGTTTCCGATTTGACTTTCGATAGCATATCTCCAATTTCTCCAGACGTTTCTTTAAAAATGGCTTGGGAAATAATGAGCAAGAACAACGTTAAAACTTTATCTGTAGTTGATGCTAATGGTAAACTAATAGGTCTTGCTTCTGTTTCAAATTTAATTAATACTTACATGGATATTTGGGATAATCACATTTTATCTAAATCAAAAACAAGAATTAATAATATAATTGATACACTTGCGGCAAAAACTATTTTCCTTGCAGAGGATGAACCAAAACTTCCTGGTAAAATAGTTGTTGTAGCAATGCAACCAAGCAGTGCAGAAGAACACATCGATAAAGGCGACATAGTAATTACTGGAGACAGGACGGATTCACAAGATACAATACTAGAAGCTGAAGCTGCACTTATGATAGTTTCGGGAAATCATCCAATAAGTGAAGAAATAATTGAAAAAGCAAAACTAAAAGGTTGCTCAATTATCTCAACACCTTTTGATTCTTTTACAACTGCAAGACTTATAGTTCAAAGCATTCCAATTAGCTATGTAATGACAACATCAAATATAATTAGCTTTAAGAGCTTTGACTATGTTGAAGATGTTAAAGACGTTATGTTAAAAACAAGATATAGAAGTTATCCAGTTGTTGATGAAGAAGGCAAAGTTATTGGTGGAATTTCTAGATATCATTTAATTTCTGCGTTAAAAAAGAAGTTAATATTAGTAGATCATAATGAAAAATCACAAACGGTAGAAGGACTAGAAGATGCAGAAATAACTGAAATTATCGATCATCACAGATTAGCAGACATTCAAACTGGATCTCCTATTTATTTTAGAAATGAACCTGTTGGAAGTTCTTCTACAATAGTAGCTTCTATTTTCTTTGAAAATGGAATAAGACCATCTAAAGAAGCAGCAGGACTTTTATGTGGTGCAATAATTTCAGACACCTTAATGTTTAGATCTCCTACAACAACTCAAAAGGATAGAGAAATAGTAAAAAGATTATCAGAAATTTGTGATATAGTTCCAGAAAATTTTGCTGCTGAACTGTTTAAGGCAGGTACTTCATTAGAAGGAAAATCATGCAGTGAAATATTTTATCAAGACTATAAAACCTTCTCTCTTTCAAATTTCAAAATTGGTGTAGCACAAGTTAACACAATGGACATAGATGGCTTCATGCCAATGAAACCAGAAATGCTTGAACTTATGAATAAAAAAGCAGATAGTGAAAATTTTAATTTTTTATTGCTACTATTAACTGATATACTAAAGGGAGGCTCTGAGCTAATTGCTGCTGGACAAGATAAGGAAGTTGTTGCAAAAGCTTTTGACGTAACCCTAATTGATAATTGTGCTTATGCAGAAGGAATTTTATCAAGAAAGAAACAGGTTATTCCTCCACTTACAACTACGATTGAAAATCTGTAAAAAAAATTAAAACCAGCTTAAAGCTGGTTTTTTTCTATTGATTTGATGCCATACTATTTACCATTTGCCACATTTGATCCGCAGTGCTAAGCCCTTTAGAATTTAACTGAAAAGACCGTTGTACTGAAAGCATATTTGTCATTTCACTAACTAAATTTACATTAGAGCCTTCAGTATATCCTTGCTTAATATTTGTATTTAATGTTTTATAAATTTGTGCTCCTTGATTCGGAACATATAAGTTATTTCCAACAGATGTAAAGGCATTTTGTCCAATAACATCATATACATTAATTTTTCCTATTACATTAGTTACATTACCATTCTTTTCAGAAACAGTTCCATCGTTGGCAACAGTAAAATTATCCTCTTTTAGCGGAACCTTGCCATTTGTAAATTGAACTTCAACCCTATTTCCACTTTGATCAACCAATGTACCTGAAGCATCTATACTAAAATCACCATTTCTTTCGTATGCCGCTGTACCATTGGAAGTTATTACTTTAAAATATCCAGGTCCATCAAGAGCAAAATCTGTGTTTTGACCTGTTTGATTAAGAGTTCCTTCTGTATTATCTCTTACAAAGCCGTTAATTTTAGCTCCTGTTCCAGTTTGAAGTGTTGTAGCAGATGCTCCATTCACTGGAATTCCATTTCTATTTAAAGAATCATAAACTAAATCGCTGAATTCACCAGTCTCAGCTTTATAACCGTCTGTATTCATGTTTGCAATATTATTTGAAATTGTATCTATCATTTGCTGATCTGCACTCATTGAACTTTTATTATGAAGCAATAATTCAAGCATTATATACCCTCCTAATAACTTTTTTATTTAACAGTTCCTACATCATTAACAGTTTGTCCAAGTGTTTCGTCAATAGATTGAACAACTTTTTGATCAGATTCAAAATTTCTCATAGTACTCATCATATCTATCATTTGATTTACTACATTTACATTTGAACCTTCCAAAGAGCCTTGAACGACATTAACGTTTGCGTTTGTAATGGGATTTGCACCTTGATATAAATTATCACCCACCTTAGTAAGTGATTTGTAATTTGAAAAGTCTACTAAATCTAAGGAATAGGAAGGCTTACCATCTAAACTTAAGTTACCCTTTGTATCTGAAGTTATGTTGCTATTTCCTACTTGTATTCTTCCGTCTGTTCCTGTAGTCAAATTTTTACCCATAACATAGTTTCCATTACCATCTACTAAGTAGCCTTGTGAATCTACCATAAAGTGTCCATTTCTTGTATAGTAATTTTGAGATGTGTTTCCGTTTCCACTGCTTACTGTGAAAAATCCATTTCCATTTATTGCGAAATCTGTTTTCACATTTGTGTTAGTTAAAGAACCTTGTACAAAATTTGTGTCGGTCTCATCAACTTGACTGCCTAAGCTAAGAGTTCCTAGTACATTAGGCATGTTTACTCCATTTGAAACATTTTGATGGTTCATTATCAAAACATCTTTAAATTCTTTTATTACTTGATTGTCAGATTTAAAGCCATTAGTATTAGCATTTGCCAAATTGTTAGTAATAGTGTTTTGTTTTGCTTCTTCAGTAACCATGCCGGAAACTGCGGTATATATACTTCTTATCATATTGATATTTCCCCCTATTTAACTTTCATGTCTGCAGGGTATCTCATTCCATATGAATATGCCTGCGATTCAATGCTACTTTTGCTCATTGTGTAAATAGTCTGGTTTGTAAGCATTATAATAGTTGAAATTATAATTCCTATGCCTATACCTAGTAAAATTTTTTTATCGGTAAGAAAAAACAAGTATTGCTTTATTCTAAATATAATTTTTCTATTAATAATACCTCCCCCTTGCCAATTCCAAGTTTTTCACAGATTTGTTCTACAGACAAGCCTTCTTTTTTAAGCCTATCAACTTCTGCAATTTTAATATTATTTATGCCTAATTCATTTTCGTTATTATTATCTTCTACCGTGACCTTTTGTTCTTCTTTTATATTAACTTCCTCGGCATCAAAAATCAAAATATCATCTGGAATATTTTCTACATTATTAATTGAAATTTTATCTTTAATTTGCTCAATATCATGTTGAAGTTCAACAATAGTCTCAGCAAACTCTTTTCTAAGCTTTAACATATCTAAATCATTATCTGTAATATTTTTAGAAGCATTATTAAATGTTTCTAAAAAATTTTCTTTTTTAGGAAACTCTTTTCTATTAAAATAAATTAATAGGGCACCTACTATTATTAAAATTAAAGCTGTCATCTTAACACCCCAACCTATGAATATTTTAACTTTTTTAGTGCCTGTCGAAGGTGAACAATGGCTCTAGTATGTAGCTGACATACCCTAGATTCTGAAACTTCTAAAACCTTGCCAATTTGTTTTAAAGTTAAACCTTCATAATAATATAATGATAACACTGTTTTATCTTTTTCATTTAGTGTATCCAAAGATTTAGTTAAATATTCAATTTCCTCTTTATCTTCCAAAGTTTTTTCAGGACTTGGACTCTTTTTATCTTCTATAGTCCCAATTATTGGCATTTCATCATCATCCGATGATATTAAATCTTCTAAAGATACTACCGAAATATAGTTAATATAACTTTCAATATCACTTACTTCTTGTATAGTAATTTTTAATGCCTTTGCAATCTCCTCTATAGTAGGTTCTCTCATGTTTTCTTTTTGAAGAGTTTCTATGATAAGATTATATCTATTTAACTTGTCCATTGCACCTTTTGAAATTGGGCTATTTTTTCTAAGTTCATCAATCATAGCACCTTTGATTCTAATTGAAGCATAAGTTGAAAATTTCATTCCTCTTTTTTCATCAAATTTTGAAAGTGCATCCATTAATCCTATCATTCCATAACTTACCAAATCTTCATATTCAATATGCTTGCTTTTACCTATAATAACTCTAGATGCAATGTACTTTACAAGTGGAATGTATTTAGTAACAATTTGTTCTTTACTATCGATTACACCCGTTACAGCCATAACTATCCCCCCATTATTTTTGCTTTAACTTACGCATTAATTGAAATACATAAGAAATAAGTTTTTCTCTAATTCCATTTTCTAATTGAGTAAATGTCAACCCACAAGTATAAAACTTTGATTCTAGATCCTTTAATGATCTTACGCATTCACACATAACAGAAATCTTTTCATTAATAAGAGGCATTTGAATAATAACAGTATCCCCTTCTTTTATTTCAGACTTTGTCCTAATTTTAAGTCCACCGCCACTTAAATCTAATAAAACGGCACTATCAAAACTATCTGAATTATTTATTATTTCTTCGAATTGTTCATCAGAAATATTTTTTTCTATTATTTTGTATTTTACATTTTCCACAAGCTCAATTCTAAAAAATTCTCTTCTTTGAACCTTATTAATCGTTGTTGGTAGTGAAAGCAGCAGCATAGTAATACCATCGTTTTTTCTACCTATAACCTTTGAAATAAACTTCAATACATTTTTTTCTCCATCATAGTATATTACTTCTAATGGTTCGTTCCTTTGTGGATTTAAATAACTACCCTTTCGAATAGGTATGGCAATGCCTACATATTCTTCAGTAACGTCTTGAACTATACTTTTATATGTCTTTCCTTCATAAATTACTTCGCATTTCATATTTACTTTTGGTTGGTTATTCATAGCTTCGACTCCTTAGGAAAATATATTCATCAATTTTTTGAATAAGCCTTGTACTCCAAGATTGTTGTTAACAGTTGAATTTCCGATTATTTTGTTTGCAATAACCTGAATATCTTTTGCACAATCACAAGTTGGATTTGAAATAATCACTGGCTGTTGTAATCTTACTGCTTGCATTAATTTTTTATCTTCACTAATATTGCCTAAGTATTCTATATCAATTTTTAAAAAATTTTGAACTGCATGTCTAAATTTATCGAAAGTATCTTTTCCTTCTTTCATCTCAACAGTTCTGTTAATTATAACTTTAGCATTGTCTTTTATTTTAAAATTCACTACAGATTTTAAGAGGCTGTAGGCATCCATAAGTGCTGTAGGTTCTGGTGTAGTAATAACAATCAAATCATCTGAACAAGATACATATTCAAGTACCCTTTTACTAATTCCTGCACCTGTATCCATAAAAATATAATCTAAATCCTTTAAGCTGGTGAGTTTTTCTAAAAATTTATTTCTTTGGTATTCTGTTATTTCATAAACTCTATTTATTCCAGAGCCACCTGGAAGAAGCTTGACTCCATATGGACCTGTTATAACCACATCATCTATTTCCATATTATTAAAAATAATATCAAAAACATTATATTTGGGCAAAAATCCCATCAAGACATCATCATTTCCCATACCTACATCAGCATCAAAAATCAAAACCTTTTTACCCATCTTTTGTAGTGCTATAGCAACATTAACAACAATATTGCTTTTACCAACGCCACCTTTTCCTGATGCAACTGTAATTATTTTTGTATCTTGTCTTAAATTTTCTTGCTTACCATTTGCCATTTGCCTTAAAATCTGTGCCTGATCTAACATACAGTTTCATCTCCTAAAATTAGATTTAATATGTCCTCTTTCGTAAGCTCCTTAATATCATCCGGCACATTTTGACCTGTAGTTACATAACTAAGCGGTTTTTCTGCCTTATTTAAAATATTAATAATCGAGCCATAAGTTGTTGTTTCGTCTAATTTCGTTATTATAACTTTATTATAATCTAAAATTTTAAATCCCTCAACTATAGAATTAATATCTCTATTTTTAGTGGTAGCACTTAAAACCAAATGTACATTTTTAGCATTCATTTTATTTATAAAAGCTCTTAGCTCTGATATTTGCATAGTGTTTTTGCTACTTCTTCCTGTAGTGTCCACTAGCACTACATCACAATCCTGCATACTTGAAAGAGCTGGTTCCATCTCTTTTATTGAAAATACTACTTTAAAAGGTATATTCATAATATCAGCATAAGTTTTCAATTGCTCTACAGCACCAATTCTATATGTGTCAACGGTTATTAAACCTACTTTTTTCTTCTCAATTAATGAAAGTTTACCAGCTAGTTTAGCTATAGTTGTAGTTTTACCAACTCCTGTAGGTCCAACTAATACTATTACCCCTTCATTTTTATTTTTTGAGATTTCAAACATATTCATTAATGCATTTCTAACCTTTTCATTTCCAGTCAAATTTGTGCTATCTTTGCTTAAGTAATTTTCGATTTTCAATATAACATCATCGTTTAAATCATATTTTTGAAGTTCTTTTATTAAAGTTTTATCCTCAGCAGCTTCAAAGTTACTACTTTTAACAAGTTTATTTAGCATCGCTTTCATCTCTGCCATTTCTTCTGCAAGCTTTCCACCATCAAAAGAAGCTCTATTTGCTTGCTTAATATCTTTATCATAGTGGAAATTTTGAACTTGTCTTTCCATTGGCTTCATATTATTTGGGCTAACCTGCCAAACATCCCTTTGATTGTCCTCATTTGATTTCACTGTGTTAGTAACTGATGTTAATCTTCCGCTCTTAGAATAAATATTATTTTCATTTTCAACCTTTTCATTAGGATAATTCATCACTTTTTTTAATACTTCTATGCTTTCTTTTACGTCATCTTCTCTGGCATTCATTCTTTTTTTACCAGAATTGTTATCTACCGCTGCTGTAACCTCAATTACCTTTTTAGAAAAAAAACCACCAATGCCTTTTCTTCTAATCCTTCTCTGACTAACTATTACAGCATCATTGCCAAGCTCGTATCTAATTCTAGTCATCGCTTCATTCATGCTATTCACAATATATTTCTTTATTATCATTCAAATTTCACTACCCCTTCTGTTTTAATCTGAACCTCATTTGGAACTTCATTCAGCGACAAAACAGTTATATGCGGGAAAACCATTTCTACTAATTTTCTAACTGCAGGCCTTATTTTAGGTGCTACCAAAAGAGCTGGTTGATTTTCTGGAAAATACACTGTATCTAAAACATTTTTTATAGATTCTAAAATTTTAGATGTTGTATTTGGGTCAACTGCTGGGAAAGAGCCTTGGATAGATTTTTGAATATTGTTTGAAATAACCTTCTCTATATCTGGAGCTAATGTTGCCACTACTATAGCATTATTATCATCTAATAATGGATTACAAATTGTTCTTCCTAGTGAAATCCTTACATATTCTGTTAATAACTCAATATCTTTTGTGTTTCTAGAATTGTCCGCCAAGCTCTCAAATATTGTAACCATATCTTTAATTGGTACCTTTTCCTTCAATAAGCTTTGCAATACCTTTTGGACTTCTCCAAGTGTCATTAAATCAGGAATAAGCTCTTCAACAACAGCATTATATTTTTCTTTCATAGAATCTACAATTGCTTTAACTTCCTGTCTGCCTATCAATTCAAAAGAATGATTTTTTATAGTTTCAGTTAGATGTGTAACCATAACTGTTGTTGGATCAACTACAGTGAGTCCATTTATTTCTGCATCTTCCCTTTGGTCCATATTAATCCATATAGATGGTAGCCCAAAGGTAGGTTCAATAGTTCTAATTCCAGGAATGTCGCTGTTTTCACCGTTTGGATCCATGCATAATAGCATGCTAGGCATAAGTTCACCTCTTGCTATAATTGTTCCTCTAATCTTTACTACATATTCATTTGTTTTCAATTGCAAATTATCTCTTATTCTTATTGGCTGAACAACAATTCCCATTTCAATGGCACACTGCCTTCTTACCGAGGCAATTCTTTGAAGCAGGTCCCCACCTGAACTCTCGTCTGCAAGTGGAATCAATCCATATCCAATTTCTATTTCCATAGGTTCAACAGATATTAAATTCATTACATTCTCTGGCTCTCTTCTTTCAATTTCAGCAGCTTCATTTTCAATGTTTTCCGCACTTAGAAGCTTTTGATTCTTATCTTCTCTATATATAAGAAATGCAAAGATAGCACAAGCAGCAGATAGAGCAAAAAACGCCAAATTAGGAAGTCCAGGAATTAGACATAAAATAAATAAAATAGCAGAAGTTATTCCCAAAACCTTTGGGAAACTGGTAAGCTGCCTAATTAATAAAGAGCCGAAGTCATCATCGCTACCTGTTCCTGATCTTGTTACAACTATACCTGTTGCAATTGAAATTAAAATTGCAGGTATTTGGCTTACAAGACCATCGCCAATAGTTAATTTCACATAAGTCTGGGCTGCATCGGATATAGACATATTAAGCTGAACTGCACCAATAATTATTCCAGCTATAATATTCATTACAACGATCAATATACTAATAATAGCATCACCTTTTACGAATTTAGATGCACCATCCATAGCTCCGTAAAAGTCTGCTTCTTGTTGGATTTTTTTTCTCCTTATTTTAGCTTCATTATCATCTATAAGACCAGCGTTAAGGTCTGCATCGATACTCATTTGCTTTCCAGGCATAGCATCGAGAGTGAATCTAGCTGCAACTTCTGCAACTCTACCTGCACCATTTGTAATTACTATAAATTGAACAACTATTATGATTAAGAATATCATTATTCCTACTACGTAATTACCACCAACAACAAAGCTTCCAAATGCATTAATAACTGCTCCTGCATTTGCCTGACTTAAAATTAATCTTGTAGAGGAAATGTTAAGTCCAAGCCTATAAAGGGTAGTGATTAGAAGAAGTGTAGGAAAAGTAGACAATTCAAGTGCTTCTCTTATAAATAAGGAAAGAAGCAAAATTATCATTGCAATGGTCATATTTGTTACAATTAAAACATCTAAAAGCTCTGTTGGCAGTGGAATAATTATCATAAGTACAATTCCCATGACAACAAACGCAATTATGATATTTAAATTATTTTTTATATCAAAAAATCCTTTCTTATCCTTATCCATTCATTTCACCCTTATCTCTTTTTCATTTTATAAACAATAGCCAGTATTTCTGCAACAGCTTGATACATATCCATTGGTATTTCCTTATCGATTTCTACTTCTGCATATAGTAATCTTGCAAGACTTTTATTTTCAATAACCGGCACATCATTTTCTTTTGCTACTTCTTTTATTTTTAAAGCTATCCTATCTGCTCCCTTTGCTACAACAATAGGAGCTGAACTTTTTCCTTCCACATATGATAAAGCAACTGCAAAATGGGTAGGATTTGCAACAACTACGGTAGCAGTTGGAACACTAGCCATCATTCTTCTAGCTGACATTTCTTTCATTTGTCTTCTTCTTTTAGACTTAATAGTAGGGTCTCCTTCATCCTGTTTATATTCTTCTTTAACTTCCTGTTTAGTCATTTTTAAATCTTTATTAAACATAAATCTTTGATAAAGGTAATCTACAATAGAAATTACTATTAGTGCTATACAAATTTGAAAAAATATTGAGACTAAAAGACCTTTAAAGGATGAAGGAATATAACTAAAATTCAAAGTGTTCATTTGCAAAATATTTCCGAGGTTAGACATTATAAAGTTATAGCCTATATATCCGATAATAGTAACTAGAACGAGGCTTTTTAATAGTTCCACTAAAGTTCTGGAGGAAAACATTTTTTTAAAACCATTTATAGGATTTAGTTTCCCAAAATCCGGCTTCAAACCCTCAGTGCTAAAAATAAAGCCTGTTTGAAATATACTACCTGCTATACCTACTACCATAACTGGAACCGCTATAATTAAAACAATAATGCCTATATTTTTTATAGCAAAAATTAAAATATTTTGAATATCTCCTTCAGTTAAAGTTTTATTCATATAACCGCTAAAAAAAATATTGAACATATTTTCCAAGACACTTAGACAATAATCTCCAAATATAGCAAAAACCAAAGTCACAACCATAAGCGACAAAGCAAGTCCTATATCCTTACTTCTAGCTGTCTGTCCTTTTTTCTTTGCTTCACCTTTTTTCTTGGGTGTTGCTTCCTCAGTCTTTTCCTCAGAAGCAAAGACAAACAATAAAGGTAATGGTAATGTATGATAAAACCCACTCCACAGTTGTGGAATTAAGTTAAAATTGTCAATAATAGAATTAGCGATAGATGTCAATAGCATCATAAATATTGTAAAGCCAAGAAGTATTTTTAAAGGAAGTCCTAATATCATAACATTTAATTGAGGAACTGTTCTTGAAACTAAGCCAAGAACTATATCTGTCATCATTAAAACTAAAACAATTGGAAGTGCTATTCTAACACCAATAATAAAAAATTGTATAAATGCATTTAGTGCAAGCATTGCAGAACCTTGCACAAATACAAATTGTCCTAAATGGACAGTAGAAAAACTATCTGTAAGTGCTTTTATTAAAATCAAGTGACCATTTATTATTAAAAATATTATTATTGTCAAAAAATTAAGTAATCTTTGTATTAACGAAGAATTTGACTGTGTTGCTGGGTCAAACATAGTCATCATTGAAAGACCAATTTGCAAATCTAACAAATTACCAGCCACTTCACTACATAAAAATACCAAATTAGTCAAATATCCCAAAATTAAACCTGTTATAATTTCACATGCACAATACTCAGCATATATTAAAATATTGTTATTGAAGTTCAAATTAGAATAATTAATTGTACTCATAATAAAAAATGCTAAAATCAACGAAAAGAAAACTTTTATTGAATTTGGCAGTCCTTGTGGAAATAATACACTTAGTGCAACAAAAAAGGTAATTACCCTTAAAAACACAAGAAATAAAGCCGAGAAATATGCTACATCTAACATTAAATCACCCTATTTTGTTATATTCGCAATCATAGCAAACATTCTTTCTGTTAATCCAGTCATCATATGAAGTACCCAAGTACTAAGAATCAAACCTACAACAGCAATTGCTAGTAGTTTAGGAACAAAGGTTAAAGTCTGTTCTTGGATTTGCGTTGTAGCTTGAAAAATACTTATTATAAGGCCTACGATTACCGAAACTATTAAAAATGGTGCTGCTACTAATAAACCTGTTGTAATTCCATCTTTTAAAACACTTAAAACCAT
This sequence comes from Bacillota bacterium, assembly GCA_021781655.1. Lineage (GTDB taxonomy): Bacteria > Bacillota > Clostridia > Clostridiales > Clostridiaceae > JAJXWJ01. The sequence goes on along the minus strand of JAJXWJ010000034.1, from coordinate 838 downwards.
ATTTTCAGTCATGATATTTTACCACCTCACGAAAAACTTATTATTAAAGATTTAACTATTAGATACCATCCATCTACCATTACAAATAAAAGCAGTTTAAATGGCAAGGAAATCATAGCTGGAGGTACCATAAACATTCCCATAGACATAAGAACGCTTGCAACGACAAAGTCTATAATCATAAATGGAACATAAAGCAAAAATCCCATTATAAATGCAGTCTTTAACTCGCTTATAATAAATGCTGGTACTATAACATGCATTGGTATTTGATCATTTGGAATCTTTTTTGTAATTTTAGCTTCTTCTAAAAAAAGCTGCAAATCTTTTTGGTATGTTTGTTTAAGCATAAATGTTTTTAATGGTTTTTCGCCAGTAGTAATAGCTTGCGTTTGAGAAATTTGATTATTAATATATGGCTGCACCGCAGTATTGTTTATTTGAGTGTATGTTGGCATCATTATAAAAAATGTTAGGAACAAAGCAAGACCTACTAAAACTTGACTAGGTGGTGCATTTTGAGTGCCTAAGGCACTTTTTAAAAATCCAAATACTACAATTATTCTTGTAAAACAAGTAGTCATTATAATTATTGATGGTAACAATGTTAATACTGTCAATAATATAAGAATTTTTATATTATCTACATAATCTGTAGGACTAGTCGAATTATCAACAGATAAATTTACCTTCGGTACCGAAAAAGTAGTCGTATCTGCATATGCTTTTGTTCCAACCATTAAAACACACATTAATACTAAAGCAGCTATAATAAAGGACTTTTTTTTCATATTAACCTTCCTTTTTATTCTTCAGCTTATTTTTTACAGCTTCTATT
>JAJXWJ010000033.1 GCA_021781655.1 Bacillota bacterium | reverse complement strand
TAAAAAAATTTCAAATTAAAAATTCCATACAACATTTTTGAAATAGAAAAAGAGAAGAAAAACCTCTATTTATATGGGTTTTCTTCTCTTTTTTATTTTTTAAGTGTCGAAAACGAGATTATATCATATTTACTATGGTGGCTACTATATGTAAAATGCATATTATAATAGTATTAATTTATTTTTAGGAGATTTTTGATGAATTCATTTTACAATCCATGCTGCAGCATATGCTTTAGCAAAAGTTTGAAAACTATCCTGATTTCTAATTATGCTTTGTTTTATAATATTATTTCTTTAGCAAAGAATGTCTATATTCATGAGGAGTTGTGTTATACACTTGTTTAAATGAATTAATAAAGGATTTTTCATTTGCAAATCCATTTTCAAGTGATATTGTAACTATTAATTTATCTGTATTCATAAGTTCTCTATAGGCATTGATAAGCCTTACATTATTGATATATTTCAAAATTGTTATACCCATATGCTTTTTAAAGTATCGACAAAGATATTGAGGTGAAAATCCAAATTGTTTAGCTATTTGATCTATATATAAAGCTTCATTATAATTTTTCTTTATGAAAACTACAATTTCTGATATTATCTTTAATTTTTCTTTTTGATGTATTATATCTTCTATATTTCTTTCTTTTTTAAAATATTTTAATAGCAAATACACAGTATCATAGCTTAAACTTGCTATCTTAATATTCCAAAAACTATATTTTTTATCATAACATTCTGCTATTTCCATAATATTTTGTTGAAGTTTTTTTATGATATTCTTATCATAATCGTTTTTTTTGAGACCAATCGCCATACAATCAAATTCAATATTTTTTAAGTCTGGATATAAACTTTCTATAAATTCATAAGGTATCAAAAGTGTTACTGCAACCTGATTTATACAGCTTTCAACAAAAATAGAATGTATGCAGTTAGAATTAATCAAAAAAATATCGCCTTGATTTATAATATACTTTTGTCCATCAATATATACTTCACCCTCACTATCCGATATTATATAAGTTAATTCAAATTCCTCATGCCAGTGACTTTTAATTGAAATAGATTTTATGTCATAATTATGTACTATGACTTTGAAAGGTATTTTTTCATCCTTTATAACGTTCTCATAAGTGTACTCCATATTATTATCCCCTTTATTTTGCTTTGGTATTATATAAATATATAAGCATATATAAAGGAGAAAAGCCAGTATATTACTGGCTTTTCTGTTATGAATTTGCTATTCATTTTCTACTTTGAAATACCAATTTAAATTATCAAATTGCTCCGTGTATGGCTCAACTCCATCATAATAATTTGACTTTGAAATAACCTTTAAGATATTTTTTGAACAATTTTGAAGCTCCTCAAGTAAAATAACTCCTTCCTTTACAGCTGCAACTATATCATCAACATTTTCTTTTGAGCCAGGCATTTGCAATTCATTTCCAGCCTTAATGCATAATTTAGAGGAAGCAATGGGGTACTTATGCTTGCTGTCTCCAAATAGAAGTGTAACATCCTGAGAAGAAAACCAGTCTGTCATAACAAATCCTTCAAAACCCCACTCATCTCTTAAAACTAAAGTCAGAAGATCATAATTGTTTGCTGAATGAATTCCATTAATAAGGTTATAGGAAGTCATAATCGACATTGGTTGAGAAGATTTAACTGCAATTTCAAACCCTTTTAAATAAATCTCTCGAAGAGCCCTCTCACTAATATGTGCATTATTAAACATACGATTATCTTCTTGCGAATTTGCTGCAAAATGCTTTATCGTCGTTCCAATTCCAGGAAAAGATTGAATACCTCTTGTATCAGCTGCAGCACACATACCTGTAAGTAATGGATCTTCTGAATAATATTCAAAATTACGACCACATAAAGGATTTCTATGAATGTTCATTCCTGGTGCAAGCCAAAGTGACACATTAAATTCTAACATTTCTTTTCCCACAATCTTACCTATGTCCTCAATTAACTTCATGTCCCATGACTGCGATAACATCCATGCTATAGGAATAGCGGTACAATATTGATAATAATCTATTGTATCAGGAGACTTTACTTCTTCACCACCTATAAAACCTGGCATTGCATGTTTAGTGGGGATTATTTCTCCATCTAAAGTTGTTTGAAAATGAGGTGTAAGCCTAAGTCCTGCAGGACCATCTGCCATAATTAAATTGCCTATCTTTCTATCATCATTCATTAAAGATGTTGTATCTCCTGCTGCCCCAGGAACGCTTATAGATGAAGAGCCTATAATATCATCAGCATTTGCATTTATCCTCATAGTACCAACACATAATGCTGCCATTTCTTCTACTGTTAGTTGGGAAATGAGATCTTCAATTTTAGCTCTTTTTTCTAAAACATCTTCCATTGTAAGTTTCTTATCCGAAATATTATTATGAAGCTTTTCAATTTTGCTTTTATATTTTATTTCTATAGCGTTTATTTTAGACGCATCAATATTAATTTTTTTAGCTTTTACAATTTCCGTTGGTTCTTCCTTGTACTTGTACACTTTATTTGATATATTAGAAATTAATTCTAATTTTTCTGAATCTTTAAAGGTATTTTTAAGCCTCTCTGTTACAGCATCTTTATCTAATTGTATAACAGCTGCTACCTTTGTGTTTCTAGAACTATTTCCAACACGTATTATATAACTGCCTTTTTCAATTATCCAGGCTGCTTCCTCTTCACTATAAGATGCCATTGAAGTTATTTTAAAGGATATTTTTAATTGCTCTTCTTCTGCTGGAGCTAATATTTTTGTCTTTCCAAATGCAGCAAGCTCTTGATATGGTTTATCTATATTCCCTTCTGGTGCAGAATAATAAATTTGAACAACTTCTTTTCCTGAATATTTTTCACCTATATTTTTTACCTTGACAATAACTGATACTTGATTTTCATTTGCCATAACTTCACATACTTTAATATCAAAACTTGTATATGAAAGCCCATAGCCAAAACAATAATTAGGACTTATATTAAAGGTATCAAAATATCTATATCCTACGTATATACCTTCAGTATAATATTCATCATCAGTATTTCCATTATTATGACTATAGGTTTTTGCTGATGGATAGTCTTCATAATCCTTTGCCCAAGTATCTGCTAACTTTCCTGATGGCACAGTATCTCCTGTCAATACATCAGCTACTGCATGCCCTCCAATACTGCCAGTTTGACCTGCAAGGATTATTGCATTTATTCCATTAATGCTTTTAATTGCAGTAGTATCAATAATTCCACCAACATTTAAAACAAGAATGAATTTTTCATATTCTTTTGCAAGTAGAGTAATGTTGTTTATTTCTTCTTTAGCTAGTAAATAATCTCCTTCAGTGTTATATCTATCAGCACCTTCACCAGAATTTCTAGCAATAACATAAATGGCTGTAGCTGTTTTAGAGTTATGAATATCCTCTTTTGAAATTAGATTTGGAAATGGTTCTTTAAAAGGATTATCAAAAGCTGCTATAAAAGTTGATGTACCCTTTTCTTTTGATATTGCTTCAAGCTTTGCAATATACCTTTCATGTTCCTTATCTAATAGTTTGTCATAATTATCTAGCCAAGCCTTTGTTGTAATTTCAAATCCTGCTGCTTCAAGTCCTTGTTCTATATTTATAACTCGCCTTGAATTCACATCACCAGAACCCGTTCCTCCTTTTACTGTTCTTCGTGCACCATTGCCGTAAAGAGCAAGCTTCTTTTCTCCTTTTAAAATCGGAAGTGTACCATCATTTTCAAGTAGTACCATGCACTCTCCAGCTAACTTTCTAATAACCTTTTCATGTTCAATTTCCCTGTTACTTATTTCAGCATTTGTTACACCACAATATTTAGTCATATACATACACCTCTTTATTTTAACTATATCTTACGTCTTCCGAGCTTTGCGTAATAATCAGTACGTGGAATCCAATCTAAAAAGGCTTCAATTTGAATATTCCAAAATCTCCATTCATGTTGATAGTTTGGAACCGATACCCAATTAACATCAGCTCCTAAATCCGATAATTGTTTTACAAATTGTACATTTGCCTTATACAGAAAATCTTCTTCCCCGCAAGCAATGTAAGCCTTCGGAAATTTTTTGCCTTCTCCAGCTATATTGTTAGCAAGGGTAAGTGGATCATAATTGGAATCTATACCTCTATCCTCACCACCACTTATAACTGATGGATTAAGTTCTACAGCAGCTGAGAATGCTCCAAATGCACAAAATTTTTCAGGATAGCTCAATGCATGTACTAAAGTTCCATACCCACCCATAGATAATCCTGCTATGTAAGTATCCTCTGGTTTGTTTGAAATAGGGAACATAGCTTCTACAAATTCAGGAAGTTCACTTTTTATAAAATCGTAAAAATTATCTCCACTTGCCGAATTGTTTATATAAGCTTTATTTTCTCCTGATATCATTACTACTGCAATATTACGTTCCTCTGCAAAAAATTCCACATTGCTGTATCCACACCATGTAGCATGATTGTTTCCCATACCATGTAACAAATATAATACCGGATATTTTTCAATGGGCTTGTGCGAAGGTTTATTATCATTTAACCCTAATGATTCTGGAATGGATGGTGTTGGTATTACTACAGTAATATCTACAGCCCTTCTTAACGTATATGAAATCACATTGCAATTAAATTTTGCCATTTTTATTCCTCATTTCTTTATTTTATTCATGTCCCAAAGATAATTCTGCTTCTCTTTCATTTTTCAACTTATGCCCTATATCTGGTATAGGTATAGTTGTTAATATTCCAAGTATAGGCATCAATGCAAGTGTTAAGTAGAAGAAATTCCATCCGCCTATAGCTAATAATACTGGTGCAACTGCAGGAACTATAGATTGTGGCAAACAATTAGCTACATTCATTATTCCGAAATCTTTAGCTGTATCCTCTTTATTTGGTAATATTCGAGAAACTAATGCTGTATCTACAGCGCCAAAGCATCCACTACCTAGACTACCAACTATAGATGCAATAAAGAAAATCTGTACACTTGGAATTATATACATGACTACACCAATTGCCATAATAACACTTGAAATATAAAGAAAGATTTTTTGTTTTTTTGCTTTATCTGATAAAACCCCACCAAAAAGGCTAGTGATAGCTGAAAAGCCTAATCCTGCAATGGATAACAAAGAATAAGTAGCTGTAATTTGTGCTTGATTCATATGCATACGACTTCCAAGCATAACGGTTGTGTATAGCGAAGCACATCCTCCAAGCATTAACAAAAATTTCGATATCCATGCCCAACTAAATTCAGGATATTTTTTAGGACTCGGTACAATTTTTTTAATTTTCTCAGACAAAGAAATATTATCAGCTTTTTTCACGAACTCTACCTTACCTTCTTGTATTATAAACAAGCTAATAATTGGTCCTATAACTGAAATAAGCGCAAAAGTTACAAATTTAAAGGTATCACTAGCATTAACAAATATATTTATCAATAACATTCCTAAAGTCATAAATACAGGTATTATAATTCCAAATATACCCGACATAGTACCACGCTTTGATTCTTCAACTTGTTCTGGAATCAATGCCGTATATGCTGCCCAGCTGAAATTATAAAAAAACTGTGCTGCAGACCAAGCTATTACTATAGCCATAACTGTTTTAGAAAATAAAATTGAAATTATACACAATGAGCCAATAAGTGACCCCAATAAAATCCATATACGTCGTCTTCCAAAAGATATAGTGCTTCTATCACTAATAGCACCTCCAATTGGATTTCCTACTAACGCAAAAATGGCACTAATACCAGCCACTAAGCCATATGAGGTAGCATAATTTTTTGGATCAATAGACATTACCTTAAGCGGAATTAATAAGGATGCCGTAGTCATGAAACCCATTATCATAAATCCATAGCCAATTACAATACCAGCAGCTAGTCTTTTAAAAGGTGTTTTAACAATCTCCATAATATACCTCCCATTTTATACTTACTATCATTTACTTATATAACCCCCGCACGGTATAACTTAAACTCATATAAACGTTTACTTAATTATTATAAAACACTTTTATTAGTCCGTATTGGCTTTTATTATCCATTATATAGTCAAATTTTAGCTAACTTTGACGAACTTTATAAAAAGGAGTTAGATTTAATAATCTAACTCCTTTTTATAAACCTCGCTTAATTTTATTAGTCTTCAAGTTTTTCTAAACTTTGTTTAATATCATTTATTATATCTTCAATATTTTCTAGACCAACAGAAAGCCTAATCATTCCAGGATTAACTCCTGCAGCAATAAGCTGCTCATCTGTTAACTGCCTGTGAGTAGCACTGGCTGGATGAAGTACACAGGTCCTTATGTCGGCTACATGAACCTCATTTGATGCAAGCTTAAGACCATCCATAAACTTGATTGCTGCCTTCTTTCCACCTTTTATTATAAACGAAATAACTCCGCTTGTTCCATCTGGTAAATATTTTCGTGCTAAATCATAGTACTTATCACCTTCTAGTCCAGGGTAGCTGACTCTCTCAACCATATCACTATTTCTTAAAAATATTGCAACAGCCATAGCGTTTTGGCAATACTGCTTCATTCGGATTGGTAAGGTTTCAAGCCCAAGGTTAAGCAAAAAAGCAGAGTGTGCTGCTGGATAGGCTCCGAAATCCCTCATAAGCTGCATTCTAGCTTTAACAATATACGCCAATTTCCCAAAATCCTTAGTATATACCACTCCATGATAAGATTCATCTGGCATAGTAAATTCAGGATATTTGCCATTATCCCAATTAAAGTTCCCACTGTCAACAATAACGCCTCCAACTTGGAGAGCGTGTCCATCCATATATTTTGATGTCGAATGAACAACAATATCAGCACCAAAATTTATTGGTTTGCACAAAAGAGGTGTTGCAAAGGTATTATCTATTATAAGTGGTACATTATTATTATGAGCAACTCTAGCTAATTTTTCTATATCTAAAACAGCTAGTGCAGGATTTGCTAAAGTTTCACCAAATACAGCTCTTGTATTTGGTTTAAAAGCATTTTTTATTGTTTCTTCATCAGCATCTGCATCTACAAAAATGCATTCTATTCCTAACTTTTTAAGAGTAGTTGAAAACAAATTTACTGTTCCTCCATATATTGTTGAAGTGCTAATGAAGCTATCACCGCTATTACATAAGTTTAATATAGAAAAAAGGGAGGCCGCCTGACCAGAAGAAGTACACATTGCCCCTATTCCACCTTCTAAATCTGCAATTTTCTTTTCAACAGCTTCAACAGTTGGATTTGAAAACCTTGAATACATATGTGCTGTTGGCATATCAAATAATTGTCCAATATGCTCAGTGGAGTCAAAAACATATGTAGTGCTTTGAACTATCGGCATTACTCTAGGTGCACCGTTCTCTGGTGTATATCCCGAATGAAGACATTTTGTTTCATCTTTCATGTTGTTCCATCTCCTTAATAATTATATAGTTAATTTGAAATATTAGGAATATTATACCACGCAACTAAGTTTTATACTATATCTTTGTTGCACTAAAACATACATATAATATAAAATAGTATTATATGCGGAGGTGGAATTTAATGATAATAGATAAAATGCAAAATTTAAATAATCTCACATCACAAGAATTTGCTGTTGTAGAATATATTATAGGCCATCCAAAGGATTTATTAAATATGAATGTAACTGAACTAGCAGAAGCAAGCTTTACTAGTCCCTCCACCGTTATAAGGCTATGTAAAAAGCTAGGTACAAAAGGCTACGCAGACTTAAAATATATTTATGCTTCTGAATATCCTGAAATGATAAAATTCAAAGAAGCCTTAAAAACAAAACCTTATAATAAAGACAGTACCATAGATGATATTATGCATACAATGCCCCTAATTTATTCAAGGGCAATCGAGCACACGAGAAGTTTTTTAGATCGTGATACAATAATTAACGTTATTTCTTCTATCAAAGCTTCTAACATAATCGATATTTATGGTGATGGAATAAATTATGATGTGGCAAAAATGTTTTGCTATAAGCTAGAGGAAATAGGCGTTCGTGCTGTTGCTCATGATAGTGCGAACTGGAATTATTGTAAACTTTTACAACTGGAGAAAGCAGCTGCATTTTCCATACTAATTTCTCACACCGGGAAAAATCCTAACATAACCGATACTGCAAGAAGATTAAAAAAATGCGGTATTACTACGCTGTCAATTAGCGGAAATATAGACCAGCGACTTGCAAAGATTACAGATTATCATATTCATATAATGACTTCTAAAAACACCTTGGAATTTTCCAACGTAATTTTTACGGTATCTACTCAATATATACTTGATATAATAGTTGCTTCACTATTAGTTGACAGATACACTATTATTGAAAAGGACATCGACGCTTTAAAGGATGAACGGTATGAATGGCAAAGAAACACATTATAACTTCGGTATTTTTTTTCAAAACTTATTTTTGATAAAATGTTTCTTTGGATATTAGCACCATATTACTTCTAAATTATATATTAATAAAAAATCTATCTTATAATGTAGTTATATAAAATAGGAGGTGCTAATATGTCAACTAGAAGATTTCCAGAAGGATTTTTATGGGGTGGTGCTACTGCTGCCAATCAAGTAGAAGGTGGTTATAATGAAGGCGGAAAAGGGATTAGTGTTTCAGATTGTGCTAGTCACCATTTAGATGTTGATGTTCGTGATTATAAAAAACATAACGAAGTTACTACAAGAGATATAGAAGAAGCTTTAAAATCTAATGATTCATCTCTATATCCAAAACGTCATGGTTCGGATTTTTATCATCATTACAAAGAAGATATTAAACTATTTGCAGAAATGGGTTTTAAAGTTTATCGTCTTTCCATAGCTTGGACAAGAATATTTCCAAATGGTGATGACTTAGAGCCAAATGAAGAAGGTCTTAAGTTTTATGATAATGTTTTTGATGAATGTTTAAAATATGGTATAGAACCACTTGTAACAATGTCACACTATGAGCCACCAATTAATTTGACCTTAAACTATGATGGCTGGTACTCAAGAGAAGTTATTGAATTTTTCACAAGATATGTAACTACTATATGCACAAGATATAAAAACAAAGTAAAATACTGGCTTACCTTTAATGAAGTAGACTCTATGATTAGACACCCTTACACCACAGGAGGACTAATTAAAGATAGATTTTTAGGACTAAACTGGAACCAAGTAATTTTTCAGGCAATGCATCATCAATTTGTAGCAAGTGCCCTAGCAACAAAAATTTGTCACGAGATTATTCCTGCTTCAAAGGTAGGATGTATGTTAACCAAACTCACTTACTATCCTTATACTTGTAAACCTGAAGATGTATTAAAAGCCCAGCAAGATATGCGTGCAATTTACTGCTATAGTGACACTCAAGTTTTTGGGGAATATCCTTCATACTTATTATCAAAATTTAAAAATGAAGGGATTGAAATTGTAAAGGAAGCTAATGATGATGAAATAATGAAGACTTATACTGTAGATTTTGTTTCCTTCTCATATTATATGTCTTCTTGTACTTCGGCTTCTCCAGAGCTATTAGAAAAGGCTGCTGGAAACACTATACTGGCTATTAAAAATCCGTATCTGCCTTCCAGTGATTGGGGCTGGCAAATCGACCCAATAGGACTTAGAATTTCTATGGTAGACCTTTACGACCGTTATCATAAGCCTCTATTTATAGTTGAAAATGGATTAGGTGCTAAAGATGTACTAAAGGGAGACAACACTATAGATGATCAGTATCGCATTGACTATTTCAAGGCTCATTTTAAATCTATGCTGGATGCCATAGAATACGATGGAGTTGAATGTTTAGGTTATACTTCCTGGGGGTGTATAGATTTAGTATCTGAATCAACAAAACAAATGTCAAAACGTTATGGGTTTATTTATGTAGACTGTGACGATTACGGAAATGGAACATACACTCGCTTCCCAAAGAAATCATTTTATTGGTATAAAAATGTAATTAGTTCAAATGGGGAGTGCTTATTTAAAGAGTAAAACATAAGGAGAACTTGGATGAATATTAACGTTGTAATCAATCAAATGCTTCAATTATTTTTAATTTTAGGTTTAGGCTATTTTTTAAATAAAATCAAGCTTTTTGATACAGCCATAAATCAAAAATTAAATCTTTTAATTTTAAACGTAACAACCCCTGCTATGATACTTGCTTCTGTAAGTTCTAATAACCAAAGCAGCAATACTGGGGTTGTTTTAAAGGTTTTATTGGTTGCAATTGCAATATTTGTCATTTTACCGATATTAAGCTTTATATTAGTGAAAATTATGAGAGTTCCAAAACATCAAGAAGGTATATATATGTTTATGACGGTGTTTTCAAATATAGGCTTCATGGGCTTTCCTGTTATTAAATCTATATTTGGAAGTCAGGCTGTATTTTACACAGCAATTTTCAATATGGTTTTTAGCTTATTAGTTTTTACCTTAGGCATATTTTTAATTAATTACGGCACAGAAAACAAAGCTGATTTCAATATAAAAACCTTATTATCACCTGGTATTGTAAGTTCCTTTGGTGCTATTGTCATATATTTTTTAAAAATACCAATACCTTCAGTATTAGGCTCCACTCTTAATTCAGTTGGTAACATCACCACTCCGATAGCCATGATGCTAATAGGCTCCACTTTAGCAAATATAGATATAAAGGAGGTTTTTACTGAATTTAGAATTTATCCTTATACCTTGGTTAGACAAATTTTAATACCAGCTGTTTTTTATCCTATATTAAAATTTTTTATTTCTAATCCTCTAATTTTAGGTGTAACACTAATTGTTTTGGCAATGCCTGTAGGAAATAGTGCAGTTCAATTTGCAACTAAATATGAAGCTGATATTGACTTAGCTGCTAAATCAGTTTTTATTACTACCTTAATTTCTGTTTTTACTATTCCTCTTATTGTAGCAGTATTTTTATGATTTATGTTATGTTAGGGCTGTCGCACTTTCTTTTTCAACAGCCCCTTTATCTCTATACTATCTCAAACCCTTTATCCCTGTTTCTAATATTTCCATTTGCCATATAATCTCATCATCCGTAATAGTTTTATCTTTCCCTTTTACGATAGCTTCATATAAATCATCATATACTCTTCCATAATCTCCATCTACAGATTTTACTTTTTCTTCGTGCACTATTCCTTCATCATCCACATATGTTAAAATGCCATAATGCTTTAATGTATCCACTCCAAAATCTTTATTTTCTGGCATGTAAAACAACTTTAAATGCTCTTCTTGTCTATCTTTTGTTTCCTTTACGAAGCATCCTTTTTTGCCATATAGTATAAAGCTTGGTCTTTCTTTTATTCTAAAATAGCTTGATTTTACAGATACTTTTAAAGTTCCATAATACAAATCCAAATCAAAATAATCATTCATCCTGCCATCACCGAGAAGCTGTCTTACATCGTAATGAATATTATCTGGTTTCCCAAAATAACTTAGTACCTGATCTATAGTATGGCAGGCATGACTATATAAAAAGGACCTTGCTGCATCAAAGTAAGTACATGCCTCTGGCTCTTCTGGGCGAAAATAATCGAAATGCATAGTAACTTCTAATAAATCGCCAAGTTTTCCATCTTCGATTACTTTTTGAACGGTCAAAAAATCGCTGTCAAAGCGTCTATTTTGATATGACTGCACTATTAACCCTTTCTTCTTTGCAAAAGCAAATATTTCTTTTGCCTGCTCTGAGTTTTCCATAAAAGGCTTCTCAACTAGGCAATGCTTATTACTTTCTAAAACTTGCTTTGCATACTTGTAATGGCTATCATTTCCTGTACAAACCACTATTAAATCTATGTCTTTATCCTTTAATAACTCATCTAAATCAGAAGTATATTTTACTCCTTCTATTCTATTCCACTTTTCATTATTTGAATTTCTTTGATAAATTGTTTTCACCTTTAAGTTTTCTCTTTGTAAAACAAAAGGCAGATGGTATCTGTTAGTACTTTTCCCATTTCCAATGTAACCAATATTAAGCATATTGTAGCCCCTCCTCAAAAAGTTATTTTAAGTACATTATAACAATTTTTTAGGGGTAAATAACACTAAAAGTCTATTTATTTTTTATGATATAATGCTTTTATTATATTTCTTGGGGGTATTTATATGTTAGGCGAAATTGAAATTAATCAAATTAAAAAGGTGTTTAAAGATAATATTGAAAGCAATTTTATAGCTGGTGGAAACCTGCTAGTCATGAAGGATGGTAAAGAAATTTTCTACCATGAAGATGGTTTTGCAGACAAACTTACTGGTGCCAAAATCAAAAGAGACTCCTTCTTCAAATTATATTCTATGACTAAACCTGTTACTGCAGCTGCTGTTATGATACTTTTAGAACGTGGATTAATTGACTTATATGAACCAGTCAGTAAGTTCCTTCCTGGCTTTAGAGATCAAATGGTAGACACTAATGGTACATTAGTTCCAGTAGAAAGAGCTGTAACATTAAAGGATTTACTTTCCATGACTTCTGGAATTGTATATGGAGGTAATGGTATAGCTGGAAAGGATACAGAAAATTTGCTTAAGGAATTAGATGAAAGACTATTTAGTAATTCACCTATGAGCACAATAGATGCAATGAATAAGTTAGGAAAATGTGCTCTTGCTTTTCAACCTGGTTTTGTTTGGGAATATGGGCTTTCTGCTGATGTTTTAGGTGCGGTAATAGAAGTTGTCAGTAATAAAAGCTTTGGTCAATTTTTAAAAGACGAAATCTTTGAACCTTTAGAGATGCTTGAAACTGATTTTTGGCTTCCAAAAGATAAAAGAAATCGCCTTGTTAAAACCTATGAAGCGGATGAAAATGGAAAACTTAATGAATACACTACCAATCATTTAGCCATTAATCATAAAATGGATAGAAAGCCTGCTTTCGAATCTGGTGGTGCTGGTCTTGTTTCAACTATAGATGATTACGCAAAATTTGCAACAATGCTTATTAATAATGGAAGCTTAAATGGCACTCAAATTTTACGTCCTAAAACAGTAAAATACCTGACTTCAGCAACCCTAACAACTTCTCAGCAAAAAGGTCTTAATCTTTGGTCTACCTTTTGTGGTTTCAGCTACGGAAACTTAATGCGAGTAATGACTGACTGCACAAAAGCTGGTGATTTTGCACCCCTAGGTGAATATGGTTGGGATGGTTGGCTAGGTTCATATTTATGCAATTGCCCTTCAGACAATCTTACGATTTTATTCATGATGCAAAAAACTGATGCTGGTACAAACTCCGTTACTAGAAAGCTTCGCAATATTATACTAAGTTCATGCTGTAATTGATAGTGTTTCATAATAGAAAAATATTATCCTTTTTCCCTCATACTCTTAAGTCTCTTCTTAAGTAAAAATAATAAGTTGAGGCAGAGAAAACCAAAACTATCAATAAAGACAATAGAGCTATTAAAAAATTTAAGTTATCTCCATTTACAATACCTTGATAATCAAAGTATTTAAAAGGTGACAATATATTGAGCCCATTTAATTTATTTGTTACATCAGTAATCTTTGATATTACATATGAAACTATCACTATAATAGCTGCCATAGAGCCTGAACTTTTGGCATTTTTCATATAGGCAGCTAAAAATGCCCCAATAGACATGAATATTAGCTGCATAATAAACATACTTAATAAAAACATAATAATTTCATGATTTATAGATTTCCCTTTATTATATACTTCTGCAAAAGCTATTGAAGAAATAAGGGTAACTATATTTACGACTACAATATTAAAAAGTGCTGCTAATAGTTTTGAAGTTATTACAATAGTTCTTGATACAGGTTTTACCATCAAAAATTCAGTAGTTTTATCTCTTTCCTCTTTTGCAATGATGCCACTTCCAATTAGAGCCGCATGAATAGCCGTTATTATAGCAACATATGGAAACAAAAAGGCAAAAAAACCAGATATTTTAGTTACATCAAAAGTACCTATTCCAAGAAGTGCCCTCATTGTGGATGGCATCTTACTAAAGACATCGCTATTTGCACCAGAAGAATATGCTGTATACTTGCTCATGCCAGCCAATACATATAAAAAGATGCATATACTCCATATGATTAAAGCTTTTCTATTAGCTTTTAATTCTCTAAAAAAAATATTCATAGTAACCCTCCTTTATAACTAGCTAACTGAATGTATATCCTTTTTTATATAAATACTATAACTTGCAACTAATGCAATTAAAATAATTATTACACTGGCTATCAAATAAGATACTTCATAGCTTCCATTTTTAATAATGTAGTTTAAGTTAAAATATTCAAAGGGAGAAATGTATCTTGCAACATCCGAATTACTGCCTGCAACAACTAACGCTCCTATCATGTAAAATCCAAAAACTACTCCAAGAGATATAGGAAGTACCGATTTTAGCTTTTTAAAAAATACAGAAATACAAAGCCCAAGTGCTAGGAAGATTAACTGTACAAAAAACATAGAAAGATTTATCATAAAAAATAGTTTCACGTCAAAGCTTGATGTTTTTACACTATTTGCTATTATTATTGTTACTGCATTAAAAACAATATTAGTCAAAACTAAAATAGTTAATGCTGCTAAAATTTTTTCCGTAACTATTTTAGAGCGTGATACAGGCTTAACTAAAAGGAAGTCTGCAGTTCTTTCTCTATTTTCCTTTGAAAGAAGAGAAACTCCAATATTCATAGCTTGAATTGCACCACTTAATATTATGAAGGAAAATACCATAGAATAAAAACCTACAACTGAAGAAATGTAATTTAAATTAATATTAAGTATTGCTCTAATTTGTGGAGGATATCCTTCAAGCAACTTTTTATAATCAGCTGCATTATTTGCCATGCTAGGGAAAATCATAAGATACAAAGTGGCAAGAGCTATTAATGCAAAGGCCCAAATAATGGCTGATTTACGCATAGCTTTAACTTCATGTAAATACATGTTCATAACTATTCCTCCTTTGTATAATAATGCATGAAGATTTCTTCAAGGTCTGGTTCAACAATTGAAATATTTATAAGCTCCATTTTCGATATTGTTTTCATAATAATATTAATGTTTCCTTTATAAATAAAACTTGTAGTAGTTCCTTTAACCTTAAGATTACTAACACCATCAATGTTGAAGCTTTCACCATCAATAGCTTCTTTAGTTTCAATATTTATTTTTTTATAACTATTTTCTTGAAGAGTGCTTACCTTTTCAAGCTTAATTATCTTTCCTTCTTTTATAAAGGCAACCCTATTGCACAATCTTTGTACTTCGCTTAAAATATGAGAAGAAAAAAATATTGTAGCTCCTCTCTTATTTTCCGATTCAATTAGTTCAAAAAATCTTTGCTGCATTAAAGGGTCAAGCCCACTTGTTGGCTCATCAAGAATAATTAATTTTGGTTCATGTAAAAGTCCTTGTACAATACCTACTTTCTTTTTATTTCCAAAAGAAAGATCATCTATCTTCTTTTTTAGGTCTAAATCCATTATTTCTGCTAATTCGTTTATTCTCTTTGTACAATCTTTTTTATAAAAGCTTGCAGAATACTTTAATAAATCTATAACTCTCATATTGTCATAATAAAAAACTTCTGACGGAAGATAGCCTAATTCCTTTCTCACTTCTGGATTCTTAGTACAGCTCTCACCAAAAATCGTAGCAGTGCCACTAGAAGGATAGATTAATCCAAGCAAAGTTCTTATGGTAGTTGACTTTCCAGCTCCATTGGGACCGATAAATCCAAAAACTTCTCCTTCTTCTACATTTAAGTTGACATCTACAATTCCTCGTGCCTTTCCATATTGCTTTGTAAGGTTATTAATTTCTATAACATTCATGACTTGTCCCTCCTTGTTTTACTTTATATTATTGTTATACCCAAACAACTTATTTTACATATTCCTCTTTATAAAAATTGTTTTCAAGCAATTCTAAACAGTCCTCAAATTCCTTGTTTAAGGCATCAAAGTCCACTGTCTCATTGTTCTGCATTTGCTTTGCAAAACCATCAGATATCCAGCTAAACATTTTCATTAAAACCTTTAAATCTATTCCTTCCTTAAATTTCGAATAGTCCATACTTTCAAAAACAATATTGTTTCGAAAAACCTCACCTTCTGCTAAAATTGTTTTTATATCCTCCTTTACATCTTCAGCTTCCTCAAAATACATATTAGTTAAAAAAGCAGACATGGCTGGATGTTTTTTTAAAATTGATATTTTAATTGTAGTAGCAAACCTTATCCTCTCAAAAAAATCATGATTAGCATGGTCCAGCTTATTATCCACCTCTTTCGTAATGAGATTTCTGCAGTAATAAATTAAAAAAATGTAAAGTGCCTTTTTTGTACCAAAATAATGGAATATCATAGCTTTAGAAATCCCAGCAGCAGCAGCAATGTCGCTTACAGAAGTCTTTTTATAACCATTTTTACTAAAAGTTTTTAGTGCTGCATCAATAATAAAACTTTGTTTTTCAAACGGTAACTTTAAAAACCTTTCCAAATTTCTCACCTCTTAATAATATAAACCGAATCGGTTTATATTATGATAACACAATTAACCGATTCGGTCTATATATAATTAATATTTTTATGTATCTATACTATCACTAACATATTCTCCATACTCACAGCCTACATTTTTTATTTCTATATGATCTATGGGTACATGAATTGAACCCTTTCTCCTAAATAGCTTAATTTCTCCAAAACCTGTTCCACCATTCCAAAGCCTGTTGTGAAGCTTTTTTCCGTTAGGGGCTTCGTAATTTATTAATAGCATCTCATCCTTTGGACATTTTAGCTTGAGACTCATAGAAGAATTTCTATTTTGTGCCTTCACTTTCCACAAATTATATTCTTCACCTTCTTGAAAACTATAATCAACCTCTGATTTACTAAAAATTTTTGAAAAATTATATTCATACATTCTACCTTCATAATACATTCCAATCAACAGTTTTCTATCTAATGGCATTCCAAAAACCTTGGGTCTCCCTCCACCAACTTCAATGGCAGAATTATATAACTTTTCCCCTGTTTTTAAGCTTTTTAGATTACAACTACTTAACCATAACCATGGAGATGTAAAATCCTTTCCCCAGTTTTTATCTGCATAACCATAAGATTTATCAGGAATAACATCATAAACTTCCCCATCAAAAACTACTGTTCCACTATATTCTGTTTTTATACCCTCTGCATGCCAAAACATTTCAAAAGCATTTATACTTCTTAAAAGCTTTGAAGCACCATAACCTACATTATAAGCAATTTTTTTATCTATCTTAAGCTCCCAGCTCATAGTTCCTGAATCACACATATATTCTGGATGCTCCTTTATTTCTTTCTCTGTAACATTGCATTGTCCTTTCATATGCTTTTCAGTTAAAATACATTCTCCTATCTTCACATTCAGTGAGTTTTTAGGACATGAAAACTGATCAATTGGATAGAAATTATGTAGTTGTTTTGCATTTTTTCCCCAGGTTCCAACCTTAATTAAAGCATAAGATGGTTTAATGTTATTCCTTTGATTTTCAGGTAGTTGTCCTAATATTGCCTTTTTACCACCTAATGCAGGATTAATAACAAAATACTCTATAAAAAAAACTTTCTCCTCACCAGTTTTTCTATTATATGCCGTAAAGTTATGCCACCACCAATCATATCCCTTTTTAGAAAGAGAACCTTTTAGCATAAATAAGTCTCGTTTAACATCACTTTTATCCAAAACTATCCCCCCCCAAATTTTAAGCCACTTTTATTTACTATATTTCCTATTTTATCATGAATTTCAAAAACCGCATCATTTTTTTAATATAAAACTTTTGGCATATGCTTTTTCACAAATTTCATTTACTTTGGCATATATACATAGCATTTTTATACTTTATAAAATATGTTACAATTGAACATAGTACATGCACCATACAATGAAAGAAGTGAAACAAATGACAAAAGACATGACCAAGGGCAACATAATTGAACTACTAATTAAATTTTCTATACCTTTAATACTCGGAAACCTATTGCAACTTACCTATAATGCAGTTGATTCTATAGTAGTAGGTCATTTTGCAGGTACTGATGCTTTAGCGGCTGTTGGAACAGCTAATCCTGTAATGAATATTCTAATTCTAGGTATAATAGGTTTATGCATAGGTGCTTCTGTTCTTATGAGCGAATTTTTCGGCTCTAAAAATTTTACCTTGCTGAAAAAACAAATATCTACCACAATAATATTTGGATGTCTATTTTCTTTATTTGTGGCACTCCTCGGATTTATTTTTTCTAAAGAAATTTTAAGTTTGCTTAATGTACCATCTAAAATTATTGGTGCTTCATCACTTTACTTGAGAATTATATTTTTGGCCATGCCATTTACATTTTTGTATAATGCAGTAGCTGCTGCTATGAGAAGCACTGGTGATTCTAAAACTCCCATAAGATTTTTAGCGGTTTCAGCTATATTAAATGGTTGCCTCG
Source organism: Bacillota bacterium (assembly GCA_021781655.1). Classification (GTDB taxonomy): domain Bacteria; phylum Bacillota; class Clostridia; order Clostridiales; family Clostridiaceae; genus JAJXWJ01. The sequence goes on along the minus strand of JAJXWJ010000033.1, from coordinate 16,623 downwards.
ACATAGTTTTTGTAGGATATTTCAAGATGGGTGTAGTTGGCTCAGCTATTTCAACGGACATAGCTGAAGCATGTTCTGCAATATTTTGTATATTATATATTTATAGATATGTTTCATTTTTAAAACTTACTAAAAAGGAACTTGTTTTAGACAGACACCTTTTAAAATTAACACTTAGATATGGCTCCATCACTGCTCTGCAACAATGTGCACCTCCTTTAGGAAAATTGCTAGTTCAAGGAATTATTAACCCTTTAGGGGTAACTACAATTGCTGCCTTTAATGCTGTAAACAGAGTTGATGATTTTGCTTTTACACCTCAACAAAGTATAGCTTCGTCAATTATGACCTTCGTAGCTCAAAATCGTGGTGCAAAAAATGAAGATAGGGTTAGTGCTGGTTTTAAAGTAGGTTTACTCATAGAATTTTTATATTGGATATTTATTTGTTCAGTAACTTTTTTATTTAAAACCCCAATTATGAATCTCTTTGCTTCCTCAAAAGATTCCCAAATGATAGAACTTGGAGTTAAATACTTAAGTCTTATGTCTTTTTTTTATATTTTACCTTCACTAACCAATGGTATTCAAGGTTTCTTTAGAGGACTAGGCAACATGAAAGTTACTTTAATTTCTTCTGTTATTCAAATATCAATAAGAGTTTTATTTGTTTTTATGCTTGTCCCAATAATGGGAATGGAAAGCGTAGCTATTTCTAGTCTAATTGGATGGATTTTTATGTTAGCTTTTGAAATCCCTTATTATTTTATACACATAAAGAACACCAATAAATTCCACTGTTAATTTTATTAAGCTAAAATCATCCTTATACTAATTTGCATTAAGTTTCTTATATACATTAAAGTACACCCACAATGCATTTAATAATAGTAACCCACTTGTAACAAAAAATATACAGCTGATTCCAAACCTAGCGGCAATTTGTCCTCCCAAAACAGAGCCTCCAAATATACCTAAATAACCAGCTGAAATAGTAAAGCCAAAAATTCTTCCGGTAATAGAATTAGGTGTTATTTTTTTTATTAGTGTATTTACAGATGGATTTAGCCCTCCAAGGGTAAGTCCTAATAAAAATCTAAGACCCATAAGCTGCCAAGGATTTGTAACAAAAGCTTGTGGAATATATATAACTCCTGCAGCGATTAAAGAAAAAAGCATAACCTTATGTGCTCCAATTTTATCCGAAAGCTTTCCAAGCCTTGGAGCTGCGATAATATTAGCAAATCCAGAAGCAGAAAAAGCTAAACCAGCTATAATAGCAACATGCGCTGTACTTTTATTTAATTGTGCAACATAAACTGTTATTATAGGTTCAATAGTATAAAGCGCCAAGCTTATTATAAAAAAAGTAACTGATAAACCTATAGTCAAATTTTTCTCCGGAACACTATTCCATATTTCTTTAGTAGTAAAAACTTTTTTTTCTTCCTTTACAAAATTTTCTTTTACAAAAAGAGCTGTAGCTATAAAAGCTATAAAAAGCATTGCTCCTGTTATATAAAATACTGGTTCTAGCCCAATTGTATCTTCTATAAAACCTCCTATAGTTGGTCCTAAAAGAGATCCTGCAATACTTGCAGTAGATAGAGTTCCTAATGCATAACCTGCATTTTTTTTATCTGTTTGAGTAGCAATAAGCGTAGTGCAGGCTGTACTATATCCTGTAATTGTTCCTTGTAACATTCTTAAAGCTATTAGTACATATACATTTGGAGCAAATCCCATTATTGATATAACAATTGACATTCCTAAACTAGCTCTTAAAAGCATTGGTTTTCTACCAATCCTATCTGCAGCATTTCCCCAAATAGGTGAAAAAATAGCTGAAATTATATATGTAATTCCAAAGGCTATACCTGAATACTCTGCAATAGCTGAATTATTAGCAACACCTAGATGTTTTATATAAAGAGGCATTACGGGAGCAATCTGACTTATCCCAATTCCTGTTACAAACATTCCAAACCAACAAACAATCAAATTTCTTTTCCACATTTTCATTTGCATTTTCCTTCTTTCGTAACTTTATATAATAATTATAAACTATAATATATAGTTTGTAAATTATAATTTTAGTTTGATAATCAATTAATTCCATGTTAAACTATTATAAAAGGTAATTTTACAGGGAGTGATAAATAAATGCAAAAACGGAATCTAACAAAAGAAAAAATTATTCAGGTTGCTTTCTCATTGTCTGATGAGATTGGCCTCAATAAAGTTACCTTCCAAAAAATTGCAGAAAGATTAGATATAAAATATCCATCCTTATACAATCATTTTAGTAATATGGAGGATCTTAAGGCGGGAATGACTATATACCTTTTTAACGACTTAAATTCTATGCTTATGAAAAGATTAATAGGAAAAAGCGGCAATGAGGCAGTTTTGGAATTTGCTTTTGCCTACAAAGATTTTGCTTTTAAAAATAAAACTGCTTATGGGCTTTTTATGAGCATCCCTCGAACTAATAATGAAGAAGCACAACTTTTAGCTAAAGAGACTACTGCTATTCTTCGTCAAATTTTAGATTTTTATACTTCAGATGAAATAGAAGTTATTCATAAAAGTAGGGAATTAAGAAGTATTATTCACGGTTTCATTTCTATGGTTTTTGCTGGATATTTTCATGGAGAGATAGACCCTGAAGAAAGCTTTGCAGTTATGATAAATGACTTTATTTTATCTCTTTCAAGAAAATAAATTATAAAGAATCAAGGTGTATTATGTTGGAAAACAAAAGAAATACTATAGCAATTACTGAAAAACTAGCCTTTGGAATGCTACTTGCATCTGTAGGCGGATTAATGGATGTTTATTCTTATGTCGTTAGAGGAAAGGTATTCGCCACAGGCCAAACTGGTAATTTTGTTCTTGTTGCTGCTAATCTTGCAAATAAAAACTATGTGGGTATGCTCCATCCCTTTGTTCCTATATTATCTTTCTGGGTAGCCATTTTTGCAGCTTGGCATATATTTTATTTGATTGCTAAAGAAAAGCAACTTTTATGGAAACGAACAATATTAGCTATTTCCATAATTATATTATTCATCACAGGACTAATTCCTATTTCTTATCCTGATTTAATATCGGATTCACTTGTAGCCTTTGCAGCAGCTCTTCAATACTGTGCATTTAGAAAATTTGGTACAAGCGAAAACTTTGCTACTATATTTTGTAGTGGTAATATGCGCTCTTGTGCAGATAATTACTATAAAGGACTAATAAGAAAAGATAAAGGGGCCTTAAAAAAAGCCTTCAGCTACAGTTGCATTTTAATCTCTTACTTTTCTGGTGCTGCAATAGGAGCTATCGAAACGACCTTTTTTCATGAAAAAACAATATGGACTGGTGCTTTGGTACTTACAATAGCCTTAATCCTTTCTTTTGTTTTAAATGAAAGTTCTAGTAAAAATAAAACTTTAGCTACCGAGCTGTAATTTACTAATTACTCCTTTCTTTTACTCATATCATTTAGTTATAAGCATATAATGATACCAAGTAAAAGAAAGGGGTTTTTTATGTACAATCTAATACTCTTTGGTGCTGGCGTGGGGTGTAAGGATTTATTAATAAAACTGGATAATAGCAAGATTAATATATTAGCTTTTGTTGATAATAACACTTTACTACAGCATACCTTTATAAATAATATAATAGTGATTTGTCCAAAAGAAATTCATAAATTTCAATATGACTACATTGTTATTACAAATTTATATTTTGATGAAATTTTTGAACAATTAATTGACCTAGGTGTAAAAAAAGATAAAATAATAGGCTTCAAGTTTTATAAAAGTAACCTTTTAACATATTCAGAAAGGCATATTAATATATTGAATAACCTTTGTCTATATAAAACTGAAAATTATTCGGCTTGTAGCATGTTACTATTAGGACGAACTCGATCAATTGATGTTTCTATTAATGGAGATTATGTAAGATTTTCTTCACTTGAACTTGCTGCAAAAGAAATATACGACAAAACCATTAATGGAAGCATAGCGGAACTTGGTGTTTACAAAGGAGATTTTGCCGCCGCCTTAAATGACGTTTTTTATGACAGGAAACTATTTCTTTTCGATACCTTTGAAGGCTTTAATGAGAATGATATTGAAGCTGATGAAAAAAGTAATTTATCTATTTCCAGTACAACGGATTTTTCCGATACAAGCATAGACATAGTATTAAGAAAGATGAAATATCCTGAAAACTGTATAATAAAAAAAGGATACTTCCCACATACAACTGAAAATGTTGACGAGCAATTTGCCTTTGTCAGCATAGATGCTGATTTATTTAATCCCACATATTCTGGTCTGAAATTCTTTTATCCTAGAATGACTGAAGGAGGTTATATTTTTATACATGACTATAACAATTTGAGGTACAAGGGGGTAAAAGAAGCTGTAAAAAAATATTGCCAAGAAAATTCTATTTACTATTTCCCTTTAAGCGATACAGCAGGAACAGCGGTGATTATTAAAAGTGGTCTACTTCATTAAAATAAAGATGAGACGCAAGTTGCCTCTATAAAAATCCTAGGAAAGTGCAACGCATAGGGTTTTAATTGACAATGGACAATTGATAGTTGACAATGAAGGAGGTTTTTCTTCCTTTCAGTCAGAAAAACTACAAATTATTATTTTTAGGTTTCCATTGGCTTTAGCCAACTTAAATAAATTATAGATTTTCCGTAGCTTAGCGTAGGAAAATCCACCATCATTGTCCATTGTCCATTGTCAACTGTCAATTAAAACTCCCTGCGTTTCACTTTTAAACTTTTTATAGCTTAACAATGTGCGTCGCATCTTTTTTCGATTGTGTAGTAGCCCTTTAAATAGTATTATATATTTTTGTTAACCTATGAAAGCTCAAAAGCTCCTGTATAAAGTTGATAATATTTTCCTCTCTGTTCTATTAGTTCGTCATGGTTTCCTCTTTCAATAATTCTCCCTTGTTCAAGTACCATAATAACATCTGAATTTTGAACAGTAGATAATCTATGAGCTATTACAAATACCGTTCTTCCCTTCATAAGCTTATCCATTCCTTCTTGCACAATTGCTTCTGTTCTAGTATCTATACTTGATGTAGCTTCATCAAGTATTAAAACTGGTGGATCAGCTATAGCAGCCCTGGCAATAGTTAAGAGTTGTCTTTGTCCTTGAGATAAATTTCCTCCATCTCCTGTGATTACTGTATCGTAACCCTTTGGCAAATGTTTTATAAAGCTATGAGCATTAGCGAGTTTTGCTGCAGCAATTACTTCTTCCTCTGTAGCATCAAGCTTTCCATATCTTATATTATCTGCAATAGTTCCTGTGAACAAATGTGGGTCTTGAAGCACCATTCCAAGGGATCTTCTAAGATCATCTTTTTTAATCTTATTTATATTTATTCCATCATATCTTATCTTTCCGTCTTGTATATCATAAAATCTATTAATTAAATTAGTAATTGTAGTTTTTCCTGCTCCAGTTGAACCTACAAATGCTATTTTTTGACCTCTCTTTGCATAAAGCTTTATATTGTGAAGTATCATCTTTTCGCTATTATATCCAAAATCAACATCATCAAAAACTACTTCACCATTTACTTTTGTATATGTTACAGTACCATCTTCATGAGGATGCTTCCAAGCCCAAACTCCAGTACGTTTTTTTGTTTCTAAAATTTCACCTGTTTCACTTTCCTCAGCATTAACTAAGCTTACATAACCAGTATCAACTTCTACTTCTTCATCAATAATTTTAAAAATACGTTCAGCTCCAGCAAGTGCCATTATTATAAAATTAAATTGCTGTGACATTTGGTTAATCGTCTGACTAAAGCTTCTAGTTAGTTGAAGGAATGAAGCAAGCGAGCCTAGCGTAAAGCCTGCAAAATCACCGATAGCCAAAATTGACCCTAAAATAGCTATGCAAACGTAATTTATATAGCCTATATTTCCCATTACAGGCATCAATATATTGGCATATCTATTAGCCTTGTTAGAGCTTTTACAAAGTATATCATTGAGGTTATCGAAATCTTTTTCTGCTTCTTTTTCATGGCAAAATACTTTTACTACCTTTTGGCCTTCCATCATTTCTTCAATATATCCATTTAACTCACCAAGTGATTTTTGCTGCTTTTTAAAATATTCACTGCTCTTTCCACCTATATATTTTGTTACTAAAAACATAGCTGCTAAAATCGCTAATTGGACTAATATTAATACTGGACTTAAGTAAATCATTGAAATAAATATGCTAACTACAGTTATTATCCCTGCAAGCAGTTGAGGTATACTTTGACTAATCATCTGCCTTAAAGTATCAGTATCATTTGTATATAGACTCATTAAATCACCATGAGCATGTGTATCAAAAAAACTTATAGGCAGTAACTCCATATGAAAAAACATATTATCTCTTATTTTTTTAAGAGAACCATGGGATACACCTATCATTACTCGACTGTAGACATACGTAGAAATTACTCCCACAGCGTAAATTGCTCCCATTGTAGCTATCATTTTTAATAATGGGCTAAAATCATTACTATGTGTTTTTAAAAGTGGCGTTATATAGGTATCTATGAGCTGCTTAATAAATAGTGTTCCTACTACATTTGCAAGCGAACTTATAATTATAGTTAAGATTACAATAAAAAATCTAAACTTATAATCTTTAAATATAAATATAATTAGCCTTTTTAAAGTTTTTAGCGAATTCTTATCAAATTTTTTACCAGAGTGTGCCTTGCGATTATTTATTTCCCTATTATTTTGACTCATTATCATCATCTCCCTTCATTTGAGACTGGTAAACATCCTTATATATAGCATTAGTCTCCAAAAGTTCTTCATGAGTTCCAAAACCATCTATTTTTCCATCATTTAATACAATAATTCTATCAGCATCTTGCACAGAAGAAATACGTTGAGCAATAATTATTTTTGTAGTATTTGGTATATCTTCTCTAAATGCTTGTCTTATAAGTGCATCTGTTTTTGTATCTACTGCACTAGTAGAATCATCTAAAATCAATATTTTTGGCTTTTTTAAAAGGGCTCTTGCAATACATAATCTTTGCTTTTGACCACCAGAAACATTTGTACCACCTTGTTCTATAAATGTATCATATTTATTTGGAAGAGCTTGTATAAATTCATCTGCTTGTGCTCTTTTAGCAGCTTCCATCAATTCTTCATCGGATGCATCCTTATTTCCCCATCTTAAATTTTCTTTTATTGTTCCTGAGAACAATACATTCTTTTGAAGTACCATAGAAACCTCATTTCTTAAGGTTTCAATATCATATTTTTTAACATCGATACCTCCAACCTCCACTGTTCCAGTCGTTGTATCATAAAGTCTTGGAATAAGCTGGACTAGAGATGATTTTGCACTTCCCGTTCCTCCAATAATACCTATAGTTTCTCCTGATTTTATACTTATATTGATATTTTCTAAAACTAAAGAAGCTTCATCCTTACTATAGCTAAAGTTTACATTTTTAAAATTTATAGCTCCATTTTGAACATCATAAACAGGGTTTTCGCTATTTACAAGGTCGCTCTTTTCATCTAATACCTCAATTATTCTCTCCGCTGATGACTTTGCCATAATTACCATAACAAAAACCATAGACATTATCATAAGACTCATTAGAATATTTACTGTATAAGTAAATAAGCTCATAAGTTCGCCAGTAGTAAGGGAATTTGATACTATCATTTTTGCACCAAGCCAAGATAAAAGTAAAATACATGTATAAACAGTAAATTGCATTACAGGCCCATTGACAACTATAATCTTTTCAGCCTTTAAAAAGTATTGATATAGCTTATAAGAAGCCTTATAAAATTTATCTGTCTCATGATCTTCCCTAACATACGCCTTTACTGTACGAATTGCAGTTAGATTTTCTTGTACACTTGCATTTAATTCATCATATTTTTTAAATACTCTTACAAAGTATGGGTGAACTCCAGTCATAATAAAATATAATACAACTCCAAGAAATATTATTGCTCCTAAAAATATAAGTGATAACTTTGAATTTATATAAAAGCACATACACATAGAAAATATTAGCATAAGTGGTGCCCTAACAAGTATTCTTATAATCATTTGATAAGCATTTTGAACATTTGTAATATCTGTAGTTAATCTAGTAACTAATCCTGCTGTTGAATATTTATCTATATTACTAAAGGAATATTTTTGAATGTTATAATAAATTCCCCTCCTCAAATTTCTAGCAAAACCTGTAGATGCACTTGCTGCAAATATTCCATTTAATGTTCCAAAGGTAAGAGATAAAAATGCTACACAAAGCATTAAAGCTCCCATAATGCATACATAACCTACATTTCCTTTCCCTACCCCATTGTCTATAATCATAGACATTAAAAGCGGAATAATAGTTTCCATAGCCGCTTCTAATGCAACAAAAGTCGGCGTCAAAATAGAATCACGCTTAAATTCTCCAATATAAATAGCTAATCTTTTTACCATAAATTCCCTCCATATGTTAGACTTCTAACTAATTACGCAAAAAAATTGCATCACTCTGCAATTTTTTCAGATAACTTATTAATTAATTTTAATAACGTATCCATTTCTTCTCCAGTTAATTCTTCTCTTAAAGACTTTTCAAAATCTAATATAAAATCGAAAACATTTTTTTGAACTTCCTCACCTTTTTCTGTCAGTACTATCTTTTTTAATCTAGCATCTTCACAAACACTAATTCTTTTTATATATTCTTTTTTTTCCATTAGCTTAAGAACGCTAGTTACAGAAGACCTTCTAATATCAAGTTCCGTCTCTATATCTCTTTGAAATATATCCCTATTTTTAGAATTATTATATATGAATCCAATAATCCTTGATTGAACATCTGTTAATCCATATTTGGCTGCTTCTTTATCTATTTTTCTATGAATTCTTTTAGCACATATACTTATTTCTTTTCCTATATGTATTTCTTTATCCATACTTCAACCTCGTAATTATGTTAGATTTCTAACTAATTATATTATTTTTATACTTACCTTGTCAATGAATTTGGTGTAGAATAATAATTAATTTATCGAATTATTAGAGGTGATTTCATTGAATATTTTTAATGTTAAAGGCAATACTTATTGTATAGATACAGGAATATGTTACATTCCATTTTATAAAATAGAAAACAATAAAATTATAATGCTGGATACCGGTTTAAAAAAAGAAAATCGTAAAGGTATTGATGAGCTCCTTGATAGCAATAACTTTACTGTTGCCGCTATAATAAACAGCCATTTTCACATCGATCATATAGGAAATAACGCATATTTTAAAAATAAATACAATTGCACTATAGCTATGGGCGCTTATGAAGCTATTATTTGCAGTTCTGAAGTAAATCTCAAGCTCTATTATTCAACAGAAACATTAAAAACTGTAAATCAACAGTATTCACATATGGTTTGCAATACAGATACATTAATAAAAGATAATGAGGACGAAATTTGTGTATGCGGCACTACTTTTAAGCTTCTCCATACACCTGGTCACAGTCCTTCTCATCTTTGTATCATAACTCCAGATGATGTTGCTTATATTGGAGACTGCCTCATAAGCAGTGAATTAATGAAAACTGCAAAACTTCCTTATTCCTATATTTTAAGTGAAGATATAAAGAGTAAGGCAAAGTTATACGACTTGACCTCTAGTAAGTACATTGTAGCCCATAAAGGAGTTTACGATAATATACAAGACTTAATAGATAGCAACATCGACTTTTACGAAAATGTATCCCTTAAAATATATGACTTAATTATTAACCCTATGACTTTAGATGAAATTACAAAAGCTGTTTCTATTAATTTTAATTTGAATATTTCTAATGAAAACAGATATATTTTTATTCAGAGGCTTTTAAAATCATATATTGAATATTTATATGAGATAAAGAAACTTAAAAGGGTAATTACGGATGACATATTAAAATATAGCAAATAATTTCACACATCAACCGTAAATATAGTATAAACCAAGCTATGAAGCTTTTCTAAGCGCTTCTTTTTTACGACTATTAGTAAGGAAAAATACTGGAAGCAATACTAGAACCAAACTAATAACAGTAACAATGAAAGCATAATGATATGAAGTTAAAAGCAAAGCTTTAGTTGGCAAAGCTGAACCCATAGTATGCTCGATAACAACAGCTAATATAGCAGTTCCGATTGCACCGCCAATATTTTGCAACATACGAGTTGCTGTAGTTGCTTCAGAAATCAAATCTTTTGGAACATTGATGTACGAATCTGTCATAACAGGTATGGTTAATCCTCCTTGTGCAATACCACGAATAAATAGAACTAAAAGAATTAATACATTACTTGTAGCTGCTGTAAATACTATAAATGGTACTGTACCAATAAGCCCAATAAAAGCTGAAACCTGAACAACAATTCGAGCACCCAATTTATCTGTCATCTTTCCAACTAAACTTCTGGAAACCAATAATCCTACACCTTGACTAATTAAGTAAATCCCTGACCACTCAACACTTAGTCCTCGTATATTTTGAAGATAAAGTGGTAATAAGAACATTACACCATTTACTGTTAACCCTGACATTACTAAAAGAATTGTTGAAGCAGTGAAATTTTTAATTTTAAACAATTTTAAACTTACCAATGCTAAGTTGGGCTTTAAACTAGCGTATATTACATAAGCTATCATTAATAAAACACTTAATACCAATGGCAATATAGCCTCCTTTGAAATTCCTGCTACCAATTCACTTACTTTTGAAATTCCTAAAATAAAACTGGTAAAGGATCCGCCTAAAAATATAATACTTGGTATATCCAATCCTTTTCCCTTCTTATTTGGTTTAAAGCTTGGCAAAGCAAATATAATTACTAACCCGGAAAATATGACAATCGGTATATTAATATAAAAAATCCAGTGCCAGTCAAGAGAGTTTACTATAAAACCACCAAAGGTTGGTCCAAGAATTGGTGCAAGAACTGCTGGAATACTAACAATGGACATTACTCTACCTAAATTTTCAGCACCAGCCGATCTTACTATTAAAGTTGTAAGTAATGGGATTATAATACCACTTCCAATTCCTTGAAGCACACGTCCTATAATCAATACATATATTGAGGAAGACATTGCTGCCACAATAGATCCAATTAAGAAAAACAATAATCCAACTATATATATTTTTTTACCATCAAACCATTCCATAGCCCAACCAGCAATAGGAACAATTATTCCTAAAGCTAGAATAAATGCTGTGCTTACCCATTGAATACTACCAACATCAGCACCTAAGTCTTTCATAATTGTATTTACTGCAACGTTTGTCATTGTGGAATCAAGCATTGGAGCAATTGCGCCTAAAACTAATAATAATGTAATTCCAATTGTAGATTTAGGCTTTTTTTCTTCTTTAATCATGAAATAGCCTCCTCTTTAAGATACTCTAGTATCTTATTCTTATATGGTATATAATATTCTCATATGATATAATTGTCAATAGATAAATTGGATTGAAGGGATATTAGATGAAAAAAACAAGACGCAGAGGAAAAGAGTTAGAGGAAGCTATTCTAAGCAGTACTTGGAAACTATTAAAAGAACAAGGCTATGAGAATCTTACTATGGATAGCATTGCAGAGAATTCAGGCACAACTAAAACAGTTCTTTACCGCCGTTGGAGCGGAAAACCCCAAATAATAATAGCTGCCGCAAAGCTCAATCTACCTGATTTCAAACTTACAGTACCTAATACCGGCTCCTTGAGAGAGGACTTGCTTGAGTTATTTTCACCTTCTGTCGCTTTTATTGAATTATTAGGCACTGATACAGTTCAAGGGATTTTACGGGATCAACTTCAAAAAATCTCTTTAATTGATATGTTGTGCACAATAAGCTCTGAAAATGCTTTAACTCCAATTCTTGAGCAATTGTACACCTTCGCCCATGACCGTAATGAAATAGATAAAACAAAACTTACAGTTACAACAAAAATTTTGCCGATTAACTTGTTAATAAATGCTGTATTGCTTGGCGCTTTAAATAAAAAAGTAGTTATTCATATAATTGATGATATATTGCTTCCAACCTTCCAGCATACTTTAGATATGTAACAAATATTTATTCGTCTAAAAAAGAGACTCCAATAAACGAAGTCTCTTTTTGTTTAAAGATTTTCTGTAGAGTAGCGTAGGAAAATCTACCATCATTGTCAAATGTCATTTAATTAGTAATGCGTTTCAATTTTTAATCAATTTAAGCTTAAGAATTAGTGCATAAAACTTTTCTAAATAAACTACTTATTCAAATTTAACCACGATATTATTTTATTTACATCATTAACATTAGAGTGACCGGCCTCTGCTATAATATTTATTTTTGCATTTGAAAGTAGTCCTTCTATCCGTCTTGCAGTCTTTTCTGAATATAGCATTATATCTTTTGCTCCTACAAATAATGCCGTTGGCATAGTTAACAATTTTAATTCATTATCAGAAAATATAGGAATTGTCTCTCTCCTATATTTGAAGTTCTTTCCTATAAGCTTCTGATATTTTAACATTTCTTCTGGTATAGGCTTATTCCCATTAATTTTGTAATATAACTTATCTGTACCCTTCTCTCCTAAAAATGCATAAAATATAGCCTTAAAAATAAAAGACTTCCTTTGTTCTCCTACGCCAGATGGACAAGGTAATACAAGCTTAGCTACTTTTTCTGGATAACTAACAGAAAACTTTATTGCAAGCCATGCACCTAATGAAATTCCAACAACATTTACTTTTTCCAATGATAAATCATCAAATAAATGTTTTTCCATATCTCGTATTTACATAATTTTTTTCATAAGCTAATGCCCACTTTTGAAGAAATGAATCGTAATTGTTTATAACATTACTTTTTCCCTCTTCAGTTTTAAATACAATATTTTTTTCCATTTTTACTTTCTCCTTGGCATCACAATTTTGAAATCCATGCTTCAGCATCCTTAGTATTACTAAAGGTTCTGAAATTATTTCCTTTGTTAGCTTCCATAATCATTTCTTTAAATCTATCATTAAGCTTTTTATCCTCTTCGATAATAATAGCAACCTTTACATGGTAATTTATAAATTTTTGAAGTGACATTCCTGCGAGTCCAGTTTTAAGATTAAAGAAATCCTCACTTAATAAATTTGAATGAATCATTATAGTATAAACATCATTTTCCATACATATAGATATATTGTGTGTAGCGTCCTGCTCTGAAGAAAGTTTCTTAAAATCAGGAAGAAACTCAATATACTTGTTGTTATTTTTATTAATTATTTTGTAATTCAAAGTATTCACTCTCCTTATCAATTAGTTTGTTCCACAAGGATAGAAATACAACTTAACATCTCTTCTATAAAGCTTATGTTTCCCCACAATAAAACCTTTAGTCTGCACATCTTTTCATCATATTTCATATTAATTGTGGATTTTTCCATTTTGGAATCTTTGCTATTCATTAGTGCTATAAGAGTATTTGATATTCTAAAATATTGTTCACTATTTACGTCACTAATATCTGCGACAGTGGATATATTTACCTTTTGCTTTGTAGCATCTTTAACTTCCCCATTAGTAAAAAAATCAATATTTGACTCCTCACTAGCATTTTTGTCACTTGTATTTCCACTATTTTTTTCTACAAAAACACTTAAATCATGCCCTGAAATTCTCCACTGCTTCCCAACTTTACTTGCTGACAGCTTTCCTTCAACTATAAACTTTCTTATAGTTTTATGATGCATACCTAAAATTTCTGCGACTTTATCTACTGTATAAAATTGATCTTCCATAAAAACTACCCTTCCTAACTTAATCTATGGTCAAATTATAATAGCGACTTTTACTATTGTCAAGAATTTTATTGTATTTTATTGTACTTTATTGTACTTTATTGCTATTTGTTGTAATATTTTAAATGCACAATATCCTGAATCAGCAAATCCTAGTACCTTCCCGAGACTAAGATATGTGGCGTATATCATATACTACTCCCTCTTCTAAATTAACTTTACTTAATTCCTTTATGAAATAGAACACATGATATTTCCATTTATCAGGATTGTAAATAACTATATATTCCTCATTTTCACTTTTATTAATATTCATCTCTATACTTTCTTTTAAATTATTGAGACTTTCTTGAGGCTGTATTTCTTTTACTATTTCAAATACAAACTTGCTTTCTTTAAGCTTTTCTGTAGTTGTATCAATTAACGGTATTCCAACATTTACTTTTTGCCAACCAAAAGAAGTAATTATATTGTCATAAAATCCAGTGAATAAAAATTTGTTCAAGCCTTTATTACTTTCCCAAAGATATAATGGACAATAACTATTCTGCAAATTATTGTTTATACCTTTTTCTGAAATTAGATATAACTTAAACTTTAAATCTTCAAATCCATCAGTTTTATACCCATTATTTTTCACCCTATTTTTTATTATGTTCATATCATAGTCACTTGGTAATATAATCTTGTATTGCATTGCTATCATTCACTTTCATCCTCCTACTAATTTAATGATTTTCATATTTACAGTTTAATTGTTTATATAAAAGCTGTATAATACTTATAAATTATATGTATTATCATTATTACTGATATTAAAATATAAAATTAGTTTGGATGAAAGGATTTTATACTATGGAAATTAACGATTTGAGAATATTTCAAACAGTAGCCTATGAAAAATCTATATCCAAAGCTGCAATAAAGCTTGGTTATGCACAATCGAATATAACAATGAGAATAAAGTTGTTAGAACATGATTTGAACACTATTTTATTTATAAGAAATAATAAAGGAACTGCAATCACCTCAAATGGAGAAAGGTTACTTGAATACACAATTAAAATTCTTGAGCTAATAGATACAGTCAATGAAGAATTTCTTCCTTCTAAAACTGCTCCTTCAATTAAAATTGGTGCAACTCAGACTCTTTCTGCTTCTATTTTGCCTAAATTATTTTCTTTATTTCATGAACAAAATCCAGAAACATCCTTAGTATTAAAAACAGAAAGGCAAAAAGTACTTGTTGATATGGTAGTACAAGGAGGGTTAGATGGTGCTTTTGTTTCCGGTAAAATTACGTCTAATAAAATCAAAGAGCTTTTTACTTTTAAAGAAGAGCTTGCACTAATATATTCTGTACCCATTAATAATATTGACAATTTAAATGCCCCAATAATCGTAAATTCAGATACAAATTGTCCTTATCGTAAACTGCTTCAAAAACTTATGATTAAAAATAAATATAAGCCTGTTTCAATTATTGAGTTTGATTCACTAGAATCTATTATTAATGGCATAACCGAAGGCTTGGGCATATCTCTTTTACCGAAGAGTATTATTCACGAAAATAAAAATTTATATATGTATGATTTAAAAGGAAAATTTAGCGAACTAGAAATCCGCTTTATTGTAAATAAAGATATACCCATAAACTCATTAATTAATAGTTTTGTAGAAATATCAAACCGTCATATTTCTAAAACTCGGCAATAAATGACTCTCACTCCAATGCATCATAGTGTTTAGAACAGGAATAAAGCTCTCTCCAAGTTCACTTAAAGTTTTCCCTCTTCTTAACTATATGACACTTAAAACTGGGATTTATCATAACAACCTAGAATATTCATACCTGCATGTTTACATATTGCAGATAACTCTATTACAATATTTTCTTCTTCAGATGAAAGATGTAGTTTCTCGGTATACGCAGTAAACCATATATAATTTACCAATCTACTTAACAACCCAATATTTTTTTTATCTTGTTCATCTAGCTTTGCATAAACTTTTAATAATACTTCTTTAATATCTTCAAAATTGTTTTTATGCGTTTGTGAAATACTATTATATAAAGAATGTACTAACTCTTTAGATCTATTCATTTCTGTTTTTTTACGACCAAAAATTTTTCCCATTGTAAACATCTCCTTATTTGTAGTCATTATAACATAATTTTCAAATTTTCAACACCGTGTCTTTAATGATGAATTTTTTATTTACGCTATTTTTCAATTTCTACAATCCATGTGAAATTTACAATATGCTGTGCTTTTATTTTAAGACCTAGTGATGAAATATAATTTTTTAGATTATATATGTTAGTGTAAAATTTATTATTAATTACTTCCCATAAATCATCTTTTCCCTTTGAAAGTAAATTCTTTTTACACAGCTCTCTCTCTTTTTCGTTATTAAACATAAAATCTACAATAATAATTTTTCCACTATCCTTTAAATATTGTGTCATATTATTAATTGCTATTTTCTTTTCTTCATCATTTAAACTATGAAAAGCATATGTAGTTACTACAATATCAGCACTATTTTTTATAAATGGTTCGTCCAAAAAATTTCCTAATTTTAGGTTCATTTTGCTATACTTATTCTTTGCTTGTAACAACATTTCTAAACTTTGATCTATACCTAAAACTTGTATTGAGCCGCTTAACTCCCCACATAAATTTCCTGTACCACACCCAATATCAATCACATTTTTAGCCTTATATTGTATTATTTTATTTCTTA
>JAJXWJ010000032.1 GCA_021781655.1 Bacillota bacterium | reverse complement strand
TGTTATTTTTTCCATTATTAACCTCCAAAAATGTAGTGAAATCAACGTATTTCTAATACTATTATACTATATTTTATTACATTTTTGGGGCTATTTAACTCGAAATATTTTTAATCTTTAAAGCTGAAAGGAGCTTTTAGAAAATTTAAAGATGCAGTTAATAATATGGAAATAGAAAAACAGTGGTTTGAGTTTCAAGCAAATGAATATAAAAAGATAGCTGTAGAATGGTGTGAGAGTAACAATTTACAATATGAATAAAAATAATATAAAGCAATGGGATGAATTATATCCAGATAGAGATATTCTTCAAGATGTGAAACTTAAATGAGTTTTGTGAAATTTACGGATAAAAGGGTGATTTATATGAGAATAGAACATGTTGCAATGTATGTAAATGATTTAGAAAAAACAAAGAAATTCTTTATTTCCTACTTAAACGCAAAGTCAAATGAAGGATACTATAATAAAACTACGGATTTTAAATCTTATTTTTTAACATTCGATGGGGATACACGTTTGGAAATTATGAATAAACCAAATATGAACGATATAGATAAAGCTTTAACGCGTACTGGACTTATTCATATTGCTTTTAGCGTAGGAAGTAAAGAAAAGGTTGATGAACTAACTGAAAGACTTAAACAAGATGGGTATGAAGTTATTAGTGGACCAAGAACTACAGGAGATGGATATTATGAGAGCTGTATTATCGGTATAGAGGGAAATCAAATTGAGATAACAGTATAATATGATTAAACGAACAATATTTTATATGTCAAAGATGCTATTAACGCAGTTAGAAAAAGGAGAAGATTATTCTTGCTTGAAGAGGACTGTGACGATAAATATATTAAACTTTAAATATCTAGATGGAGAAAGTTTTAGTAAAAGTTATGCTTTATTTGAAAAGACTACAATGCAAGCATTAACAGAATTATTGGAATTAGTATTTATTGAATTACCTAAATTTGATGAATGTAAAGAAAAACAAATGTCAAGTAATGAAACTAAAGAGTGTAAAATTTCAGAAGAGCAAGTGAAAAAAATACATTGTTTTTAGTAAATATGTTACAATATTAACAAAGTATTATGCAAAATTATTTTGCAATCTTTAATAATTAATTTTTCAGATGCATTATGATGAATTAATAGGACAAGTTGTCCTGTATAAAACAGTGATAACAAACGATACTGTCAAGATAATAGAATTGTTATTATCACCTATATGCAAAAATCCAGATTTTTATCATAAAATTGGATTTAGCCCTACAAATAAATATGAGATTTTTCATATAAGAGATAAAGATAAAAATGCTGAATGGAGTATGGCAAGAGAGTTAGAGGAAGGGTATCTTAAAAACATAAAAGGAACTATTAATACAAATTAAATAATAAGCGGAGAAATAATTAATTATGGTGATTGATATGGAAAGTATTAAGTTTATAACAGAAAATGATGCTATTAATGTACATAAGAATAATGGAACTGAAGTTAGTTATTATATATTTAATGAATATGAAATTCATTTGAATACCATTCCGCCTAAAAGTATTCAGGAATGGCATTATCACTTAAGAATTGAAGAAACATTGTTAATTACTAAAGGCCAATTGACATGTAGATGGTTAGAAGATGGCAAAGAAAAGTCCAAAAAGATTAATAGAAATGAGCTTGTAAAAGTAGGAAATTCGATTCATACATTTGAAAATGAAACTGATGAAGAAGTGGATTTTATTGTGTTTAGATTTGTTCCTGAAGGAATAGATAAGAGAGAAATAATAAAAAATGATAAAATTATAGTGGAATAAACAGCAACTTTTATGAAAATTTTATAATATTTATAAATTGGAATGATAAAAGAATTATAAATTACTGACTTGAAAGCCAAAGTCAGTAATTTTTTTGTGATATATATTGGTATAAAAAGTAAAATAAAAGTATTAAAAAAACAATATAAAGATTGGATAAAATGCTATAATATTAAAATATAACATTCTGTTTAGGAATCAAATTTTAAGTTTATAATACTTTTCAAGGAGGATTTAATTTAGAACATAATTCTGTTGTTGAAGAACTAAAAAATATAGTTGAGAAGTTAGAGAGGAAGTAGTTAAAATGGTTTTATTAGTTGTTGATACACAAAAGTTAATAACCAACGAAAGATTATATAAATTTGATGTGTTTGTTGAAAATGTTAAGAGAATAATAAAAGAGGCAAGAAAAAATAATATTGAGGTAATATATATCCGTCATGATGATGGAGTAGGAAATGACTTAACAAAAGGAACAGAGGGCTTTGAAATATATGAAAAATTTCAGCCAATAGATGATGAAAAAATATTTGATAAAGAAGTTAATAGCCCATTTAAAGGGACAGGCTTGCTGGAATATTTGATAGAAAAGGGCGAAAAAGAAATAATTGTTACAGGGCTTCAGACAGATTATTGTATTGATGCTACTATAAAATGCGGATTTGAACATGGATTTAATGTAATAGTTCCAGCATATGCAAATACAACAGTCGATAATAAATTCATGTCAGCACAGCAAAGCTATGAATATTATAATGAATTTATTTGGAAAGACAGATATGCACAATGTATTTCTGTGGATGAAGCAATTATTAGAATGAAATAAAATTCATATAAAGTATTGAAATATCTATGAAAAAATTGTAAAAAATTAAACGAATAAATGAATGGAGTTGTTGTTATGTTGAAATTAAAATGGATAGGACAAGGTGGTTATTTAATTACATTAGGAAGTAAAACTTTATGTATCGATCCGTATTTTTCAAATTCGGTTTTCGAAGTGGAAGGCTTAAATAGGTTAATACCTGCACCTATTTCACCAAAGGATTTAGAGGCAGATATGATAATTACGACACATGATCATATGGATCATTTTGATGAGGAGACACTAAAATATACAAATCACGATAAAATACTTTATGCAGGACCTAAGAGTTGCATGGAACACTTTAAAAAGATAGGAATTAAGGAAGATAAAATAATAGCATTAGATCGTAATAATAAGATTAACTTAGGTGAAACCCAAATTACTGCTGTGTATGCTGATCATACAGAAGATAGTATAGGAGTTATTGTTTCCTATAACAATACCAATATATATTTTGTTGGCGATAGTTTATTTAATGAAAAGCTATTAGAAGTAAAAACGTTTGAAATAGATATAATTGTAGTTTGTATTAATGGAAAACTGGGAAATATGAATTACATGGAGGCAGCAAAGCTTTCTAAAGAGCTAGGAGTTAAAATTGGTATACCTACTCATTATGGTATGTTTGCAGAAAATACTGAAGACCCGAAGAAATATGAAGAAGAATTAAATGGTAGCGGAGTGCATTATCTAGAGCTGGAGTTTAATAAGGAATATGATGTGCAAGAGTAAATCTCAGCGATAAAAGCAAACTAAAGAATTACTGGAGAATATATTCCAGATGGTGGTGAATTTGATGATTATTCATAATCTAATTACCGTAACTTCAGAAGGGACAACGATGAGCTTTAGTTTACCAATATAGTTTAATAATATTTTGTACCCTGCTAAAGCTATTATTAATAAAGACGTGCTTAAGCAGGAATACATAAAAAATGTAATTAAATCTGTAGTCTAGTCACAATTTCTCCACCTTCAATATGTTTTTCAACAATTTCTTCTACATCATCTGGAGATACATTACCGTACCAAGTTCCTTCAGGATATACAACTACAATTGGACCGCTACTGCAAACACCAAAGCATCCAGTGTTAGTTACCATAACTTCACTGGATAGGTCTCTTTCATCGATTTCTTCCATAAAATTATTAACTATTTGTACAGAATCTTTAGAATAACATAGACCTTGTTGTTTTCCATTTACTCTGCAACTCGTACATACAAAAATATGATACTTAGGATTAACCATTAATATTACCTCAGCTTTCTTAATATTTTTTATTTGAATTAAATGATAACATTAATTTGATAATTATACAAGCTTATTTTTATTGATTTATCAATTAAAATAAGCTAAAATTATTTATAGACACATAAAAAACGGTTAATATTAACAAAATAGAAAATACAATTAAAGCTTAAAGGTTCACTAAAATTATGAAGATATTATATAATTTATTTATATTGCGTATTAATCTCAATAAAACGAAAGAGTAGGTGGGAGTTTGGAGAGAAAAGTAGATAAAAATAAAAATGAAATAGTTAATATAGATGGGTTTTCGAAAGCTATAGGACGAAAGTTAGAAATAGCAGAGGATGTTTTAAAAAATTATTTGTTTTCAAATATAAGTGTAGGATTAGTAAAAACTCAAGAAATGATTTTGGAAATAGAAGAAATATATTCACAGAATAAACTTTTTTATTACAATACAATGCAAAAGTCAACGGCTATAAATCATATTATTATGACAGAAGGGACATTAGAACAAATTATTTATGCTAGGAAAGTTTTAGGCATATTATTGTGTGCAGAAGAGGATTTTAATTTAAGGTATAAAATAATTAAATTACTTAAAAAGTTTTATCCTATAGTATTTAAAGCTGTACGAAGACATAATTTGAGGGAGCTTAAGGAAAGATATTCACAAATGGACTTAATAACAAGGGAGACCCAATCAAGAATAGATGCAGCAGTCTATTTTTATATTTCAATGTATAAATATCCTGATAATATAGATCAAAACTGTGTTGTATCTATTATTAATGAGTTTCAAGATTTTCAGTTTAATGCTCCAATAACAACTGATATTTTAGAGGAACTTAATAGAAATAGAGATCAAATTGGAAAAGTTATGAATTTAATTATAGAAAGGTATGGAAATATTTTTAATTATAAAAATATAATAAATCATGATAATAAACTTATTGAAGAGTTTGGAAATATAACAGAAAATCTTTTTATAATAAATAAATTAAATATAAACCATCTTTTTAAAAGCCTTAGCGAAAGGGATATTGAAGAAATTATTTTAGCTAATATAAAGAGCAGAAGAATTAAAAATCCTGAAGACATGATAAATAATGTTATATGTGGTGTTTTTATAAAAAGTTTAATCAATGAGTATAAAAATTCAAAGGATTTGTATTTTAAGAACAATAAAGAAACGCTTCTATATAAAATCGATGATTTAGAAGGCAGACTTGCCACCATAGAAAAGGAAAATCTTAATTTAAAAATTGAACTTAATAATGTTGCAGATGAAAAAAATAGCTTTAATGAAGCACTAAATTATGAAATAAATAAAATAGAAAAATCACATAAAATTCAAATCAATGAGATGAATAGCAAGATATTAGAACTAGAAAAATGTCTTTTAGAAGAAAGAAAATATAGAAATGAATTAAATACTTTAAGGGAATATGTGTTTGAAGTAAATAATGAATATATTCCAAAAGAAAGAGAAAAAACCCTAGACTCGTATATAGATTGTTCAAAAATATTAATAATTGGAGGTACAAAAGAATGGAGGAGAAGATTTAGAGAAAAGTATCCTAATTTAAGAACCTTAAGCGGTTTTAATGAAAATTTTGATGTTGCTATTTTGGGAGGTTATGAATATATATTTTTTTATTCTGGTTATATGAATCATGCTACATATTATAGGGCTATGAATTTTATTAGAGCAAATGTCTTGAAGTTTGGTTATATAGGCAAAACAAATATGGAGTTGGTAGAATATGAGCTTATGGATGAGATAAAGAAACTTATAAATAAATAAGGGGCTGCTATTAGATAGAAAGAAAGGGAGTTTAGCCCCTTATTTCTAATTTTAGCAGCCTGAACAGCCAATGCATGGATTAGGAGGTGCTTTTATTGGTTTAAGTTCCAAGCCTTCACCGTTATTTTCTTTATTTGATAAAATAATAAAGCCCTCATATTCATTTACTAACTTTTCGTCTATATATAAAACAAGTTCATTTAATTCCACAACAAGATCATTTGGAAGTTCAGAAGATTCTTCTATATTAAATATAGCACCATTGCAATCTTTTCCTACATATCCAATTCTTAAATTGTAACTTCCTACACCACTGTTATTAAGATAAGCTTTAAATTCATTATAAGCTTCCTCGCTAATTTCAATTATATCCATGTCTATCCCTCATTTCTAATATTTATAGTTCGGTAACTATGGAGCCAATGCTTGAAATGTCATATCCACCTATGCCGATTAGTTCTCGTTTAAAGCTTTCAGATTTTAAAATTTCTATAATTGCTTTAAATGGAGGTTTATTGAGATTAGATTTTTTAATTACTAAATCGTATTTTTCTCTTGCTAAGGGAATAAAATCAACATTGCTTACTTGAAAACTTGTTTTCTCATTTCCAAGGGCAACATCGGCTCCACCTCTAGCAACGGTACTTGCAGCTGCAAGATGAGTTAAACATTCATCATTGTAGCCATTTATACTATTACTATCGATGTCTAGAAGTCTTAGATGTTCATCTAATAATATTCTAGTTCCACTTCCCTTTTCTCTATTTAGTATTTTTATGTCTTGTCTTTTTAAGTCTTCCCAGCTACTAATTTTTTTAGGATTGCCTTTTATAACATAAAAACCAAGCATTACGTAAGCTATATTAATTACTACTGTTGGTATCCCAGGAATTAATCTCCTAATATACGGTATGTTGTATTGATCACTGTCACTGTCCCAAAGATGGGCAGTAGCAACTTGAACTTTATCATGATAAAGGGAAGTTAATCCATTATAACTACCTGTGTATGATCTAAGAGGGTGCACACCTTGTGGATGTAATTCTAAGTATCTAGAAAGAATATCCAATAATATATCTTGTCCACAAATCACAAAATCATTATTATGAATATTTTCGCTATGGTTAGAACAATTATTATATAAAGAAAATTCATCATTACTTGGTTTTGATATATTTATTTCCTTATGCTTTGTTTTGTTTTTATATTCCTCAACATCACTAAAGTCTACTCTAATTTTCTTACCAACCTTATAACCGTTTAGTTCCCCTCTTTTTATAAGTTCATAAACTGTATTTTTAGCAATTTTTAATATGTCGGCAACTTCTTGAGGAGTAAGAGCTATATCTTCAATCATAAGTTATCTCCTTTCTATAGAAATGAAGGTTTAAAAAAAAATAATGATCAAAATTATTAATTTATTAATATAAAGCTATAATAATATAAAATTATCATAATTACAAGAAAATAATTATAAAAGATAAAAAAATGTTCAAAATTTTATAACAATATAAAAAGATATAAAACGTAAACAAATATAAATATAAGTATATGAAAATTAATGTAAAGTAAAGAATGTAGCAATATACAAAATGAATAAATAACAATAAAATTAAACTAATTTTATCATATTATTAAAATAATTTTAGAATATTTATTGATTTATCAAAAAAACTATTGTTTTATTGTTTTTAATATGATATTATTCAAATAAGCTATTTAACAATAGCAAAAATTAACAAATAAGTAGGAGGAGTTATGATGAGACAAGTAGCTATTTATGGTAAAGGTGGTATAGGAAAATCTACTACTACGCAAAATTTAACAGCAGGACTCGCTGAAATGGGGAAACAGGTTTTGGTAATAGGTTGTGACCCTAAAGCTGATTCAACAAGATTATTATTAGGAGGTCTTGCTCAAAAGTCAGTGCTTGATACTTTAAGAGAAGAAGGAGAAGATGTAGATTTAGATGCAATTTTAAAAGAAGGATATGGAAAAATAAGATGTGTTGAATCAGGTGGTCCAGAACCAGGTGTTGGATGTGCAGGAAGAGGTATTATTACTTCAATCAATATGCTTGAGCAATTAGGTGCATATACAGATGATATAGATTATGTATTTTATGATGTTCTTGGTGACGTAGTGTGTGGTGGTTTTGCAATGCCGATAAGAGAAGGAAAGGCTCAAGAAATATATATAGTAGCATCTGGTGAAATGATGGCACTGTATGCGGCTAATAACATTTCAAAAGGTATCAAAAAATATGCTATTAGTGGAGGAGTTAGGTTAGGTGGAATTATTTGTAACAGTAGAAAGGTTTCAAACGAATATGAACTTTTGGATGCATTTGCAAAGGAACTAGGAAGTCAATTGATTCATTTTGTACCTAGAAGTCCAATGGTAACAAAAGCAGAAATCAACAAGAAAACAGTTATAGATTACGAGCCTACTTGTGAACAAGCAGATGAATACAGAACATTAGCTAAAAATATAGATGAAAATAAATTGTTTGTAATTCCACAGCCAATGACTCAAGAAAGATTAGAAGAAATATTAACAGAATATGGCTTGATAGATCTTTAAAATGAGATATAAAAATAGAAAAAGAGGTGAAAGTTATACATGGAAAATGATATTAATCATGTTGTACAAGAGGTTCTTGAAAAATATCCTGCTAAGACACAAAAGAATAGAAAGACACACATTGTTGTAAAAACTAAAGAAGTTCCAAATCCTGAAATTGTTGCAAATGTAAGAACTATACCAGGTATTATAACTAGCAGAGGTTGTTGTTATGCAGGTTGTAAAGGCGTTGTTATGGGTCCGATTAAAGATATGCTTCATTTAGTACATGGTCCAATAGGATGTTCATATTATACTTGGGGAACTAGAAGAAGCAAGGTTAGAACAGTAGAAGGTGTTCAAAATTTCTCTGAATATTGCTTTTCAACTGACCTTCAAGATGGAGATATTGTTTTTGGTGGTACTAAGAAATTAGAAGCTGCTATAGAAGAAGCAGTTGAAATATTTCATCCAAAGGTTATTGGAATATATTCAACATGTCCAGTTGGTCTCATAGGTGACGATATAGGAGCAGTTGCATCAGCAGCTAGAAAAAAATACGGAATAGATGTTCTTGCATTCAGCTGTGAGGGTTACAAAGGGGTTAGTCAATCTGCAGGTCATCATATAGCAAATAACATAGTGTTTACTGATATTATAGGGAAAGGAACAAGGGTTCCTAAAAAGTATCCTATTAACATTCTTGGTGAATACAATATAGGCGGCGATGCTTGGGAAATTGAAAGAGTACTTGAAAGGATTGGTTATGATGTAGTTGCCACTTTAAGTGGAGATGCCGATATAGAAAGTATTCAAAATGCCCATACAGCAGAAGTAAATATAGTTCAATGTCATAGATCCATAAACTATATTGCTGAAATGCTTGAAACTAAGTATGGTACACCGTGGATAAAGGGCAACTTTATAGGAGTAGAGGCAACTATTGAAACATTAAGAAATCTGGCAAAAGTATTTGGAGACGAAGCTTTAATTAAAAGAACAGAAGAAGTAATTGCAGATGAGCTTTCAGCAATAGAAGGACAGCTAGCTTTTTACAGGGAAAGATTAGAAGGTAAAACAGCTATACTTTATGTTGGTGGATCAAGATCTGATCATTATCAAAGAGTATTGCAGGATTTGGGCATAAAATCCATAGTTGCAGGCTTTGAATTTGCTCATAGAGATGATTTTGAAGGAAGAGAAATAATTCCAAGCATAAAATTAGATGCTGACAGTAAAAATATTCCTGAAATAACGGTAACTAAAGATGATGAAAAATACAGAATCATTATACCAGAAGATAGATACCAAGAATTAGTTAAAGATGGGGTGCCATTAGCTTATTATGGTGGCTTGATGAAGACTTCAGAAGAAGGAACAATCATAATAGATGATTTGAATCATCATGAAAGTGATGAACTCATTAAACTTTTAAAACCAGATTTTTTCTTATCGGGAATAAAAGAAAAGTATGTAACTCAAAAAGCAGGTGCAGTATCGAAACAACTACACTCATATGATTATTCTGGTCCATATGCTGGCTTTAGAGGTGCATTAGTGCTAGCAAATAGTTTAGATGCAGGAGTTTACACACCAGCTTGGAAATTTGTAACTCCACCATGGAAAAAACAATCTGTAATTGGAGGTGAAGAGTAATGCTAAACGCAACACCAAAAGAAATAGTAGAAAGAAAAGCATTAAAAATTAATCCAGTAAAAACATGTCAACCAATTGGTGCTATGTATGCAGCACTTGGAATTCACAACTGTCTTCCTCATAGCCATGGCTCACAAGGTTGTTGCTCATTTCACAGAATGCAGCTTACAAGAATATTTAAAGAACCAGTAATGGCATCGACCAGTTCATTTACAGAGGGAGCTTCGGTTTTTGGTGGAGGTTCTAACTTGAAAACTGCTGCTAAAAATATATTTTCGCTATATGAGCCAGATGTAATAGCAGTACACACAACCTGTCTTTCTGAAACTATCGGTGATGATATTCCTACTTATATAAGGGATGTTGATGTGCCAGAAGGAAAGATAATGATTCATGCTAATACTCCCAGCTATGTTGGCTCTCATATAACTGGCTATTCCAATATGGTTAAGGGTATGGTTAGCTATCTTGCAAAAAATAGTGGTTTGGATAATGGAAAGATTAATTTAATACCTGGAATGGTTGGACCGGCTGATATAAAAGAGATGAAAAGATTAGTAGAAGCATTGGGGTTAAATCATATTACCTTCCCAGATCAAAGCGGAGTATTAGATACACCGATGACTGGAGAATATAAAATGTATCCAAAGGGAGGAGCTACTAAAGAAGATATTGAAGATGCCGGAAACTCAAAAATAACTTATGCAATTGGAAGCTTTGCATCGGAACTAGGGGCAGTAACCTTAGAAAAATCAACTAAAGTTCCATTCAAAACATTATATACTCCAATTGGAATAGAAGCTACAGACGAATTTATATATACCATTGCGAAAGATGCTGGTAAAGAAATACCTGAAGAAATAGAAGAAGAAAGAGGTCAATTAGTTGATGTTCTTCTTGATAGTCATCAATATGTTTATGGTAAAAAAGTAGCGATTTTTGGTGATCCAGATGTAGTTATTTCACTAACTAGATTTGTATTAGAGTTAGGTATGATTCCTAAGTATGTAATTACCGGAACTCCTGGCTCTGAATTTGAAAAAGTAATAAATGGATATCTAGAAAAGGCTGGAATTGAGGATTGCAAGGTAAAAGCAGCAAGTGACTTGTTCGAGCTTCAACAATGGATTAAAAATGAGGGTGTAGATCTACTTATAGGAAACAGTCATGGAAAATATATTGCTAAAGCAGAAGATATACCATTTGTAAGATTTGGTTTTTTTACCTTAGATAGATTTGCATTCCACTACAATCCAACAGTTGGATATAAAGGTGGAATAAGATTAGTTGAACAAATCACAAATGCTATCTTAGATAGAATTGAAAGAGATAGTTCAGATGATGATTTTGAATTAGTTAGATAAATTTAAGATTTAGCAATAAAAAAATTTACTCACCTTTGGGGTTTGGGCGTGTCCATGTGATTCTTGAACAAGCATTTTGCAGTCTCAAAATCTGAAATGATAAAAAGCGAACCTCAGATTGTAATAGCTAATAGGTAAAAACTAAGAGTTAATAGGTAGAATGTGGATTTTCTTACCTCTTACCTCTTAGTTAAAACTTACCGCGGTTCACTTTCTAACGAATTTTAGTTGAATCTTAGTGCGTAATCTTAAAATATAGTATCTCATATAAACAACAAAGTTATGGAGGTGAGATTTATGGAAAATAAAAAAGTAGAAGTATTAGAAGAAAGAGAAGATTTCGTTTGCTATAACAAAAAAGGAAAGAGCGGAGTTTTTAAATGCGATACAGAAAGCGTATCTGGGGCTGTAAGCCAAAGAGCTTGTGTTTATTGTGGTGCAAGGGTTGTTCTCAACCCAATAACTGATGCGTATCATTTAGTTCATGGACCTATTGGCTGTTCAAGCTATACTTGGGATATACGAGGAAGCTTAAGTAGTGATAAAGAAATATATAGAAACAGCTATTCCACAGATTTAAAAGAAAAGGACATTATATTTGGGGGAGAAAAAAAGCTTACAAAAGCAATTGATGAAATAGTATTAAAGCATCATCCAAAGGTCATATTTGTATATTCCACCTGTATAGTTGGGGTGATTGGCGATGATACAGATGCAATATGTAAAGCAGCAGAAAATAGACATAATATAAGAGTGATTCCAGTAAAATCGCCAGGTTTTGCAGGAAATAAATCAACAGGTTACAAAGCAGCATGTAATGCAATATTAAACTTAATTGGAGAAAAGACGGATGAACAAAAAATACATGCTGCAAATTATTTGGGAGACTTTAATTTAGCTGGTGAATCGTGGATAATACAAAGTTACTTGAAAAAATTAGGTATAAATGTTTTAGCTAAAATAACAGGAGATGGAAATATAGATGAGCTTGTTAAAGCTAAAAGAGCAACATTAAATATTGTACAGTGTGCAGGTTCTATGGGATACCTTGCAGAAAGAATGGAAGAAATATATGGAATTCCAAATGTAAAAATTAGTTTTTATGGATTAGAAGATACAAGAAATTCTTTGTTAAAAATAGCAGATATTTTAGGTAATGAAGATATAAGAGAAAAGACATTAAAGTTTATTGAAGAAGAAGAGAGCAAGGTTAAAAAAGACCTTGAATATTATAGAAATAGATTACAAGGAAAAAGTGCAGCT
Source organism: Bacillota bacterium (assembly GCA_021781655.1). Taxonomy (GTDB): domain Bacteria; phylum Bacillota; class Clostridia; order Clostridiales; family Clostridiaceae; genus JAJXWJ01. The sequence goes on along the minus strand of JAJXWJ010000032.1, from coordinate 22,753 downwards.
ATTTATGTTGGCGGCGGTTTTAAGGCAATATCTTTAATCAAGCAGTTTAGAGAATTAGGAATGGAAACAGTAATGGTAGGAACTCAAACAGGTAAAAAGGGTGATTATGATACTATAAGAAGTTTGGCAAAGGAAGGTACCGTAATACTTGATGATGCAAATCCAGCTGAACTTGAAAAATTCATATTGGAAAAGGGAGCTGACATTTTAGTTGGTGGTGTAAAAGAAAGGCCACTTGCATATAAGCTTGGAGTTGCTTTTTGCGATCATAACCATGAAAGGAAACATGCTTTATGTGGCTATGTTGGAGCAGTAAATTTTGCAAAGGAAATAGATTTAACAGTTAACAGTCCGGTATGGAGTTATTTATAAGAAGGTGGTGATTTCGTGGAAAATAAAGCTTCAGTAAATTTAGATGTGAATCCATGTAAAATGTGTATGCCGATGGGTGCTGTAATGGCATTTAAAGGTATAGAAGGAAATATGGTAATTTTGCATGGATCACAGGGTTGCAGTACTTATATAAGAAGACATATGGCCACTCACTACAATGAACCTATAGATATAGCATCTTCATCTCTAACAGAAAATGGTACAGTGTATGGTGGAACCAAAAATTTAAAACTAGGGCTCAAAAATATGATAAAAATGTACAACCCTAAATCAATAGGAGTTATGACAACTTGTTTAGCTGAAACAATTGGTGAAGATATAAAGAGAATTACTAAGGAGTTTATAGATGAAGAAGCTGAAAAGGAAAATCTTGCTGATTTAAAAATAATAACAGTATCCACTCCAGGTTATGGTGGAACTCAAAACGAAGGATACTTTAGAGCTATAAGGAGTATAGTAGAACAGCTTACTTTTCAAAGTGAAAAAACAAACAAAATTAATATTATAGCTGCAAATTTAAATCCTGGTGATATAAGAAATATTAAAAATATTTTAGAAGTTTTTGGAGTAGAGTATACGATGTTGCCGGATGTTTCAAATACTTTAGATGGTCCTCATGCTGAGGAGTATAATAGGTTACCAAAAGGTGGCACCAAAATTTTAGATATACAAAAAATGAGTGGTGCCCTAGGGACCATTGAAATGGGAGAAACCCTTTCAGAAGCTGAATCAGCTGGAACATTTTTAAAAGAAAAATATGATGTACCGCTATATACTTGTGGTATACCAATAGGAATTAGAAATACAGATAAATTTCTCTCTATTATATCTGAAATAAGTGGAAAACCGATCCCTGAGGTTTTTAAGCTTGAAAGAGGAAGATACTTAGATGCTATGATAGATAGTCATAAGTATAATGGTGAGGCAAAGGCTGTTCTTTATGGAGAGCCAGAAATGGTACTTGCAGTAACAAAAATTTGTGTAGAAAATGGAGTGCAATTAAAACTTGTAGCACTTGGAACTAAAAATGTAAAGCTTAAGAAAGCTGTACAAAAAGAATTAGAAAAGCAAGCAGAAAAACCAATTATTATAGATGAGACAGATTTTGAAACTATCGAATTGTATTGTAAAAATTTAAAGGTCAATGTTATTATAGGAAATTCTGATGGAAGAAGAATGGCTGAGAGGATGGATTTAAAAATAGTAAGAATTGGATTCCCGGTTCATGATAGAGTTGGAGCACAAAGGAAGGTAATAACAGGATACAATGGTTCTTCAGCTCTACTAGATGATATTGCAAATACAATTTTAGAACAGACGGAAAATAGTTTTAGAAAAGAAGCATATGAAAAGTATTTTGAGCGGGAAAAGGGGAGGAAGGATATGTTAGAAACAATTGAAATAAAAGAAAAGGAAACAGAAAGTAATTTTGACAAAAATGCAACGCACCCTTGTTTTGGAACCAATGCTCATACTTATGCAAGAATGCATATACCAATAGCTCCCAAATGTAATATAAGCTGCAATTATTGTACAAGAAAATATGATTGTGCAAATGAGAGCAGACCAGGAGTAACTAGTGAAGTTTTAACACCAGAACAAGCACTAGAAAAGTATAAGTATGTAAAAAGTAAAATGCCTAATTTAACTGTAGTTGGTATTGCGGGACCTGGTGATGCTCTTGCAAATTTTGAGCAAACCAAAAAATCAATTCAGCTTATTAAAAAGGAAGATCCAGAAGTGACCTTTTGTTTATCTACCAATGGACTTATGTTACCATTTTATGCTAATGATTTAGTTGAACTAGGGGTATCTCATGTTACAGTTACAATTAACTCCGTAGATAAAAAGATTGGAGCTCAGATTTATAAAAAGATCGATTATCTTGGACAAACCTATACAGGAGAGGAAGCAGCAGAAATATTGATAAACAATCAATTTACTGGATTAAGCTATTTGGCATCTAAGGGAATAGTTTGTAAGGTAAATATAGTTATGGTAAAAGGCATAAATGATGCACATGTAGAAGCTGTAATTAAAAAAGCAAAACAATGTGGAGTATATGTAACAAATATAATGCAAATGATTCCTGTTGAAGGAAGTGTTTTTGAAAACATGCCTATGGTCAGTAATGTAGAGCTTAATGAAATGAGAAAAAAATGCGGTGCTCATGTTAAACAAATGTATCATTGTAAACAATGCAGAGCAGATGCTATTGGAACTTTAGCTAATGATCAGTCAGCTGAATTTAGAGATATAGGTTGCACGGGTTCTTGTGTTGGCCAGCTAAATATAGAAAATGAAGAAACTATTAAAAAGTACAAGATAGCAATAGCATCAAAATCTGGACTTAACATTGATGAACATTTTGGACACGCTAATGAATTTCATATATATTCTTACGACAGAGGAACTATAAGGTATCTTGAAAAACGCGATATTGATAAATATTGCAATGGAAGTGATGAGTGTTTTAGTGAGGAGGGGAAAATAGATAAGCTAATAAAAATAATATCAGATTGTGATGCGGTATTAGCACTAAGGGCAGGTATGGAGCCAACAAAAAAACTAGAAGCAGAGGGTATAAAGATAGTTCAAATGTATGATTCCATAAATGAGGGAATAAGAAAGGTAATTAAACAGTTGTCATAAAGGGTAATTATCGCTATTATGACTCAGAATAATTTAGGGAGGGTTTTTATGAAAATAGCTGTATTTTTAGGGAAAGATAACAATACAGCATCTATTTACGATGTTGGAATTATTAATGTTTACGACAATGAAAACGGATATTGGCATATTTTAAAAACAATTGATTTTAAATTAAGTAATACAGGTAAATTCAATATAATTCGTGAAAACATAATTTCAATAGCAAATAGTTTAAAAGGTTGCAAGGTATTTATAGGGAAGGAGGTTACAGGGTTATTATTCAATGTACTTGAAAATAAGGGCTTTAATATTTGGGAAATGGAAGGAAAACCAGAGCAGTTTCTCGATTATGTTTATTATAAAGAGAAGGAAGAATTGAATAAGGAAGAAAAAAATGAGGTCATTCCTTTTCCTATAAAAAAAAGTGAAAATGGTTGTTATTTTATAAATTTAAAAAAAGCACAAGAAAATAATAAAGGAATTTCATCAAAACAAATATTGATTCCATTTTTAAAAAATACTCCCTTCTATGAACTTGAAATTCAATGCTCTCATGTACCAGGGTGGTTTGAAAATGGGTTAGATTGTTACAATGTTGAAAAAGAAGTAATAAAGTATAATGAAAAAGATATAAAGATTTTTGTTCGAAAAAAAGTATGTGGGTAAACAATAATGAAATTTACAGTGTAAAAAACTACTGTTTTAAAATATGTGGTAGTTTTTATTTTATATTTTGGGAGGTAGCATAATGAAAAAAATATTAATAGTGGTCTGTTTATCAATAATTACCATGTTTAGTCTAGGTGGTTGTGGTAGCTCTTCTTCTTTAGCTAACACAACTAATAATGCAAAAGCAGTAACTTTAAATATATCTGCTGCAGCTAGCTTAACAGATTCGCTAAACGCAGTAGAAGCTGAATATAAAAAGGATAATGCAAATATAAAGTTTACAAATAATTATGGAGCTTCTGGAACTTTAGAACAGCAAATAGAGCAAGGTGCTCCAGTAGATTTGTTTATTTCAGCAGACACAACTAATATGAATAAATTGAAGGATAAAAGCTTGGTTGATGAAAAGTCAATTGTTAACATATTAAAAAACGAGGTTGTTTTGATAGTTCCAACGGATTCTAAATTAGAGTTAAAAAGTTTCCTTGATTTAACTAAGGATAGCGTTGAACATATTGCAGTAGGTGAACCAGCGGCAGTTCCAGCTGGTAAATATGCTGAACAAGTATTTGATGCTTTAAATATAACAGAAAAGGTTAAATCTAAAGAAATTTTAGGCAAAGACGTTAAGGAAGTGCTAAGTTGGGTAGAGGAAGGAAATGCAGATGCAGGTATAGTATATTCAACAGATGCTAAAACTTCTAAAAAGGTAAAAATAGTTGCTACTGCCCCAAAGGGTTCTCATAAAGAAGTTGTATATCCAGGAGCTGTTGTAAAAGCAACAAAGAACTCATCAGAAGCAAACAAATTTTTGAAATTTTTATCTAGTAGTCAAGCAAAAGCAATATTTAAGAAATATGGTTTTATAACGAATTAATACAATAATATTAGGAGGTAATAGCAATGAATTTTGATATTTCACCTGTATTCATATCTGTTAAAACATCTATTACAGCAACAGTAATAACTTTTTTCATTGGTATTTTTGCTGCAAGATTTATGTCAAATTACAAAGGTAAATTAAAAAATATATTGGATACAGTATTTACATTACCATTAGTTTTGCCTCCTACTGTAGTAGGATATTTGCTACTATTGCTATTTGGGAAAAATGGTCCTTTAGGACAATTTCTTATTAAATTTGAATATACAATAATATTTTCTTGGCCGGCTACAGTAATTGCAGCTACAGTAGTTGCATTTCCCTTAATGTACAGGACCTCTAGAGGTGCTTTTGAACAAATAGAAACAAATGTTGTTAATGCTGCAAGAACCTTAGGAGCTTCTGAATGGAAAATTTTTTACAAAGTTATTCTTCCACTTGCATTACCAGGAGTTGCATCAGGAACCCTTCTATCCTTTGCGAGAGCTTTAGGAGAATTTGGGGCAACTTTGATGATAGCTGGTGATATTCCAAATCGTACACAAACTATTCCAGTAGCTATATATTTTGCTGCAGAAGATGGAAATATGAATGAAGCATTAATTTGGGTAATAATAATTGTAATTATTTCTATGATAGTTATATTTTCTATGAATATCTGGTTTCAAAAAGGAACAAAAAAAGCTAGGAAAAAGTATAGTTACTAAAGGTGGGATGTTTTTGTCATTATATGTTGATATTATAAAAGAAATGGACAACTTTCAGCTAAAGGTGTGTTTTGACACAAATAAAAATTCTTTAGGCTTACTTGGTGAATCTGGCTCAGGGAAAAGCATGACCTTAAAGTGCATTGCAGGACTTGAAACTCCTACAGCTGGAAAAATTATTTTAAATGATAGGACACTTTTTGACTCTGAAAAAAGGGTTAATGTTAAGGCTAAAGATAGGAAAGTAGGATTTCTGTTTCAAAATTATGCGCTTTTTCCCAATATGACAGTTTACGAAAATATTAGTTTTGGTTTAAACAAAGCTAACAAAGCTGAAAAACAAAAAATAATTATGAATAAACTTGAAATTATGAAGCTTCAAGGCTTTGAACATAGGTACCCACTTGAACTATCTGGTGGTCAACAGCAAAGGGTTGCATTAGCTAGAGCATTAGTTATAAATCCAGAAGTTTTACTTTTAGATGAACCTTTTTCGGCTTTAGACAACCACATTAAAAATCAAATAGAAAAAGAACTTTTAAAACTTTTAGCTGAATATGAGGGAGATACAATATTTGTTACTCACAATATGGACGAAGCTTATCGCATTTGTGATAGCTTAGTAGTTTTAAATAAGGGCAAAGTTGTTGCTAACGGCTTAAAGAAAGATATATTTAAAGCTCCTCCTAATGTTTCTTCGGCAAAGCTTACAGGTTGTAAAAATATATCGAAAATAAGGGCTTTAGAAAATGGATACGTGAAAGCTGTAGAATGGGGAATAGCTTTAAAAGTAAATAATGTTAATGAAACTTTTTCACATATAGGTATAAGAGCTCATGATATAAAAATAACAAATAAAGAGGATATAAATACATTTAAGTTTACTATCGTAAGGATGATAGAAAGTTCTTTTAATTTCACTATTTATCTAAAAAAAACAGAGTTCGTAGAAGACAAAGCTATTAGAGAGCTTCATCTTGAAATTCCAAAAGAAAATTGGTTTGCAGTTAAAAACAAATCTCAATTTTTAAATATTAAATTAGATATCAATAAAATATTTCTTTTAAGCGAAGAATAGTCATATATTTTTCGCATTTTTTTATGCTAAAAATTCGTGTTCGCATTTACGTAGCATTCATTAAATAAATTTTACAATAAGATAATATTTATGTAATTTTTCAATGATATTATTAAATCTAACATTAATGTATTGAGGAGAATAATTATGGGAGAATTAAATAATCATTTAATCATAATATCTTTTGATGGACTTTCTACACAAGATTTTGATTATATTAAGAATTTAACAAATTTTGGGATGTACTTAGAAAAGGCATCTTATTGTAAAAAAGTGTTTAGTGTTTATCCAACTTTAACATATCCAGCTCATGCAACTATAGTTACTGGTAAATACCCTAAAAATCATGGGATAATAAATAATACCTTATTACAAGTTGATAGAAAGGAGCCAGATTGGTATTGGCAAAGAAAATATATTAAAGGGGATACCATATACGATTTGGCTATGCAAAAGGGAATGAAAGTAGCAGCTCTTTTATGGCCAGTTACAGCAAAATCTAAAATACAGTACAACATGCCGGAAGTAATGGCTAATAGAAGCTGGCAAAATCAAATCTTAGTTTCACTTTTAAATGGTAGTCCGTGGTTTCAGTTTAAAATGAATTATAAATATGGATATTTGAGAAATGGAATTAATCAGCCGCAGCTTGATAATTTTACCCATGAAGCACTACTAGACACCTTGAAAGATAAAAAACCAAATTTAACACTAGTACATTACACTGATCTTGATAGTATAAGACATTATTTTGGCTATAATTCTTTAGAAGCAAAATTAGCACTTCAAAGACATGATTTAAGGCTAGGAGATATTATCAATACTTTAAAGGAAAATAATATGTATGAAAATAGTACAATTATTATTCTTGGAGACCATAGCAGTATAGATGAGAATAAAGTTATTAATTTAAATGTTTTGTTAAAAAAGCATAACTATTTTAAAATTGGTGAAAAAAATCAAATAGTAGACTACAGAGCTATAGTAAAAAACTGTGATGGATCAGCCTATGTCTATGTTAAAAATAGCGATGAGGTTGGAAATGTTTTTGAAATCATTAAAAAATTTAACGAAGAACATAAATGCATAGAAAAAATATATTCTAAAAAAGAAGCAGAAGCACTAGGTGCAGACCCTAATTGTGCATTAATGTTAGAAGCAAGATGTGGATATTATTTTCAAGATGAACACGAAGGGGATGTGGTTGTTGATATAAATAATAATCATAAATATACAAAAGCTACGCATGGTTATTCTCCTTTTAAGGAAAAGTATACTACGGTATTTATGGCAAGTGGAAAAGGAATCCGAGAAGGAGAAATAGTTGAAAAGATGAATTTAGTAGACGAAGGACCGACTATAGCAAAGCTTTTAGACATAGAGTTAAAGGATGCAGATGGTAAAGTAATAGAAAGTTTTTTAAAATAAAGGTTGAGAGGTAAAGTAAATGAAAAGTAGTAAAAAGGAAAAAAGCTGGATATTATACGATTGCACAATTTCAACTTATAGTATGATAATGGTAAGTACAATTTTCCCTCTATATTTAAGGCTATGCTTTAAAAATGGAGGTGTTATGGATGGTTCTTTTACAGTGTACTGGGGATATTTAAATTCCTTTGGAAGGTTTCTAATTGCAATTGCTGCTCCGGTACTTGGTACTATTGCTGATTATAAAGGATACAAAATGAAGTTTTTTAAAGTTTTTTGTGTTATTGGAATTATTTTTACAGCTTTATTGGGAATAGTTCCAGATGAGTTTTATTTGCTTATTGCTGCTATTTTTGTAATTAGTACTATTGGTAATGCTGGAAGCAACATATTTTACGATGCATTTCTAGTAGATGTTACAGAAAAAAACAGAATGGATATTATATCATCTATTGGTTTTGCAGCTGGTTATATTGGAAATTTGATTGCTTTTGCAGTTTGTATGGTAATCGTAATACTTTCTCAGCTTCATAAAATACCTCTTTCTACAAGTGCGGCTTACAAAATATGCTTTGTAATAACAGCAATTTGGTGTACGATATTTTCTGTTCCAATAATAAAAAATGTTAAGCAGGAGTATGGTATAGAAAAAGAAGATAAAATAGTTAAAAACAGCTTTAAAAGAATTTATAACACTTTAAAAAATATAAAGAAAAACAAAAATTTATTTGTATTTCTATTAGCATATTTTTTCTTTATAGATGGAGTAAATACTATAATAACCATGGCAACATCCTTTGGGGCTGATCTTGGAATAAGTACAACGAGTATGCTATTGGTGCTTTTATTGACTCAGCTTGTAGCATTTCCTTCAGCTATAATATATGGAAAATTAGCAGAAAAATATCAAGGTAAGACAATGCTTTATGTAGGTATCATAATCTACTCAGGCATATGCATATATGGATTTTTCATTAGAGACGTAGTTGGTTTTTGGATTTTAGCAATGCTTGTTGGTACTTCTCAAGGAGGGTTACAAGCACTAAGCAGATCTTTCTTTGGGAAGCTTGTTCCCAAAGAAAGTAACAATGAATTTTTTGGTTTCTTTAATATTTTTGGAAGATTTGCTACTATAATTGGACCGCTATTAGTAAGCATAGCTACACTTATAACTGGAAAATCCACCAATGGAGTATTAAGCATTTTAGTACTTTTCATTATTGGAGGCTTAATATTAATGAGAGTACAATATAGCGACAATAAGGATAAGGATTCATCACTTCTTAAGTTTAAGGATATTGAAAGTCAAGCTTAATTATAAATCTATAAATAAAGCCTCTTTAATATTTGGATCATACTTTTTGTTTTTGAGCATCTGAATTTCAAAACCATAAGGGGCTTTTTTATCACCATTATCTCCTGCAACATATGGAGTTTCAAGTATTTTTGGTACATCCTTTAAGGCTTCATGGTTGGCAATATAGCATAAAGCATCGAAGCCTATAAATCCATGACCTATTAATTCATGTCTGTCTTTTCTAGCACCGCATGGATTTTTACTATCATTTAGATGAATTACTTTAAGTCTATCTAGACCCACAGTTTTATCAAATTCTTCAAGTACACTATCAAAGTTATTTATTATATCGTAGCCAGCATCATGGATATGACAGGTATCTAGGCATACAGTTAACTTTTCATTGAAGGTAACACCAGAAATTATATCTGCTAACTGACCAAAGGTTCTTCCGCATTCACTACCCTTACCAGCAGTTGTTTCAAGAGCAATATTAACGGTTTGCTCTCTTGTAATAACTTCATTTAAACCGGAAATTATTTTCTTTATTCCAATTTCATCACCAGCACCAACGTGGGCACCAGGATGGAGTACAAGCTGTTTTGCAAGTTTCAAAGCTTGTGCTCTATTTATTTCTTCCTTTAAAAAAGTTACAGCTAGTTCAAAAGTTTCGTTTTTTACAGTATTCCCTAAATTAATAATATAAGGGGCATGAACAATTATCTCATTCAAGTTGTTAGCCTGCATACATTCTAAAGCTTCTTCTATTTTTAGCTGGTCAATAGATTTTCTAATCGTATTTTGTGGAGCACCAGTATATACCATAAAAACATTAGCGTTATAGGAAAGTGCCTCTTTAACAGAGCCTAAAAGCATATTCTTACCAGACATTGACACATGAGAACCTATTTTCAACATAAAAATCACCTCTTTTATAAATTTTCGATTTGCCAGTCTATAGGTGTTTTTCCTATAGACTCTAAAATTTTATTTGTTTTAGAAAATGGCTTACTGCCAAAAAAACCTCTTGAAGCTGAAAGTGGACTCGGATGAACAGATTTAATAATATAATGTTGTTTAGCTGTAATTATCTTTTCTTTTGATATGGCATTGTTGCCCCACAAAATAAAAATTACTGGGTCAATTCTATCGTTTAGTAAAGAAATTATTTTATCTGTAAATAGCTCCCAACCCTTGTTCCTATGCGAATTTGCCTCGCCAGATCTTACTGTTAAGGATGTATTTAGCAGTAAGACACCTTGGTCTGCCCATTTTTTTAAATAACCGTTATTTGGTATATATAAGCCAAGATCATCTCTTAGTTCTTTATAAATATTAACTAAGGAAGGTGGAGCAGGTATTCCGGGTTTTACAGAAAAGCTAAGACCATGTGCTTGATTTTCACCATGATAAGGATCCTGGCCTAAAATAACTACTTTTACATCTTTATATGCAGTAAAATTTAGAGCGTTAAAAATATCATATTTATCTGGGAAAATCCTTTCAGTATTATATTCATTAACAAGAAAATGTCTTAATTTTAAATAATAATCTTTTTCAAATTCATCCTTTAAAAGTTCTTTCCAATCATTTTTTATATTAACAGCCATGTTAATCACCTACAATTCTTATACTATAATCTTATTTAATTGCTTATAATTAAAATAATTATACCATAAATAGCGATTTTAAATGTAATAAAATAAATAAGATAATGTAATATAGCTTGATTTTATAAGTTAAATAAGTAAAGATAATTGATATGCTTATTTGCAAAGGAAAAATAAAAACAGTATAATAAAACGTATCTTTATTATAATAAAATAGGAGATAAAAAATGGAAAAAAAAGACAATAAAATTAATGAAACGATTGCAGAAGAAAATGTTAAGCTTTTGAGAATTATTTCTACAATTTCAGCATTATTTTTATCAATATTGCTTTTAATGAAAAAGTATAGCAATTTAGTAACGATACAAATTTATATAGTTTCGGTTTTTGTAATATTATTTGTAATAATATTAATATTGTCTTTTACTACTAAATTTGTTAAGAGAAATGCAAGTAAAGTAATGCATATATTGTATTATTTCGCAAGTATTGCGGCCATATATGCAAATTATATTTATAATGACTATTTGCAATTTACAATGTTATTATCAGTAATTACTTTAAGCATTTTAATTATAAAAGAGGTTAAAAAATTAATAAATTATATAATTGTTATATATCCTATTGTGCTCCTTTCTATAGTATTTATTAATCAATCTCTTGTGTTTAAATTTGTAACTATGGTTGAAATTAGTGTTGTTTTTATTATTGCTTTTTATAATTTAAATATAGAAGAAAAAATGAAAATAAAAATAGCAGAAAGTGATAATATTATTGAAAAAATAGCAAATACTGATACTTTGACAGGAATATTAAATAGACATATGCTAAATAATTATTTAATAGAATGCAAAGAAAACTATTTGAAAAACAAAGAAAATTGTGCAGTAATGTTTATCGATTTAGATAATTTTAAAAATATTAATGATGCTTTTGGTCATAATGTAGGAGATGATGCTTTGAAGTTGTCTGCTAATAAGTTGAAAGCATCTGTTAGACAAAGTGATAACGTTTTTAGATATGGTGGAGATGAATTTATTATATTATTTAAAAATATTAATAAAAAAGAACTTAATGGCTTTGCAAATAGGATAATGGAGCAATTTATAGAACCGTTAGAGGTTGGTGTGTTAGAAGTGTATACTTCTCCTAGCATTGGAATTAGTTTATATCCAGATGATAGCAATGAAATTGAAAATATAATTAGAAATGCTGATGCTGCTATGTACAGAGCAAAGAGTACTGGAAAAAATACTTATAAGTTTTTTTCAAAGGATATAGATGCAGCTTTAAAGAGAAGGGCAGAAATAGAAAGTTTACTAAGAAGAGCAGTGCAAAATAATGAATTTACTTTAGCTTATCAGCCTCAAATAGAAATTAGTTCTGGTGTCACTACTGGCTTGGAAGCTTTAATAAGGTGGAATAATAAAACTCTAGGCAACATAACGCCATCGGAATTCATACCAATAGCTGAAGAAACGGGAATGATAATTCCTATTGGAGAATGGATTGTTAAAACTGTATGTAGACAAAGTAAAGAATGGGAGAGAAAAGGCCTAAATACAGTTCCTATTGCTGTTAACGTTTCTGGAATTCAGCTTAAGAATTCAAAATTGATATACATGTTAAAAAAATATCTTGAAGAAGAAAATTTGTCTGCAAAAAGGATAGTAGTAGAGTTTACAGAAAGCATTATTCAAGATACTGACAAATCATTAAAAATAGTTAAAGAATTACAAAATATAGGCATAAAGGTTGCAATCGATGATTTTGGAACAGGTTATTCATCCTTAAGTCTTTTAAAAGATATACCTATTGATATTTTGAAAATTGATTCTTTTTTTATTAAAGATATAGTAACTAATAAAAATACTTTAGAGATAATAAAATTAATAATTGAAATGGCTAAAAAATTGAACTTTAAAATTATAGTAGAAGGAATAGAAATTGAAGAGCAGGCAAGAATAGTATACGAAAATGGCTGTAACTATGTTCAAGGATATTTTTTCAGCAAACCACTTAATGCTCATGATGTTGAACAATATTTAAAATAGGAAGCAATATGAAAGGAGAAAATTAAGTGAACAAAGATTATTTGATACAAATATTCAATGAGCAGGTTAGCGGGAAAAATTATTTTAAAGGTCAAAGGATTGTAGAAAATGATTTAGTAGCTGATATAAAAGTTAAAAATAGCGAAGAAATGATATATATCAAAGGAAACGTCATTTCTGAAAGCCTTTTTAACGAGTATATAGCAAAGGTTGAATTAGATGTCTTAAATGGAACAGTAATTTCAACTTATTGTACTTGTAAAGATTATGAAGAAAATGAATTAAAAAAAGAAAATTATGCCTGCAAACATATTTGTGCTGCCTTTTATAAGTCTATAGAACAAATTGAAAAGTTACCGTTTTTTTATGAAAATAATAAGAATGATATATCTAAAAGTAAAACGGGAGAAAAGCTTTTAAATTTGTTAATTGGAGAAGATGCTAATAAAGCAGAGATAAAAATTGATGTATATATAAACAGAAATTTTTGGGACCATAATATTTCGGCAGAATTCAAAATAGGTATAAAAGAAATGAATTCTAACAGTCTTTACATTGTAAAAGATATTAACCACTTTTTATTAGCCATAGATAACGATATAGCTATTAATTATGGTAAAAATTTTATTTTAAATATGAAGGAACAAAAATTATCAATGAAGGATAAAACACTTATAGATTTTATTCATTTGATAAAAAAAATAGAAGGAGGTTTTTCTTCTAGGAAGAGCAAGCCAATTATCGATGGGAAACAGCTAAATATTCCAGAATATTTAGTGAAACAATTTTTTAAAGTAATAAAAAATCATAGGGTGTTTTTAGCTAAAGGATTTTTATCTAGAATTTTTGAAACTGAAGTTTTAGAAGAAAGACCTCCAATTGAATTTGACTTAAAATTAATAAAAAATGAATATGTATTAAAAGCACCTTATGGGATGCCTATTTTGTTAGGCTCAGAAAACAATGTGTTTTTTTATGGAACGGAAATATATATGCCAGATGACCCATATTTAGAAAAAATAGAGCCTTATATTACAGCTTTAGATTCAGGTAAGGTTGTTACCTTTAATAATAGCTTGGAAAATAAGCTTCTTAGAAAATTGATTCCAAGACTTAATTACTTATCTTCTAAATTAACGCTTTCTCAAAACATATTAGAAAAGATAGTTAAAGAAAATTGTGAGTTTAAATTTTATTTTGACAAGGATGGAGATAAAATTTTATTAATTACAAAAGTAAAATATGGTGAATATGAATTTAACATATTTGAAGATTGTAATGAAAAAATAGTTTATAGAGAAAAAACAGAAGAAAAGGTATTAGCACTTTTAACGGTATTAGGATTTTTGAAAGTAAATAACAAGTTTTATTTAGATGGCGAGGATGATTTTATTTTTAGATTTTTCAAAACTGAAATTGAAAAACTGCATAAGTTTGGAGAGGTATTTTATTCGGAAAACTTTAAAGGCATTAAGTCTTTAGGGTCAAATAATATTAGCGCAGAAATTAGGGCAGGAAAATATGATTATTTTGAATTTGCCTTCAAAATCGATAATGTTAATGATTACGAAACTACGAATATATTAAGAGCCTTTAGGGATAATTTGAAGTATTACAAGCTAGAAAATGGAGAGTTTTTAGATCTTGAACAGTTGGAATTAAAAAAATTATTAAAGCTTGTGGATGCAGTTTCTGAAAAGGAAATTAAAGATAATAGCATTAATATCCCTAAAAATAAAAGTATGTATATTGATGAGTATATTGAAGAAAATAACATGAGATATATAAAAGGCAAAAATGAGCTTGAAACTGTTAAAGAAAAAATTAAGAACATACATAGTTTAGAATTTAATGAAGAAAACAATCAGCTAGTAAGTTTAAGGAATTATCAAAAGATTGGGGTTAATTGGTTTAAGACTTTAGATTATCTTGGCTTTGGAGGTATACTTGGAGATGAAATGGGTCTCGGAAAAACCTTGCAAACTATCGCTTTTTTGCTTTCAAATAAAGAAAGTAAAACATTAATAGTAGTACCAACATCTTTAGTGTACAATTGGGCAAAGGAGTTTGAAAAATTTGCACCAAGCATAAAGGTTCAAATTGTAAATGGCTCTAAAAATGAAAGGGTAAATCAACTAGGTACTATTACAAATTATGATGTATTGATTACCACATATAATTTATTGAAGTTAGATATAGAAATTTATAAAAAAATTGAATTTGATTATTTTATTTTAGATGAAGCTCAAAATATAAAAAATTCTCATTCACAAAATGCAAAAGCAGTTAAAGAAATTGAAAGCAAAAGAAAATTTGCACTAACAGGAACGCCCATAGAAAATTCACTTATGGAGTTGTGGTCTATATTTGACTTTATAATGCCTGGGTATTTATATGATGAGAAGAGATTTAGTGTTAGATATCATAAACAGTTAAAGGAAGACCCTGTAGTTATAGAAGATTTAAATAGACTAATAAAACCATTTATTTTAAGAAGAAAGAAAAAAGATGTAATAAAAGAATTACCAGATAAAATAGAAAATACGATTTTTGTTAGTCTAACTAATGAGGAAAAGAAAGTATACGGAACCTATGCAAAATATGTAATGGATATAATAGAAAAAAAGGTAGAAGATGATGAATTTGCAAAGAGCAGAATAGAAATTTTAGTATATATAACAAAGTTAAGACAGCTTTGCCTTGATCCATCAGTAGTAATGGAAAATTATAATGGTAAAAGCTCGAAGATAGATGCCTTGCTTGAGTTACTTAACGAAAGTATTGAAGAAGGACATAAAATTCTTGTTTTTTCACAGTTTACATCTGTTTTAAAAAATATTGGGGAACGTTTAAAATTAGAAGGTGTAAAATATAGCTATCTTGATGGAACTATTCCTTCCGAAAAGAGAATGCAAATGGTAAATGATTTTAATGAAGGAGATAATAAGGTCTTTTTGATAAGCTTGAAAGCAGGTGGAACGGGCTTAAACTTAACTTCTGCAGACATAGTAATCCATTTTGATCCTTGGTGGAATCCTGCAGTAGAGGATCAAGCTACGGATAGAGCACATAGAATTGGACAGGAAAAGGTAGTAGAAGTTATAAAAATTATTGCAAAAGATACGATAGAGGAAAAAATAATTTCTCTTCAAAAAGAAAAGAAAAAGCTTATTGAAAGCATATTAGATGATGAACTGTATGGAAATAATGGATTAATAAGTTTAAAAGATGATGAAATTTTAAATCTGTTTCGAAATTAATTTTTAACACAATTAGCGTAACCTATGATACCGAACTATAATTTATATTGGTTTAAAATATAGTTAAAGTGGAAATAGAAAAGGAGAATAAAATTATGAGTGCATTTTTAGGAAAGATTCATTATTGGTTATATAATAAAATACAATTACATGAAAATTTATTGGAGCAAATATTAGAAATTGCAAAAAATAAAAATTTTGATGTTGAGACATTAAAAGAAGAAAGTATAAAAATTTATGGTGATAGAGTGTTAGGTGAACTTCAAGATGTAATTGATCATGGAAATATACACGGTTGGTTAAAAAGTAGAATTGACAGTGTAGAAGGTAGATTAGCATACGATGTTACAAAACTAATTAATAGTCAAGTAGTTAAAATCGAAGAAATGGAACAAATATTTAAAAATAGTGGTGCTAGTATGATGAATGGCTTAGAAAAATCAAACTATTCATTAGAAGATTATTACAACCTTATATTTGATTATATGATAGATGGAATGCCTTGCGACATGGTAAATGAAGTTGTAAAAAGCGATGAGAAAGAATTGGTTTGGGAAAGAAGAATTTGCCTTCATAAAGTTTTCTTTGAAAAAGCAGGCGGAGATGTTGAAATTTATTATAGGCTTAGAGATGCATGGATAAAAGGCTTTTTAGCTGCCAGTGGAGAAGCTTTAGATTACCAAAGAACAGAGGATGGTACAAATACGATTAGGAGGAATTAAAAATGGATGGTATAAAATTAATGGTTGAAGAGCATAAATATATTAAGAGAATGCTTCTTGTAATAAGAAAAGCAAGCTATGGAATAGTAAAAGGAGAAAATATTAACTTTGATGACTTTTTTGCCATTATAGATTTTGTTAGAAATTATGCTGACAATCATCATCATGGAAAAGAAGAAAAGCTGCTTTTCACTAAAATGGTTGATGAAATAGGAGATGTTGCAGAGGTTTTAGTGAAATATGGAATGCATGTTGAACACGATCTTGGACGTCTTTTTATGAGAGATCTAGAAGAAGCATTAATAAAAGTTAAAAATGGAGATGATGAAGCAAAAATCGATGTAATATCAAATGCTGTGTCTTACACTCATTTATTGACTAGGCACATTAACAAAGAAGATAATACAGTATATACCTTTGCTCAAAGAAAACTATCCAAAGAGACATTAAATACAATTAATATACAGTGTGAAGCTTTTGAAAAAGAAGAAGAAGAAAAGCAAGTTCAACATAATTATATTATGCTTTTAGAAAGCCTAGAAAAAAAATATTTAGGTTAAAATATTAATGTTATACTAGCCTTAAAACAAATTGTTACAAATTATTAACTTCAATGGTGTTTATAAAGTTCAAAATAACTTGATTTATAGATTATTTGATGTTACAATTATAACTAGCTTAAATGAAAGATTAATAAGTTTACACAGTTATATTTCAATTAGTTATAGTATTATAATGTCGAAATTTTGTTGTGGATTATTAAAAGGAGTTTAAGGGAATAAAATTTCGGAGGTACACATACATGAATGGTACAGTAAAATGGTTTAATGGAGAAAAAGGATTTGGATTTATTACAGGAGAAGATGGAAATGACGTTTTCGCTCACTTCTCACAAATAAATGCAGATGGTTACAAAACATTAGAAGAAGGTCAAAAAGTTACTTATGAAGTAGTTGAAGGACCAAAAGGACCACAAGCATCTAACATAACTAAAGCTTAATTTGAACTGTTTAACCCCTTAAAGAATAAACTCTTTAGGGGGTTTTTTGTGTTTTAAATATTAATATTATATGAATAAATATTTCTAAAAATAAAGTTGACAATATAAAATATTTCGTGTAATATATTTTGTATACGAAATATTTATATACGAAATATTCTTACGCAAAACATTTCAATGCGAAATAAATTAGAAAGGGAGAGTTGATAAATGGATGATTATGCATATGGCATTGAAGTTATGAGAGATTTAAAAAAAATCATGATGAGTATTAGACATTCATCACAGGATCATTTTAAAGATAGCAATTTAACTGGGCCACAAGGAATGTTAATTGGAATATTGATGCATACAGAAAAAATGAAGATTAGTGATTTAAGTGAAAGGCTTTGCTTAACAAACAGCACAGTATCTGGCATTATTGACAGATTGGAAAAGCAAAATATTGTTGAAAGAGTTAGAAGTGACGAAGATAGAAGAGTAGTATATGTTAAAATTTCTGACGAATTTAGAAGTGAAGCAAAAGACAGATTTAATGAAATGGAAAAAAATATAGGAAGCAAAATTTCAAAAGCAACAGAAGAGGAAAAAGAAGTCATTTTAAATGGACTTAAAACCTTGGAAATGGTACTTAGCAGAAAAAGTATAGAATAGGAGTTGACAGTATAATGTTTAAATTAGGAAGATATTTCAAACCATTTATTGGAGTGATTATCCTTTGCATAGTAATACTATTTGGTCAGGCATTTTGCGATTTGTCATTGCCGGATTATATGTCTAATATAGTAAATGTAGGTATACAACAAAATGGTGTTGAAACAGCAGTTCCAGAAGCAGTAAGGGCTAGCCAAATGGATAAAATGACTATTTTTATGAGTTCTTCAAATAAGACTGAGGTTTTAAAGGATTATACTCTTATAAATAAAAATAGCTCGGATTATAATAAATATTTAAGCAAATATCCAGATTTAAGTAAGGAACCAATATATGTTTTGAATAGCATTAGCACTACAGAAACAAATAAGCTTAATCCTATAATGGGAAAAGCGTTTTTAACTGTTGATGGCATCAATAAAATGAAGTCCACAGCAAAAAATGGATTTATAAATTTAAATGGACAGATGATTCCAGCAAAAACGGACTTATTTGCATTATTCACAAAATTGCCTCAAAGTGAAATTTCAAAAATTAGTAATAGCATAAACAATAAATTTACTGCTTTAGGTGACAGTATGATTACTCAAGCAGCAGCAGGCTTGATAAAGAATGAGTACGCAGCGCTTGGAATGAATACAAATAAAATTCAAAGTGATTACATTTTTAAAACAGGTTTTTTGATGCTTGCATTAGCATTAGGAAGCGCAATTGCAACAATTACAGTATCGCTTTTAGCATCAAGAGTTGCAGCAGGAATGTCTAAAAATTTACGTAGTGATTTATTTAAAAGAGTTGAGAAATTTTCTAATAATGAATTCGATAAATTTTCAACAGCATCTTTATTAACTAGAACGACAAATGATATAACCCAAATTCAAAATGTTATTGTAATGATAATTAGAATGGTTATTTATGCACCTATTCTAGGTGTTGGTGGTGTAATTAAAGCACTTGGTAAAAGCACCTCTATGTCATGGATAATAGCTTTAGCAGTAGTGCTCTTGCTAGGTTTAATGCTATCGGTGTTTGCAGTTGCTATTCCTAAGTTTAAGTCTATACAAAAGCTTATAGATAAATTAAACTTAGTTACTCGTGAAAATCTTTCCGGAATGATGGTAATTAGAGCGTTTAATACTCAAAATTTCGAGGAAAATAGATTTGATAAGGCTAATAATGATTTAACTTCAACGAATCTTTTCGTAAGCAGATTGATGTCAGTTTTAATGCCAGCAATGATGTTTATTATGAATGGAACTATGCTTTTAGTTGTTTGGGTTGGTGCCCATAAAATATCAGAATCCAGTATGCAGGTTGGAGATATGATGGCATTTATGCAATATGCTATGCAAATCATATTTGCTTTCTTAATGCTTTCAATGATGTTTATATTTATACCTAGAGCATCGGTATCTGCAGTGAGAGTTATAGAAGTTATAGATACAGATTTAACTATTTTAGATCCTAAAAAACCTAAAAAGTTCAACGACAAGTTTAACTCTACTGTTGAATTTAAAAATGTATGTTTTAGGTATGATTCAGCAGATGAAGATGCAATTAAAAATGTAACCTTTACTGCAAAACCAGGAGAAACAACAGCAATTATTGGATCAACTGGTTCTGGAAAAACTACTTTAATTAATTTGATTCCACGTTTTTATGATATAACAGGTGGAGAAATTTTAATTGATGGAGTAAACATAAAAGATGTAACTCAACATGAATTAAGGGATAAAATAGGATATATACCTCAAAAAGGCTCTTTATTTAAAGGTACTATTGAATCTAATTTAAAATATGCAAATGAAAATGCCAGTGAAGAAGATTTAAATAAAGCTTCTGAAATAGCACAGGCAATGGAATTTATAAGTGAAAAACCAGAAGGCTACCAAACTGAAATTGCTCAAGGTGGTGGAAATGTATCGGGAGGACAAAAGCAAAGATTATCTATTGCTCGTGCACTTGTAAAGAAACCTGAAATATTCATATTTGACGACAGTTTCTCAGCCTTAGACTTTAAGACGGATGCTAAATTAAGAAAAGCGCTTAAGAGCGAAACTGAAAATAGTACTGTTATTATTGTTGCACAGCGTATTTCAACTATAATGAATGCTGAACAAATATTAGTTCTTGATGAGGGTAAAATTGTTGGAAAAGGAACCCATGAAGAACTTATGGAAAATTGTGAAACTTACAAAGAAATAGCATTATCACAATTATCAAAGGAGGAATTAGCATGAGTGAGCATAATCGTGGAACAAAGCCTCAAGGAGGAAGACCAATGGGCGGACCAATGGGCGGCGGTGCCATGGCTGGCGGAGGCGAAAAAGCTAACGACTTCAAAGGAACAATGAAAAAGCTGCTCAAATATTTAGGTGCATATAAAATATCAATAGTTGTAGTAATTATATTTGCTGCTGCTAGTGCTGTTTTTTCAATAGTAGGACCTAAGATTTTAGGAAATGCTACAACTACACTTTTTGAAGGGGTAATGAATAAAATCGCTGGCACAGGAAAAGGAGTAGACTTCAACTATATAGGTCAAATAATCGCAGAACTTTTAGGCTTATATATTTTAAGTGCAGTATTTGGTTATATTCAAGGATTTATAATGTCTGGTGTAGCAATGAAGGTAAGCTATCGTTTTAGAAGAGAAATTGCTGAAAAAATCAATAGAATGCCGTTAAAATATTTTGATGGAACAAATCATGGTGAAGTATTATCTCGTGTAACTAATGATGTAGATACAGTGAGCCAGACGTTAAACCAAAGTTTGACTCAAATTATAACTTCTGCTACTACGGTTGTTGGTGTACTTGTAATGATGTTAACAATTAGCTGGCAGATGACGTTAGTTGCATTGGCAATAATCCCTATATCTATGGCGCTTATTATATTAGTTATTAAGCAGTCTCAAAGATTTTTTAAAGAGCAACAAGTATTTTTGGGACATTTAAGTGGTCATGCAGAAGAAATGTATGGCGGTCACGTTGTAATGAAAGCCTTCAATGGGGAAGAAAAAAGTATTGAAAAATTTGATGAATACAATAATAAATTATTTGGAGTAGCATGGGTTTCCCAATTTTTATCAGGACTAATGATGCCAATAATGAACTTTATAGGTAATTTAGGATATGTTGTAATATGTATATTAGGTGGCTATCTTGTAGTTAATAACAAAATAACAGTAGGAGATATTCAAGCCTTTATACAGTATGTTAGATCCTTTACTCAGCCTATTGCTCAGCTTGCAAATATTTCAAATATATTTCAACAAACAGCAGCAGCTGCAGAACGTGTATTTGAATTTTTAGATGAGGATGAAGAAGTTTCTGAAACTGAGAGCCCAGTTAAGCTACAAGAAGTTAAAGGAAATGTTGATTTTGAAGATGTTCATTTTGGTTACAATCCAGATAAGATTATTATAAATGACTTTTCATCTAAAATTAAATCAGGTCAAAAGGTTGCAATTGTTGGACCAACTGGTGCTGGTAAAACAACTATGGTTAAGCTTTTGATGCGTTTCTATGACGTAAATGCAGGTAAAATATTGGTAGATGGACATGATATCAAAGATTTTACTCGTGCAGACTTACGTAAAATGTTTGGAATGGTATTACAAGATACTTGGTTATATAATGGAAGCATTATGGAAAACATAAGATATGGACGTCTTGACGCAACTGATGAAGAAGTAATAGCAGCAGCAAAAGCAGCCCATGTTGATAGTTTTGTACACACTTTACCAGATGGATATAACATGATTTTAAATGAAGAAGCAAGCAATGTGTCTCAAGGACAAAAACAGCTTATAACTATAGCTAGAGCAATTCTTGCAGATCCTAGAATATTAATTCTAGATGAAGCCACTAGCTCTGTTGATACAAGAACTGAAGTTCAAATTCAAAAAGCTATGAATAATCTTATGAAGAACAGAACAAGCTTTATAATAGCTCATCGTCTATCAACTATTCGTGATGCAGATTTAATACTTGTTATGCAGCATGGAGATATAGTTGAACAAGGCAATCATGAAGAATTACTTCTTAAAAATGGAGTATACGCAAATCTTTATAATAGCCAATTTGATGAAGTTGAAGCAAGCTAGTAAAAGAGTATCAAAAAGCGAACCGCAAGAAAATTATTCTTGTGATTCGCTTTTTATTATTTTATGTAATTGCATAGAAGTATAAAGGATTGTTATAATTTAGTTATAAATTTAGTATAGTCGATTAATAATGATTCTCATAGAGCTGCAATAGCAGCTATTAGGGTTTCAAAACCATTTGAATCAACTAATTATAGAAATGTGCATGACAAAAAGACCTTTTTAAAAAAATTTTTTA
>JAJXWJ010000125.1 GCA_021781655.1 Bacillota bacterium | reverse complement strand
TTATTGTAACTTTCATTTTTTTCAGCCTGCCTTTCTGTTTCTAATTCTTTAAGTGCTTTCCTTATCTTTTTTCCACCTCTTGCACCATAAAGTCTAGCTGAAAAACAAGTTACTATACTAACTAAATCTTTTACCATTTCTTCATTAGTCTCTAATTTCTCTTTTTGCTCTACTGCTTCTACTCTTACACCATAAGATTTGGCAAATTCCTCTAAATATTTATACCCAAACCTTGCAAGTCTATCTGTGTATTCAATCACTATTGTGTCAACTTCATTTAGTTGCCTAAACATTTTTATTAGTTCTTTTCGTGAATCATTTAACCCACTGGCTGTTTCTTCATAAATGCTGCTAATAGTATAGTTCTTTTCTTTACAATAAGCTATTAATCTTTTCTTTTGGCGTTCCAAATTACCACTTTCAGTCTGCTTTTTTGTTGATACTCTTACATATATAAATGCTTTTTCTTCTGAAGATTCTTTTTCATCATTTAATCCAAATAAAGCTTCAACATCTGACTTTTTATATCTTCTATGATTCCCTATTGTTCTATATACTTTCAATACTCCTGTTTCATCCCATCTTTTTAGTGTTCTTGTTGTTACTCCTAATATTTTTGCTGCTTTAGATATACTTATCATTTTATCCATGTTATTTCACCTCATGAATTTAGTATACCCACCGCTTTATTTTTTATCACGATATTTGCTATTTTGTCTTTATTTTTATGAAGCAGCTTCTACCTCCTTATTACATAAGTAAAAATACTGATAAAGAAGTGATTGATCCAAGAAGCATTCCTACTAATACGTCGCTTGGAAAATGGACACCAAGATACATTCTTGAAATACCGACCGCAATAGCAATGGATATTGCAATAACAGATAAGTGAGGAATAGTTAAAGCTATCATAACTGCAATGCAAAAAGCAGCGGTTGTATGACCAGAAGGAAAAGAATAATCATCTATGCCAATCTTTCTTATATTTAAATTTTGCAAAACTATATATGGTCTAATCCTGTTAACGGTAATTTTAATCATTCTAGCAATAAAGCCACTAACAATAAGTGCCAGAGAAGTTTCTATTCCCAATTGACGAATAAATCTATCACCATTAATTATTGAAGCAATACAAAATAGAACAGAAAATATACCAGAACCAAAGTAAGTTATACAAGGCATAAAAAGGTCTAATACCTTGCACTTTATAGAGCTGTTAAATACCATTAAAATTGCGGTATCTCTCCGCTGTATTCTATTAAAAAAAGACCCCATATATCCACCGCCCTAAAAATAATTAATATTTTACTAGGTAAATTTATTTTACAACATGAATGTTATAAGCTTTTTAATTGCTTGTTAATTTTTGGATTAAAATATAAGCTAAGATAAAATTCAATATAATTTTATCTTAGTTTATAAATCTTATTTCATTATAGCATCTATTTTAATAAATTTATACATTAAATGCTCTAAAAATTACGTTCAAACAATTTAGCTTTTTCCTTGTCTTTAAAATCTTCAGCACTGTTTATTCCAAGCTTTTCAAGGATCCTTTTCATTTCTTTACTGTCTAAGGATATTTTCACAGTAGAGCTGTCGGCAAAAGCATCTACTTTTTCTCTTCCCGTCTCTTTTGGTATAATGGCTTTTGGTCCGCCAACGCAACCACCAATGCAGCCCATACCCTCTAAAAAGTTAGCCTCTAACATTCCATTGTGGGCTTTATCTAATAGTGCCTTACATTCCTTTACACCATTTGCTTGGGTGCTTACAAAAAGGTCTTTCTTTTCTGGAAATAGTCTTGCTACTGCTTCACTTACTGAAATGGATACTCCACCAGTTCGTGCATAAAGTCGTCCTTCTCTAGAAGCATATTCTGTAGAAAAATCCTCTTGAAGCTTCTCTGGAGCTATATTTAGAGCCTCAAAAATATCTTTTAATTCGGCGAAGGTTAAAACAAAGTCTATATCACCTAAAAGGTCTTTCTCCTTGCGTTCAGCTTTTTTTGCTATGCAAGGGCCTATAAAAACTACTTTGCAATTTTGGTTTAATGTTTTCAAAACTCTCCCAGCTGCAATCATTGGGGACACAGATGGTGAGACGTGTTTAACCATATCGTTATAAACCTTGCGAAGCATACCAACCCACATAGGACAGCAGCAAGAAGTAATCATAAGGTCATCTTTTGTTTTAACATGCTCATCAAATTCACATGCTTCTTTTAAGGTAAGCATATCAGCAAAAAAGGCAACTTCAACCATGTCTGTAAAGCCTAACTTCTTAAAAGCTGTTCTTAGCTTATCAATATTTGCATTATCGCCAAATTGGCCGACTATGGCTGGGGCAACTGCTGCTATAACCATATCGTTACCTTTTAATAAATCAATTAATGGAATAAATTCTACTTTGTCTAATATGGAACCACTAGGGCATGCTTCTACACAAAGTCCGCAATCTGTGCATCTATCAGCAGCTATATAAGTATTTCTAGTAGCTTCATCAATAATTATTGCATCAAAGGGACATGTTTTTTGGCAAATTGGTTCACCAAATTCGTCGGCACACTCCATAGAGCATGTTTTTATTTTATGTACAATTTTATGGTCTTGAGAATAATTTTTTATTGCTGTTTTTAAGCTTTCCACAAAATCATCATCGGATGTTTTTATTTCAGCACCACATAATGACGATATTGTATTTTTTAACTGCTCTTTATTAATGGCTGGATCAGAAATAAGTTCATTAACATAATTATCAAAATTGTTGTTGTAATATGCATCTACCAAGGTTTTAAATAAATTACTATATTCTGCTTTCATAATAGCACACTCCTTAATTTTAATATGTTATTTGTTATCCTATCCAAATTAAATAGCTTAATACACTTAAAGTAAACATTTTCATTTGTATTATATTCTACATTTTACCCTAAAATTAGATCAATATAAATAGATTGTAGAAAAATGATTAAAATAAAATTAAAGATGTATTTACAATATTATGTGTTTAGTGTATTATATAAATATAACAGTAAAAGCAATAAAAAAGCAGTTACTGAATTTTATCAATAACTGCAAATACATATGGTCGGGGTGACAGGGATTGAACCTGCGACCTCATGGTCCCAAACCACGCGCGCTCCCATCTGCGCCACACCCCGAGAACATATTCTATTATATATATTCTGCAGGAAAAATGCAACAAAAAGTTTTATAAATATTAAAGTTTGAAAGCTGGTGAGAAAATGAAGTTTGAAGAGAATACACCAATTTATATTCAAATAATGAATTATGTTAAAGAAAAAATTATTAATGGAAATTTGAAAATGGGAGATAAACTTCCATCTGTAAGAGAATTAGCTGAAGAAATAAAGGTTAATCCTAATACTGTTCAAAGAGCTTATCAAGAGCTTGAAAGAGAAGAAATTGCATATTCTAAGAGAGGTATGGGAAGGTTCATTACAGAAGATACTGAAAAAATAGAAGGTTTAAAAAAGCATATGGCAGATGTAATTGTGATATCTTTTATTGAAGGAATGTCAAAAATAGGTTATAATGCTAAAGACATGCTTGATATAATTAAGGAAAATTTAGAAAAGGGGTGTAATGATGGCAACAATAGTTAGTGCAAAGGAAGTAACAAAATCATATCAAAGAAAACGTGCATTAGATAGTTTTAGTATCGAAATTTCTGATGGAAAAATATTAGGACTACTAGGACCAAATGGTAGTGGTAAAACTACATTTATGAAAATGTTAGCTGGATTACTTAGAAGCACAGGTGGTGAGGTTACAATTGATGGGCAAAAGCCTGGTGTATATACAAAATCGATAGTAGCTTATTTACCAGATGTAAATTTTCTTCCTAAGTGGATGAAAATAAAAGATGCAATAAATTTTTATAAGGATATGTTTAAAGATTTTGATGAAAAAAAATGTCATGAACTACTTGAATTTATGGCATTGAATGAGGATGATAGAGTAACTGCCTTGTCAAAAGGAATGCTTGAAAAATTGAATTTGTCCTTAACATTAGCAAGAAAAGCTAAGCTATATATTTTAGATGAGCCTTTAGGCGGGGTGGATCCTGTAGCAAGAGAAAAAATTATAGATGCTATATTAAATAATTTTACAGAAGGATGTACTATGATTGTTACAACTCATTTAGTTAATGATATAGAAAGGCTGTTTGACGATGTAGCATTTATTTCTAAGGGTAAAATTGTACTTCAAGGAAATGCAGAGGAGCTTAGAATTGAAAAAGGTATTTCTATTGATGAATTATATAGGGAGGTGTTTAAAGAGTGTTAAATCTTATTAAATACGAATTTTTAGGAAAATATAAAGCTTTTGGAATAGTTGTGATTGCGTCTTTAGTATTAAATATAGGTTTATTATTTACAGTAGGAAGCTGGAATGATATAGGCATATTAATGTTATCAATTTGTATTGGTGTTGGGGCAGGAATAGCGAACTTGATTTTTAGCATTGGCATTTTTTCGGAAGACATATATGAAGACAAAGGGTATTTGACCTTTACCCTTCCTCAAAATGGTTACTTTATTTTGATTTCAAAGTTGATTATAGCAATAATTTTTTATATTTTAACAACTATCATTGAATCAGTATTTTTAGTTCATTTTATTTATAATATATCACAAGTACGAGAAGGTTTGGATACAATAGGTGTAAAAATTAATGTCACAAGTTTAGGAATAGAAAATGTTATTTCAGGTGCAATTGGATTTTGCTTGCTTTTATGCATGATTTATTTTGCTATTTCAATTACAAAGCTTGCAGTTACTAAAAAAAGAGGAGGAAAATTCTTAGCATTTATAGTATTTCTTATAATTGGTGGACTATATATTGCTGGGAATTGGTGCCTAGAAAAAGTATTACCACAAACCTTTTATATAAATGTTTTTCAAAGCGTTTCTGGAACAATTAGTAATAATGCAAGCTTAGGTAATTTGGTGAAGGGACTTCCAGTAAATATTGCAGGAATGGTATATGAGCTAGTAGTGCTTATAGTATTATTTATTGCAACAGCAAATATTATAGAAAAGAAGCTCGATTTATAGACAAAAGCTTAAGTTTCATATAAAATTATATTAAGTGTAAATTTAAGAAACTTAAGGGGGATTCATTGTGTGGAAAAAGAGAAAAATAAGGGGTTTAAGTGGATTTATAATAGTTCCTGCAGCTATGCAGCTTGTAGTATGTGCAATGGGAATAATAGTTGCAATTTCTGATTTTATAAATTACGATGAAATACACAAAAAATTAGTTGCAGTGGGGGCAGGAAATTATTTATCAAAGTCATTCATTTTGGTCACCTTTATTGCATTGGTTGCCACCATGATTTCCTTATATATGATTTTGAAAAGAAAAGCAATGGGAATTTATATTTTAATTGCAGCATCTATTGTTAATTGTCTATATGATATTATTACAACTGGTTTTAATATTAGTTATGTAGAAAGCCTAATACTTCCAGCAATAATAATAATATTTATATATAGGCAAAAAGAAATGTTTGGTTTTTAAGCTGATAAAATAGAGGTGTATGAAGAATGATTCATACACCTCTTATAGTAAAAATAACAAAAGGCTGGTGATTAAATTATGAGGGAATGCAGTTGCGGGAAATGCAATCATGGATTATGTGCAAAAAAAGTGCCTATTTTTTCATTTCTATCTGATGAAGAATTAATTAAAATAATAGATAAAACAGGTCATAAATCTTATAAAAAAGGTGAAATGCTTATAAGTCAAGGAGAAAAATCGGATACTTTATTTATAATAAATAGTGGACAGGTAAAGCTTACCAAACTAACACCTGAAGGAAAGGAACAAATAGTTCATATTTTTTCTGAAGGTGATTTCTTTGGAGAATTAAGTTTATTTAAAAGTGAGGAAACTTATAACTTTGATGCTTATGCAATATGTGATGTTAATATTTGTACTTTATCAAAAAAAGAAATGAATGAAATCATTATGGCAAATCCAGAAATTTCTTTAAAGCTATTGCAGGTCATTGCAAAACGCTTAACTGAAACAGAAAATTTAGCACAAAATTTAGCTACAAATGATGCTGAAATAAGAATTGCAGCCATGCTTATAGAGTTTAGTGAAAAATATGGAATTAAAACAAAAGAAGGAATAGAAATAAAATTACCAATAAATAGAGAAGAAATGGCAAATTACGTTGGAGTGACTAGAGAAACTATAAGTAGAAAGCTCAATAGTTTTGAGGCTTTAGGAATAATAGGTTTTAGAGGAAATAAGTTTTTAATAGTTAAGGAAATTGAGAAGTTAAAACAATTTTGCTAAAAAATAAGAGGTTAATTTTGCTTAAAATACTTTGCTAAAGCCGCTCTGTCAATAACTAATATTTTTTTACCTTCAAACCTAATCAAACCTTTTTTTTCTAAGGTTTTTAGTGCACGAGAAACTGTTTCTCTTGCGCTTCCTAGCATGTCCGATAAATATGTTATGCTTATGTTTAAATTTATAATAGTTCCTCCATCGATTTCTTTTCCATAGTCTTTTGAAAGCTTCCAAAGTTTTGCGGCAACTCTTTTGTCTACTTTTATAGGAACGGTATTTTTTAGCTGCCTATAAAGTCTTCTTGTTTTTTTGCTCATTTGTAGCATAATATTTTCTGTTAGCTGAAAATCATCTTTCATTATACTTAACAAATCGGTTTTGTTTATCTCTAAAACAATACTATCTTCAATTGCTTCACAACATACAGAGGCAGGTAAATTATCTATTATAACCTCGTTTATAACCTCACCTTCACTTAAAATAAAAAAAATCTTTTTGTGACCGTCCATTTGGGTTTTAAATAAAGATACATTTCCTTTTAGAACAAAGTATACATAGTTAATAACATCTTTTTCATAAAATAATAAAGCTCCTTTGCATAAAGCTTGCTTTATTGATTTGTTTTTTAACTTTTCAATAGTATCAATATGTAAATTATTAAAAATTGACAAATTAGAGATTTCATATAAAGTTACATTATGCATTTAAAAAATCCTCCATAAAAGCTTTAGTTTTGTATTCTTATTATAATATAGTATTTAATCAGTTTATACATAAAAGTTTTAAAATGTGATGAAAATCATAGTTTGTATTATAAAAAGGAATTAGAATAGTATAAAAGCTTAAACAACTGAATATGGGAGGAAATAAAATGAGCATATTTAGAAATAAGAAAGATAAAAATGATAAAGTAACTTTGTCTATAAATTCAAATGAAAAGGAAAATAAAAAAAATGATATCTTTAATGAGACTAAAAGTTTTTTACAAAACATTAGCAAGTTATTAGCAGATACCGTTACACAGCATCATATTGTAGATAATGAACATAATGTTTTAGGAGATCTTGCTAATAAGGTTAAAACTCATATGAATGAGATATCTAAGCTTACAACAAATACGAATGGTCTTACAGATATTCTTTATAATGATGGTAATAAGTTAATAGACATAACTGAAAACACTGTGGATAAATCCAAGTGTAGGACGTCAAATTTTAACTTTTGAAAACAGCATTCCTAAGTCAAATTATTGCTATGGTTATAACAATTAGCTAGTAATTAAATGCATTTTGAGTAATCAAATTATTGCTAAGATAAAAAATCTC
>JAJXWJ010000031.1 GCA_021781655.1 Bacillota bacterium | reverse complement strand
AAGCTCAGGAATTGATAGATATTACTTCAACTTTATCATCCTTTGGTGAAACTTTAGAAAAAATAACAACATACATTACAGATGTAAATAATAATACTAAAGACATAAATAGCAAGGTAAATATAAGTAATGAGCAATTCGAAGAGCTTATTAGCTCTATTGAAAAAATAGCAAATTCCTTTAATAACACAAATAGCAGTATTAATAATTTGACGGAAAAAGTGACTGAAATCAATAATATAATCGATTTAATAAACAGTATTGCTGACCAGACAAATCTACTTTCATTAAATGCTTCCATAGAAGCTGCAAGAGCTGGTGAATCCGGTAAGGGTTTTGCTGTAGTAGCTGATGAGATAAGACAATTAGCTGAAAACTCTAAACAATCTTCAAATGAGATAGGCATATTACTTAACGCTATAAAAAATGAAACAAGCACTGTTACCGCAACAATGAATTCTACAAATGATGAGTTATCTGAACAAAAATCTATAATAAATTCAACTATTTTATCCTTTAAGGACATAATATCTTCTATAGAGGGTATTTTACCAAAGATAGAAAAGGTAAACACATCCATTGTAGAAGTTGACCATGATAAAGATACCATTATTTCTAAAGTTGAAAACACTTCAGCTGTTGCAGAAGAAAATTCCGCTTCATCAGAAGAAATCTCTGCTTCGGCCACAGAAATGAAGGAATCCTCTAGTGAAGTTTCTAGGTCTGCACAAGAGTTAAATAGTAAAACCATCAATATGATAGAAAAAATAGATAAGTTTAAACTTAAATAAAATAAAATAATAATAAAAAGGTTCCTAATTTGGTGGAACCTTTTTATTTATCCCATGTTAAAACGTATTGGCATAATTCTTATAAACCTATCTCTTCCTTAAGTCTCTCTCTATCGCCATCACAACGAATTAATTTTAGCATATCCACTTGTTTAGATATGCTTTCTACTTGACTAAATACGTCAATTTTATCTATATAAAAAACCCCATATTCTACAAAATTTTAATTATCCTTTACTACTCAATAACTTAAAACTTATTTGCCTTTATTCATTTTTTTGGATATATTATAATTAAATAAAACTATATATTTGTCTTTAAGGAAGGTGAATCATATGTTACCAAAAGCACAAAAGTACACTTATGAGGAGTTTTTAGAGATCACTAAAGATGTTGAGAGAGCTGAATTTATAGATGGAGAAATTATATATCAAGCAACTCCAACACTAAGACATCAAAGGATATTAGGAAACTTATTATTTGAATTTAAACAATATCTTAAAGGAAAATCATGTGAACCCTTTATTGCTCCTTTTGATATTATTCTAAAAAAGGAAAATGAAGAAGTAAAAAGAGTTCAACCAGATTTATTTGTTTTATGTGGTGATAAGCCATTAGATAAAAATGAATTTAATTGCATACCCACATTAGTAATTGAAATACTTTCTCCTTCTAATGCTTCAGATGATTATATACGAAAACTTAATTTATACATGAGATTTCAAGTTTCAGAATATTGGATTGTGTCACCAAAAAGCAAAACTATAACGGTATATTCTTTTGATATAGAAATAGAAGCATATTCTGAACCAATTGTATATTCAAAGGATGACTTTGTCAGTTCTATCCTATACAATGATTTATCTATTGAATTAAAAAGTATATTTGAATAAATATACCGTAAAAATGTTTGCTCATGCATTCCAAAGAGCTGATAAACTTGAAAATCTATTTAATAAAAAAAATCAAAATAAAAAGCAAGGATAGTTTTAAAATCTTTGCTTTTCTTATTGTATTTTATCATGGTTTTTAGTGATTTTTTTGTATTAGCAAATCCCAAATAAAACTCAATTTTACGCAAAAATAATAAACCTTGCTACTGATTGATATTACAAGGTTTATCCCTAATGCTCCCGACAAGATTTGAACTTGCGACCTACTGATTACGAATCATATAACAATGTTTTTTGTGTGTTTTAATAAATTTATTTCAATCTCTAAAACCTAGTATTTGTTGAGGTTTAGAGTATATACATTCTGATTCATTCTAAATTACTTAAAGATAAATGACGGTGCTTTCCCGTCATTTTACCCGTCAAGTATAGATATTTTATTCTAATGATAATTATATTATATCTCTTAGTAAATCTATTTTAGATAAACTACCATTAATTCTATCTATATTTGAATAATAAACAATAAATATATACGGATATAAAAAAGCACCCAATATCCATTTCCAGTATGTTGTATCTATCTGAACATATTTCTTAATTATATTTAAAATATCTTCTCTTACTGGTACCTTTAATAAACAAAGTATCATTAACGCTACCACAGGAAGTGTTATTTGAATAGTTTCTTTACTTGTTGACAGTTTATATTTCCAAAATGATAACATTTTTTTATCTGGAATATTTTTGTTAAGCATACTATCTAAATTTAAAACTGCATTATCCTCTAAATATGTATCGTAATTATAAAATTCGTTTTTAAATATTTCTTCTACTCTCTTACAAATTATTATTGCATTTTTGAAAATATATATTTCAGGTGCTACCATGGCTATGTATAATATCATCCACATAATATAGCAAAAAATTACTGATAAAAATAATAATTTTACTGCTATAACTATTGATTTTGTTGCAATACATATTAACGATATAAAAAGGATGCCGTAAATTAGAATTACATATATCTTTGAAAATAAATTTTTATTTCTAAATAAAAGATTTTCTTTAAGTAACTCATTATAATTTTTAAATATTGTTTTCACTAAAATAACCCCTTTTGTATATTAAATTTTGTATTTAAATTATCTCTTTTTAAAAGCATATATTCAAGAAATATTTCTTCACAGTCTTTTTCTACTCTAGCATTTTGGTATTTGATTAATACAATAAATTCGATTTAATCACATTAATTAATACTTATTTGAGTTCATCATTGATTCTTTTTTAGAACTAGTATTTAATAATGATGAAAAAATAAAAATGTGTTATAATCTCAATATAACTCATTCTCAAATTGTAACATATTATGCATAAATTTAGTTAGATAGAAAAGAGGAACAATATAATGAAACAAGCTTTTTTTCAATACAATATGATGAAAGATGGTTCTGTAGACAGTATAAAAAAAACTGGATTGATAATATTAGATACTAATGCATTACTTAATATCTATAGATTTAATAGTGATAATAGAGAAAAATTTTTTGAAATACTTAATGTTGTAAAAGATAGATTATTTTTAACATATCAATCAGTGCAAGAATTTTATAATAATAGATTAAAAATAATATATAATAAATCTAAGTTTAAAGAAGATTTAAAGCAAGAATTAACTAAAAAAATCACAGAAATAAACAATATATTAGAGAATAGTAACTTCCAATCAGAAAATAAAGATTCTTGTAATTTAATAAAACATGAAGAAACTTTAAAAACTAATATTATTAATATATTAAATAAAGCTAAAAAAGAAATTGAAAATGAAATAGATTCGTATAAAATTGATATAGATAATACATTTATTAATGATGATGACCCTATTATGGATAAAATAATAGAATTATTTGAAGGAAAAATAAGTACTCCATTTACAAAAAATGATTTAGAACAAATAAATAAGTCAGGACTAGAGCGATATCGTTCAGGAATACCTACACCAGGAGCAGAAGATTATAAAAGGAATCCTAATTTAAATATATATGGAGATTTTATTATATGGAAAGAAATGCTCCATATTGCAAAAGATAACCAAAAGGATATATTATTTGTATCTGATGATAGAAAGTCTGATTGGTGTGAAAAATTTAAACAGTATGATTTAGGCCCTAGAAAGGAACTAATCAAGGAATTTTTTGATGAAACTAATCAAAAGTTTTATTCTATCACAACTAAGGAATTCATAAAATATATTTCATATTTACATACTATACATGATACCAAAGATTTACAAAGAGAATCAGATTTAATAGAAAGTGAATTATCAAAGTCAAGTCTAGATAAAACTTTATTGGATGATTCTAAACAATACAGCAAAATAAGTGGATTAGGGTTATCACCATCTGTATTAGATGCAGCAACCAAAATAAGTGAGTTAGGGTTATCGCCATCTATATTAGATTCAGCAACTAAAATAAGTGGATTAGGGTTATCACCGTCTGTATTAGATGCAGCAACTAAAATAAGTGGATTAGGGTTATCACCATCTATATTAGATTCAGCAACTAAAATAAGTGGGTTAGGGTTATCACCGTCTATATTAGATTCAGCAACTAAAATAAGTGGGTTAGGGTTATCGCCGTCTGTATTGAATACAGTAAATAAAATAAATGAATTAGAATTCACACCATCCGCACTAAAACCATTGGAAAAAGCAAGTAAAGTTTCTGAACCTAATGAAGATGTAGATTAGTAAATTTCATAGTTAAATCTTATTAGAAATTGTACCTAATTTTTCTTTTTCTATAAAAGGTTCTTTATTAAGCTCTTCAAAATCTAAAATAATATATTGGGGTTTATTGTTTTTTACTATTATAGTTTTATCCTTATCAGCGATTTTGATATTTTAGAAAAATCTTCATTGGCTTTGGATATAGAAATTATTTTTTTAGTATTTATTAACATACTACTCCCCACTAATATTTATTTATAACTTTTACGTATTATAAAAGTATCCTAAAAAGTATACTTTTTAGGATACAATGAACTTTTAATATTTTTATATTCAAAATTTATATCTTATAATTAATGAACATATCCGAAAAATCAATAGTCTATATGAATATAAAACATGATCAATATCCTTTAGTTTATTG
Organism: Bacillota bacterium; assembly: GCA_021781655.1. Taxonomy (GTDB): domain Bacteria; phylum Bacillota; class Clostridia; order Clostridiales; family Clostridiaceae; genus JAJXWJ01. The sequence goes on along the minus strand of JAJXWJ010000031.1, from coordinate 30,900 downwards.
AACTAAATATGCTCTTTCTAAATGTTCCAACAAAATTCTATCCAAGGCATGAGAGAAGTGAAATAAGCTTTCACCTTTTCCTCATTTTTTAATTCATTGAATATAATATCCATATATAATATAATTATTGTATTATAGAAAAAATATGTATATAAATGACTTTATATAGCTATTTGTGGGGTGAAATGATGAAAACAAGTAATATTCAAACTGTTAATGATTTAAATAGTTTTTCTAATGATTTGATGAGATACATTGATCAATTAAATGGTGAATTAAATGCCATCAATAGAAAAGTGACTCAGTTAAGTAGTAGTTGGCAAGGCTCATCAAGTACAGAATTTATAAGTAAATACAATGATGTCTTAAAGAATGGATTAAATGCTTCAATAAACTCTATGAGAAAGTTATCCTCCATAACAAAACAAGTATCTAATGACTTAAGTAAAGATAAATGACCTTAAATAATATTGTAAGAATAAAAAAAGTTGCCATATAATTAAGGAGGAAAAACATTGGCTAAAAAAATTTCATTAGAGTACCAGCAGCTAACGGATTGTGCAAAAGAACTGAATAAATTAAAAAATATGCAAATTGAAGCATTAACAAGAATAAGAAGAATGAGTTCTATATATTTCAATTCAGAGCAGAGAGCCATGAGTAGAAATATAAAAGAATTTGAGAGTGATATATCTTATTCAATAAGCATCAATAATAAATCTGTAAGTAGTACAGTAGATTTAGTTAATTATCTAAATAAAGCAGTAAGGGATTTTTCAGCTGCGGAGCAAGATTTAAGTCAAATGATAAATGCAAGCTCTAAGATAAAGGATATAGAAAACAATTTAGGAGCATTATTAAATGTATGGGGTAAAGAACTAACCTCAATAAATAAAAATGAATTAAAAAGTCTTCCCAATACTGCAGAAAAACTAAAAGAAAATATAATGAATGACTTTAGTGCAATATGGAAATCCTTTGATAAAAATGATGAAGAGCTTAATAAGGTAATAACAGCTGCAAATACAATAATAAAGGCAGCATGGAATTATAATAAAGAGGAGCATCCAATAGAGGCAGGAATAGAGTCAAGCTTAGCAAATTTTGCAACCTCCACCATAAAAGGCATAGGAGGCTTATTAAATGGAGTTGGAGAACAATGGTATAACTTAAGAGAAGATCCAAAGGGGACATTAAAGAATTGGTGGAACTTTACAGTAGATGTAGTATCTTTTTTAAGTCCAAACCTTCCTAAAACGGAAGATGATTTGAATTTTGAATACAATTTAGCGAATAGTATAATAAAGGATGGAGATACAAGGTTAGTACATGGAGATGCCTATTCAAGAACACAATACATAGCAGACTGGGTATTAAATATAGGTTCATTATTTCTTGGTGGAGAAGCAATAGATAGTATAAAAGGTTTGGGGAAAACTGGTGAAGTAGCTGCTGATACATCAAAGATTGAAAAGATATCTGAGGTTGGAGATATAAATGTGGCAGCTAAAACTACTAACCTGTGGAAAGAATCTACATGCAGCATTGATGAATTATATAATTACTTGAAGAATATTAATTCAGATGCTGCAGAAGCATTTTTAAAAGATAGGACATGGCCATCTGATATGCAAATCCCTAAAAATTCAAGCGTTTTAAATGCAGATGGAACAATTAATTGGGCGAAGGCACCAAAAGGAGGGTATGTTTTGGATAGTTCCGGAAATCCAATTAAGGAGCAATATACACCTTCTATAGGAGAAATAATTGATAGAAATGGACCTCCAAATGGAAGATATACATCTCCTGTTGTAGATGGAAAGCCTTATAGTCATGACCAAAGGGCTTTACCTTACTTAGAGGATGTAATGCAAAATCATCAATATGAGGTTACTGGAGATATTTCAAAACTAGAAGAATATGTAGCGAATTGTCCAGATGCTACTTTAAAATCCCAAATTGAAAGTGATATTGATTATTACTATAATGGAGATTATAGTAAAGTAATTACCTATAAAGGGGATATTGCAAGCATAGATGGATGGGGTACTGGTGGTGGAGTTCAGTATGAATTTCCAATTAAGGTTGAATACTTGGAAAAGTTAGGAATATTAAAAGAAATAAGATAGGAGGAATTGAAAGATTATGAAATTAGACGAAGCAAAAAAAATTATTGCAGATGAGGGGTTACATCGTGTAAACTGGTACGATGAAGAAAATTTAAGAGAGAATCAAGTTGGAATTAGGTTAGATAATGGGGAATGGATAATATATGTTACTGATGAACGTGCTAGCGTGGTGCTAGGCTCTATTTCAAAATTTAGTTCTATTGAAGATGCTTTAGATGTTCTTATTCGTAAAGCAAGATATGGCAAAAAAATTTTTGGATAAAGATATAAAACTATTATTTCAAATCTAGATAAAAAATATGAAGAAATAAATCGTGAATTCTATTTATTCTTTTGAATTTAAACAAAAAAGCCCTAAAAAGGCTTTTTCTTATATTGTAAAGTTCTATTAGTTATCATAATCTAAAAATACATATGTAGAATAAATTTGATTCCTAAAGTATTTTAGGTCATCCAGGGTACTTTTACCTATCTGTCTAGATAAGAGCTTATCATAGAGCTCCACGATAAGATATGCTATCTCTGAACTTTTTAATGTATTTGAATAATTTAATATAGATTTGTTCATTTCATATTTTTTCTTTTCTTCATATTTGTCATCTTTAAGCTCCTCTATAAACCCCAATTCTAATAGCTTTGATATAGCTAGATATAATTTTTCTATATTAAATTCATTTAGTTCTGAAAAATCTTCAAGGTCTATATAAATTTCATTTCGAAAGTCTTTTTTTATTTGAAGTAATTGAAAAACATTTATACAATCCTTTTGTTCATCTTTAGAAAAATCACTTAACTTTTCTATAATATTCAAAATACGTTGCGTATTAATATTTGTATCTACTTGGTCAAATACATATTCATTTGATAATTTATATTTTGGCATGCGTCATCCTCCATTCGATTAATATACAAAAGTAAATACTAAAGTATATACTTTTCTAGATTTTAAATATTGAAAAATCACTTAGTATGCATTAAAGTATTTACTTTCGTATATATCTTAAATTGTGATAATCTATCGTATATATTAAAGTAAATACTTTTGTATATACTTATTTCTAGGTATTCCAAGTGTGTATACTAAAGTATTTACCTTAATAGTTTTTAAGCTTTTATTTCAAGTTAAATCTAAGAATTGACTATTTTCCATAACTTTTTAACATCATCTATAGCTATATACATTCCATCAGAACTTTGCCATTGAGTATCAGAAAAATTTAAAGTACCAAGTTTTTTATTATTCTTGTATACTGTTATCTTATAATCGTATGAAACAATTTTTGAAGAACTATTTTCATTGATAGAAGCTTCTCTATTAAAATTTTCTGTAGCTATATAGCTGAAAACAAACTGCTTATTTTTAGTTGAAAAAACATTTAAAAATCCTTGTAGATCTCTATCATAAACGCAAATAACATTTTTGCTATTACTTATAGGTTTTTCTATATAATCACAATCTAAGCTAGTATTGCTAGAAGAAAGTTCTAACTTAGATTTATCAGGCAATATACTATATGAAAGGATTTTATCAGTGGATAACTTAGGTATTACCTTGGTCTTTATAATATACATAGCCGAAGTCACTAAAATAATTACAGTGAACATATAGCAAAATAACTTTATTGTATCTTTTATTAATTTTCTATCTATTTTAATTATCATATTAAAACCTCCGTTTATTAAGCCCTCTGTGGGCATTGATTGTTGTCTTTTATTGTGTTACCATATGTGTTACAAAATATTTTTCAAGCCACAATTGCAGTTGTGGTTAGGGCTTCGCTATGAAGCCCTTTTTTATAATTTATAAGTTTTAACTATTTTATTATATTTAGGTGATTCATAATAAAAAAGTTTGTCCAATCTCATTGCTTTTCTAAAGCCAAACAATATTACTTTTTTATCTTCTCTAATCTGTCCAAACTCTTCAGGTTTGAATATTCTCTCTTCTACCTGACTATCTGTATCACCTTTGTTTAACCCTATTAATCCACCATTGTTATAACTTTTCTGCCATATCTTATGCGTGCCTGCTAGCTTACTGAAGTACTCTCTTGTATCACCATCACTAATACCTAAAATCGCAATATATCTGCAATTGTCTAGCATAACTTTTCTTTCATCTTTACTATAATTTACATCAAGGTCACTTAAAGATTGTAGCATAGGTACAATATGAACATTTCTGCTAGCTAAAGTTCCCATTGCTTTTCTAAGTCCATGAACTTTTCCTAGCTGTGCTAATTCATCAAGAAGCATGAGTATTGCAGGTTGTTGTCTATCTTTTCTTGTTGTTAAATATCTAAGAGTTTGAGATATAATAACTCTCAAAATACCGCTATATTGCTCTACATTACCATCTGCAATTTTTATATAAATTGTAGCTTTTTCTTCAAGGGTCTTAGGTGTCCAATCACTTTTTCTTGTAGCTCTTTGAATATTTTTATCACTGGCATATATTTGTAAATTTGTCCTAAGTGTACTAAAAATATTTTTTATAGTTTTATCTTCGGCATCATTACCAACAGAGGCAAGTAGTGATACATCTTCATTTTTACTCTTTATTAATTTACTAACTAGAACTTGAGGACTTGTTATTAATATTTTTTTGCATATCTCACCGAATGTTTCTCCTTTCTCTTTTCCATCTATAATAGCTGCTGCTAATATACCTTGAGATGATTCCGCCCAAAATGGGTCTCCTTCTTTAGGTGTTGGTATCATGTTTCTAGCTAATTCACTTGCAGACATTACATCATTAACCAGTGCTAACGGGTCATAACAATCACAATTTTCATCATCTATGTCAAAAGCATATATTTTATTTTTAAATTGTTTTTCTCTATACCCACTTGTAGAAGGATGAAGTTCTTTTTTTACATCTATTATAAACGCTGACCCTTCCCATTCTAAAAGAGTTGGCATTGCTACAGATGTAGATTTACCAGTTTGAGAACCCCCAAAGATTGCTACATGACCTGTTTCATTATCTAGTTTACATATTACCTTACCAGTTTTTTCGGTTTTCCCAAATATTATTGCACTACTCTCCCTATGCTTTTTAATATCCATAATTGATTTAAAATCACCTTTTATCAAGCTTTTTATGTTTATTAAATCCTTTAAATGACCAGTATTGCTATCGCCTTTTATTACTACATATATAAAATATATAGTTCCTATAATCCACACAATTTCAATTAAATTATATATACCATTACCTATAAACATTTTTAATATACTAATTGAACTGGAACTAATGGCAAGAATAAAGAAAATTTTTAATGGTTTCATTATTATTTTAAATTTTTCAAATTTCTTAGATATACCCTTAAATATAAAAAAGAATACTATTGATACAACTAGCATAGATAAGCTATTTTCTAGTTCTTTAGCATCTGATATACTCATTCCTATAGTCATCGAATTACTTAATTCATTCAGAAAATAAATAAATGAAACAGTCCCACCTATAGTTATAAATATATCCGATTTTCCTATTGGTCTTTTCCCTCCGCTCGTATTCTTCCTGACAATTAACTTATGTATTAATAAGCAAATTAATACAATAGCTATAAGATTAACTGGATTTCCAAGTTAAAATAAAATATTTACCATTACTACATCCTACCTTTCAATGCCCATATTTTTTTCAAATTCTTTATTTTGCATTATATCTTTTTTATTTAGAATTTCTGCTTCCCTCTCTATTTTAGCCATTGTTTTATTAAGCTCTTTTTGACGTTCTATAGTATCTTTAACCATTGATTCTCTATCGTGAATATATGATTGAAGTTCTTTAAACTCCTCCTTACTATTTATTCCATTATTTTTTAATATCTTTGTCTGTTTTTTTATCTCTCCCTTAAGTTCCTTAATCATTTGTCCCCTTTCATAATTACCTTTAAAGTCCAAAAATTTATTTTCATTCTCGAATTCTTGAATTCTTTTTTCTGCTCTCTCAATATTTTCAAATGCCTTTTCTGTATTTTTTAATTGCTGTTGTTCTATAGTTTCTCCCTTAACAACTGCAATTAACTCTGCCTGACTTTGCTCTATATTTCTTCTGCTATTCTTATATATATTTATACTTTCCATCATTTTTTCAGGGCTTATATAAAGAGTAAACTCTTCTCCCATCTTTAGTAGTTCATTATATTTTTTAAACTTATCATTTAAATAATACATTTTAACATCTGTAATTTGCTTTATTGCTTCTAACTCTTTGTATAGCTCTCTATTTGTTTTAGATGCCTTTGCAAGTTCTTCATTAATGTTAAGCTTAACCTGATGCACTAGATTGTCACTTTTTATTGAATTCATTTTTTCAACAACCTTATCGTTTTTATTGATTTTAGGTTCATATTCTTTCAATCCCTTTAAGCTTTGTTTTACAGATAATATTCCGTAACTCATTTGTTCAGTTAGTTTATTACTTTCTCTATACATGCAATCTATAATATCATTTGTTGTTTTATTGAACTTTTTGCAAAAATCATAAATTAGACCTTTGGGTTCACTTTTTTCTTTTTCTTTTCTATATCTATATCTTTGCTCCCTTAAAAATTGTTCAAGCTCATTTAGAAGTTGTTCATTGTATTTGCTACCTCCATATGTTTCCTTATACATTTTAAAATAATCTTTATCAATCTTAAGATTTTGTTCCTCCTTAAGCTTTTCAATTTTTCTTAAGCTCTCATTCAGACGTTCAACTTCTTTTTTTAATGTCATATTTAAACGTTCAATTTCTCTTCTTATTTCTTGGCTCAAAAGCTCAACTTCTTCTTTTAAAGCTTCATTGTTAGTAATTTCAAAAAACTTGTCCATTGTGTTATTACTTCCTTTCTCTTTAATTTCTGCTTTTTTTATACTCTCTACATTCTTATTAAAAATATCATTCCTATTATTGTTATTAAATATAAAATTGAAGTTGGAAATGCCCCTATCATCATCAAAGTTATCTTCTCTTGAAATGATATTGTTAATGGCTGAGGCTTCGGTAAATTCTTGCTTACTTCTAGCTGAACCTCTTTCGCTAGATACTTTGTGAACCTGTCCAAACTTTGTGTTTGTTCCTCTATTATATTGGTCTGTTTTTCCATCAACTCTTCCTGACCCCCTAAAATCTGTTGTTGAAATTCGTCCATCTTCTCTAGTACTGTTATAAAGTCTTTCATTTTCTCCTTGCTCTGCGAATTTTGAATATAAATCTGTTCTACTAGGTTTTGGAATACTGTCCTCTGCTCTATCAAATTTCTGCTTACTTCCATTAATAATTCTGTTGGTAGTGCTTGCGATAATTCCTGGTCTTGTTGCTCCTGCAATTGCTGTAAGCTTGCTTTCTGCTCCTCTGTCATATTCTTTTCTAACAATTTGTCTAAATCCATTTTCCATAGCCTCCTTTAATAAATTTTCATCATGTAATTTATTATCTCTTACCTTATTACCACTAGGTGTCGTATAGGTTATATACTTTCTTGTATCACTCCAATTTACCTTATATCCTTTACTCTCCATATCATTTATAAAATCATCTTTATTTTGGCACTTAATTTTAGATTCTTTTATATCTATTATCAATCTGCCTTTCCACCATTCAACATCTTTATTAATTGCAGCCCTATATTCTCCATTAGACATCCCTTTTACTTTTACTGAATCTTTGTCCTTTACAAACTTCTTCTTACTTTCTACAATAGATAAATTTTCACGTTCGCATATTTTATCACTTTCCTTTTTTATTTTATAAGCTCCTCTTTCAACTTGATATTTCCTCCCATTTTTATAGCTAACTGAATTTATTATGATGTGATTGTGTATATGACCCTTATCTATATGAGTAACGACTAAGCATTCATAATATGGTGCTATTTTACTTACTAATTCTAAGCCTAACTTATTTGCCTTTTCAGGTTCTATTTCTCCTGGTTTAAAACTTTGAATCACATGATAATATTGAATATCATCTTTTTTATTGTAGTAAGTTTTTGTATATTTCATTTCATCTTTAACATTTTCAGGACTACAATTATATCCTGAAATTAAACTACCATTTGTTTTCTTACCATTATTAACGTAATTTATGATTCTATTTACTGAACTTTTTCCGCTAAAAGATTTAATAGTTGCCATATTTTACTCAGCTCCCTTTGAGCTTTTTCTAAATCTATTTTGCAATCAATATAAACTCCTCCGTTTAAAATCTTTGCGATTTGATTAAGATTTACACCTATCCTTTTTATTTGCATAATTAAATCTCCAAGTCCATCAATTACAATGATTTCTTTATCAATAGCTATCATTCTTAAAAATTCACTTTGATTTAGTTTTGATTTTTCTATATTTTTTCTTAATTTAATTAGCTCTTCATCAGATATATAAAACTTAATTTGATGATTTCTCGAACGCATGATAACCAACTCACTTCTATATTTTTATAAAATTTTGAAGCGTTAGCTTCTATTTTATAAATTGAATTTATTCAATTTTAACTAAGAGGGTTCAGGGGGATATCCCCTTGACAAGCTGTATTTGAGTACTCAAATACGAAGCTTGCAGGTTATCTCTCCGACAAAATTTTTATGTACTAGGGAAAAGTAAACTTTGATACTTCAAAGTGTTGCAAAAGGAGAGAGAACCTGAGACTTCTTACTTTAGCTTAATACTCATTTTTAATACCTTCGTCCAAAAGGTAACGTCAAAATAATATATACTACAAAACAAACTATAATCATAAGTACAGTACTTGAAGCTGATGGATACAAAGTAAATAAATTGTGTATAAGATTGAAAAAATCACTTATTCCTGTCACCTTAAAATCAATATCAGGAATATTTATTATATTAAAACTTGGTACTTCAATTTTCGGCAAATCAACATTTACTCCGCCAACATTTATATAACTTGGTATCTTTCTTTGAATTTCATAATTTAAATTAAACCCGCTTTCATCAGCAACACCTTGAAAAATAACCACTGCCATAATAATAAAACCTATATATACAAATGTATTTATAAAAAATCTTTTCATTTTTATCCACTCCTCGTATAATAAGTTTATAGTCAGTAAAATCACTGCTATAGACTTATTTATTTTTTATATTTTGTATAGATTAAGAAAGCACTTCTTTTTTTCTAGTGGGGATTCTCCCGGTTCAATATTGCTGATTCTTTTACTTTCATATCTATACTTTAAATTTTATTATTTATCAAAGGATTTCCTAATGCTAAAATAGTTCTATTGGAACTTTAGCCAAGGTTACTGCTGTATCACTCCTGCAAAACACATTGTGTTATTGCCCAGAAAGCTTGCAGCCTGACCAAAGTATCATATTCTGCTTACACAAATGTTGCATCTCCATTCGTAGCCACCAGCAAGGTTTTGCGTCTGGATGAATGCTGATTACGCGAGGTTGCAGTCAGTACTTTGGATTAGGATAATCCTTTCTAACTTCCTCATTAATTATGAAAGGTGGTGATTTCATGAAGAAATTAGATTACTTATCAACTCTATTTGTTGGTATCGATATTGGTGCGAGACAAAATGTTGTCTCTGCTATTAACTTTGAACAGGAATTCTTAGTTAAAATGAAGCCTGTTCCTAACACTCAATCTGGTGCTGATCAACTTGAAGCTATGCTTGTTAATGTGTTAGAAAATAACACCTTTAAAACAGTTATAATAGGCTTAGAATCTACATCCTTTTACGGAGTACATATAGCCAATTTTTTATCTTCTAGTGAAAAGCTTATGCCATACAAACCTTACGTTTACTGCTTGAATCCTAAAGAAGTTGCTAACTACAAGGAATCCTTTAATTCACTGGATAAAAATGATGGTATTGATTCTTTTGTTATAGCTGATTTTGCAAGAGTTGGCAGAATCCATACTGAGCCATGGCGTGGTTCTCAATATCTTGCTCTGCAAAGACTTACAAGGCATAGACTTCATATTGTCGAATGCTTAACTAGAGAGAAAACATACATGTTATCCAATGTGTTTCTTAAGTTCAGCGAATTTGCATTACTACAGGGCGAAGATCATCCATTTAGTAACAAGTATGGTGCTACCGCATCATCAATACTTACTGAATTTCTATCTTCTGAAGATATTGCAAATGCTTCAATTGAAGACCTTGTTGACTTCGTCAGTAAAAAGAGTCGTAAGCGGATTTCTAATCCACAGATGACTGCTGAAATTTTACAACAAGCTGCACGTAATTCATACCGTCTTGATAAATGTTTATATGAGCCATTAACAACTTCTATTGCATGTTCTTTTAACTGTATTCAAGCTTTTGATAAAGAGCTTAAAGCCATTAACAAAGCCATTGAAAAGGCTGTTATGGGAATGAATCCAGTGGAATACAAAATATTAATGTCCATCCCTGGTTTTGGTCCTGTTTACTCCAGTGGTATTCTTGCTGAATTAGGAAGTGTACATGCATTCCCTAATAATGATGCCATAGCCAAATATGCTGGCATCGTGTGGAAAGAAAATCAATCTGGAAGCTTTAAAGCTGAAAATACAGCAATGAACAAAGCAGAAAACCGTTTTTTACGCTACTACCTCATAGAAGCAGCAGGAAGTGTTGTATGTCATATTCCTGAATATCAAGAATTCTATCAGAAAAAATTTGCTGAAGTAACAACTCATCAGCACAAAAGAGCACTCGCACTAACATCTCGTAAATTAATACGTATGATTTTTGGATTGCTGGCTAAAAATCAGCTCTACTCTTCAAATAGGGTAGATTAATCTATATTTTTGCGAACGTACGTTCTCAAGGAACTGTATGCTTCTTTGAGTTACCCATTTTTAAAGAAATCATTTGAATTTCTTTTTATTTTGTTCTTGACATATTACCAAATTGCTTTTTATTTATTTTCACTATTAATATCCTAATAATTTCCGCTCTAATTCATCAAAATCATATGACCTTTGAGGATAATCATTAAAACTATTTTTTTTAATATTCTCGTAATTACTATTTTCAGCTCTCCTACTTATTTGTTTTTCTCTGTTACTTTTAGCTTCTTGGTTTTTAACTTTCCACTTTGCTAAATATTCGTCAACTTTTTCAGTATTAATTAAGTTTTTATTTTTCCAATCCATTAAAATTGTTTGTATATACCCTAAGTTCTTTTTATTATTTATAATAGAAACGTCAATAGCTTTAATAACTAATTCTTTACCTAGTTCATTTTGAAGTTTTGAAAGCACATTAAATTCAAAATCACTTACTTGTTTAGAAATATCTTTATACTTTCTAATCACATCATCATACATCTCTATATTTTGCATAGTTTCTTTTTTTTCTTTTATATTTAAAGAATTGTTTATATTAGTACCCCTATTTACCGTACTCGAAAAATCAGGGTATGGTTTTTCCGTACCCTGATTTTTAGGGTATGGTTTCTTCTCATTTGTTTTAGAAACTTTAGCCTCATTATTAATTTTTTTTACAGCCTCAATATTTGATTTTTGAAATGTGATAGAATAAATATTTTTTTTAAATTTTCCTTGTTCATTCTTAGCTGATTTAGCAGAAATTAACCCCCTATCTTTTAATTCATTTAGATATTTATAATACGTATCCTCACTTCCAAATCCAAGTTCTTCGCAAATTGTTTTTACACTTGGAAATGCTGTCATTTTATTACCTGCAAACCCCATAAAATAAGCATATAATACCTTTGAATTACGATTTAATGTTTTGTCTCTTATTATTTCTCGTGGTATATATCCATAACCATTTTCTAAAATTGTTCCTGCAAAAAGAGGTTCAACTGTACTTTCTATATTTTCCTCCACATTTAGCCCCCCTTATTAATCACATTTCATTGGCATTTCCTTCTAAATATAAATTTAATGAATTTTCACTTACTATATATCTTTTACCAATACGTATTGCTCTTAATTTCCCTAATGCTATTGCTCTATAAATGCTTGTGCGTGTAATACCCTTGGGTTTTAGGTATTCTTCTAATTCATCAATATTGTAGATAGTTGTAATCATATTATCACTTCCTTTTTTTCATACTTTTAACTTTTCTAATCTAAAAAAAATAAATCAATTGGAGAAACGTCTAAAACCTCAGATATTTTTTTCATTACTTTTATACTTGGGTTTTTAGCAGTACCATTTTCTAGCTTTCTAAGATATTCCCTTGAAATTCCTATTTCATTTGCAAATTCATACTGTCTTAATCCCTTCTCCATTCTTTTTATTTTAATAATTAATCCTTGCTTCATTTTGCACCCCCCCTAAAAACGACAAATATATTTGTTATATTCATATTAATTTGCAAAACTACATTTGTCAATATGCAAATAATAAATTTACTTTGACAAATATAATTTTCAATATCATAATAGTTATAGGTGGTGATTTCATGATTGGAGAAAGAATTAAGGTAGCAAGAGAAAATTTAAATATTAGTCAGCGGGAATTAGGTAGAAGAATAGAGAAAACAGGTCAATACATATCTTATTTAGAAAGTAATGAAAAAAGTAACCCAAGTATTGAAGTATTAAGTAAAATAGCTGATTCACTAAATGTGTCTCTTCTTGATTTGTTAGGAACAGAAGATGTCATTAGCATTAATAAAAATGATGCAAATATTAGTCTTATGTTAAATACATCAGATGTTCACTTAGCTATATTCATGATGTTAAATAATTTTAAATGTTTCGAGAACTTAAACATCTCTAATAGATTATCTAAACAAGATTTTATTTTTTTATCTCAAATAATAGCTAATAATATTAATTCAACTATTGATTCATTTAATTTAAAGAGAAAAAAAGAGTTGTTAGAAAAATTCAATAATATTTCTATTTCAAATAATGATAGCTATTCTAATCAAGATGCTAAAATAATAATTCCTATTGAAAATGAAGAATCAGCCACTTTAGCATCGGAACCAAACGTTAAATCATTTTCAAAAATGATAAAAAATATAAGAAATAGGATATTATATTATACCAATTCTAAAACTTCTAATAATGAAGATTTAAATACTATTAAAGAAGATACAGCAGAATTATTGAAATTAATCAATGAAACAAAAGATTTAGAAAAAGAAAATAAGAAACTTGAAATTGAAGTGAAAAATCTTGAAAAAGAAATTAAAGAACTTATCTACAAAGATATTAAGTGACTATATAAAAAAATATACTATTTATAAATTTAACTTAAAGTAAGTAGGTGAACTTATGTCCGTAACTATAAGAGAATACTATTCCAAAAGACTTAAGAAAAAAACCTTTAGTTATGAAATTGATATTACGACACAGCAAACCCGTATTCGTGAAACCAAAAGAGGTTTTCTAACCAAAACATCTGCACGTGAAGAAGGCGAAAGAAGAGAACTTGAAATTAAAAAGAAATCAAAACAAGGCTATGATATTAAGGATATTATTACAAAAGATAAAAATAAAATTACAGTTAAAGAGCTACTTGACTTATGGTTAACTACGAAGAAAGCAAATGTAACCTTTAAAACATTTTCTTTTTATGAATTTTGTATTAGCATGATAGTAAAAGATATTGGAAAAACTAAAGCTAGAAGCCTAAAAACTGAGCATATTGAGCTAGCAGTGAATAATCTTTTAGAGAAAGGCTTAAGCCCAACAACTGCTAGCCACTACTATACAGTATTGAATATAGCTTTTAATTGGGCTATTCAAAGAGGTTATATCGTAAAAAATCCATGTTTACTAATGAAAAAACCTAAAAAATCAAAATCTGAACTTCAAGTTTATAATCAAAAAGAGCTTGATACTCTTTTGAAAGCTATAAAAAATTTAACTATATTTATTCCCACCATGTTAGCTTCAACTACTGGTATGCGACTTGGTGAAATCTGTGGACTTACCTGGAAAAATATTGACCTAGATAATGGTTTTATTCAATTACAAGAGCAACTTCAAGAAATTAATGGTAGTTTACATCTCATTCCCCTTAAAAGTGTTAGTAGCAAGAGAAAAATAATATTATTAGACATTACTATAGAAGCATTAAAAGAGCTTAAAGAAAAGCAAAAGTCTAATAAAGATTATTTAGGCGATAATTATAAGGATAAAGGTTTTGTTGTATGTCAAAACAATGGTGAGCCTTATAGTCCAACATATATAAGTCGTAATTATAGGCGTGTTTTAAAAGATACTAAACACAAAGTAACTGTAGATGGGAATACCAAAAAATTAAGTTTATACGAAATGTTAAGCATTCCACTAATAAGATTTCATGACTTAAGGCATACGCACGCAACCTTACTTTTAAAAACTAATACTCATCCAAAAATTGTAGCTGATAGATTGGGGCATGTAGATACTAGACTTGTAATGGATACATATTCTCATGTATTACCTGATATGCAACGTGATGCACTAAATGAATTAAATAAAATGATGAATCTTAAACATGATGATTCAATAAAATAACATAAAATATTTCATTAAAAGATGTTTGTTATGAACATCCTTTTCTTTTTTTTATAGGGTAATACCGATATCCGTATCATAAATTAGTATGTTACATTTAATATATACTAACATATTCTTTATAATTAATTTCATTAAATACAGTTTTTATGCTTTTTTTAATCCTTAGTGTATCATTTCTGCATTTTAGCATTTATTCGACATGTATAAGTATAATATGATATAATTGTTTCATATTGGTAATATAAAATTATTGCATAAGAATATTTTATAGTGATTTATATAAAAGTTAATTATATAATTATTAAGGGGGCATACAATGATATACAATGACTACTTTACATATGATAAAAAATTATGGTCTAATTGGAAAGTTCACAGAGATTTTATTTCTAAAGTTATCCTTGACAAAATAATTTGTAAAAACTCAGATGTAAAAAGCATAGCTATTTTTGGAGCTGGATTTTGTAATGATATAGATTTAAACTTTTTCACTAACAATTTTGATATTGTTACTTTACTTGATATTAATAAAGAGAGTATGGAGAAAGGCATTCAAATGCAGGATCTTTCATCTGAAGAGTTAAGCAAAATTAATACAATAGGCGGATTTGATTTTGTTGGTCAATCGCAAGATATATATTCTGATTTTGAAAAACTCCTAATTAATAAAACACCAATAAAAAAAATAAAAAAATTTATACGTGATAAAGCTCGATTAGTAAACAGTATTGATGTAAAAATACCTGAAATGGAGAACCATTCAGTTGTAATTTCCGTTGGTGTACATAGTCAACTTAGTATTGGTTTTAATCTACTTATAAGCAAATACATGAATTATTACACAAGAAAAGAACTACTTGATTTAGAATCTGAACTTAGGTACTATAATACTTTATTAGCTAAGAAATTTAACGATATTCTTATTGATTATGCAGACATAGCTTTATTTTCAGGATATGATGCAATTGAGATATCTAAGGAACGTAATAATCAATTTCTTTTGCCAAGAGTAATAGACTTGGTTAAAAATGCAGATGTGCGTAAGTTATCAGAATTAATGTTGAGTAATGGAGTAACAGGAGCAATACAAGGATTTTGTGATATTAATCAAAGATTACTTGATAAGGGCAAAGTATATCATGAATACTATAATAAGGGCAAAATAGCATTAAATTTTTGGATATGGACTTTTAATGAAAATAAGGTCTATGTTATATTCGCTACAACAGCATTTAAGGAGTGTTTTTAATATACTTAGTATTTTTATAATTGTAAGTCCATAGGAAAACCTATGGATTTTATATTTTATGACGTAATTTAATTTGCACTTTATGACACGGATGATTTTACTATTCATTCATTTTAAAACTCATTCCCCGTCATTTTCTCACGTCAAAATAAAAAAACAAGAGTCTACTTTCCATAAACCCTTGTTTTTCCTAATGCTCCCGAAGTGATTTGAACACTCGACCTACTGATTACGAATCAGTTGCACTACCAGCTGTGCTACGGAAGCATATCATACAATATTTATTATATCATATATATTTATATTTTTCCAAAAGTAACTTAACTTTAAATACTGTTCTCTGCACGTTGCTTTCTGCTATTATATTACCACCATGAAGCTCTATAATATTTTTAGAAATGGCAAGACCTAAACCAGAACCTCCACTCTCCACAGACCTAGACTTATCCACTCTATAAAACCTTTGAAAAATATATGGTAAATCACTTGGAGGAATAGGATTTCCATAGTTAATAAAGTCTATTCTAGCATATTCCCCTTCTTTTTTAACTATGACATCCATAAAATCACTTGTGTTTGAATACTTTATACAATTTGAAATTATATTTTCAAAAGCTCTAACTATCTTAATACTGTCGCCAGAAATATATATCTTATCTTCTGGAAAAAATAATCTGCACTCAATATTAGCTCTTTTAAAGCTGAGCTTATATTCAATTACTAGTTGATTTATTAGCTCAACTAGATTTATAGAAGTTTTATCAAGTTTGAACCCATAATTATTTAGCGTAGTAAGTTCAAATAAATCTTCAATTAATACCTTTAACTGTTTAGTTTTAGTTAATGCAATATTCACATAGTATCTAAGCTTAATTTCATCTTCATATTTATCATCATCTACAAGCTGCAAATATCCTAATATTGCTGTTAAAGGAGTTCTTAAGTCATGTGATACGCTTGTAATTAAATCTATTTTAGTTTGCTCTGAAGCTTTTTCTTCCATAATTACATAGTTAAACTTATCCATTATATTATTTATACTTGACGCTAATTTACCAAAGGTTTGCTCTGATTTTACAGGTATCCTCTCATGAAAATTACAATCAGCCATACTATCTACTAATAAATCTATTTCTACAAAATATTTTATTCGATTATAAAATATCCTATGGAGATATATTAAAAATATTATGATTTCAATAATGATTTTGATTTCTCCAAAACTAAATATTGTCCTTAAATAATATACTAGATCATTTAAATTCTTATTATTTAACACAAATACATTTAATACTATTTCATATACTATAAAAATTGCTATTGATGTTATAACTGAAAGTATTATAGCTAAAGCTATGAGACCTAAACACCTAATTTCTAATTTGTAAATATCAGTTTTTTTCAATTTTATACCCAACTCCCCAAACCGTGTGTATTATTTTTTCCCCTTCCGAAAATTCATGTAACTTATCTCTTAGATTACTAATATGTACCATTACCGTATTATTTGATTGGAAATATTTCTCCTTCCACACAATTTCAAATATTTCTTCTGCACTAAAAACTCTGCCAGAATTATTTGCCAAAAGAAATAGTATTTCAAATTCTGTTGCTGTCAAAGAAATAAATCTTTCATTTATATACACTGAATGTGTAGATTTTTTTATTGTTAATCCATTAAGCTGAAGTATATCCTCATCCTTATACTCCTCTTCTTTTTTGTTAAAAAAATATGTTCGCCTAAGAAGAGTTTTTACTCGTACAATAAATTCTAGCTGATCAAATGGTTTAGTTATATAATCATCGGCTCCTGTCATAAGCCCTGTAATTTTATCTATATTTTGAGATTTTGCACTAAGAAGTATGATTGGTACATTTAAATCTTTCCTAATTTCTCTTAAAACTTCCATACCATCTACTTTGGGCATCATAATATCCAATATTATTAAATGTGGTCTTTTGATTTTAATTAATTCTAAGGCCTTACTTCCATCATAGGCTTTAAAAACCTTGTACCCTTCATTTTCAAGATATATTTCTAGCAAACTAGATATTTGCTTATCATCATCAACCACTAAGATTTTCTCGTTCATTTTCCAGCACCTCATATTTATTATAAAACAATTTTACTGATTTAGATACTGTTCTAGAACTATCCCCCTTGAATGTATATCTTCCGCTGCTTTTACTCCTACATACCTTACATGCCAAGGCTCATAGGCGTACCCAGTAATATTTTCCATACCAATAGGATATCTTATAATGAAGCCATACTTATAGCAATTATTCTTAAGCCATTTACCTTCAACCGTTTCTCCAAAGTTTGTAGAATATCTGCTATTAGTAACATCCATAGCAAGTCCTGTTTGATGTTCACTTGTACCAGGCTTTGCATCATACTGCTCCGAATAACTGTAACCTTTTGTTCTTGAATCATCATCGTATAACTGTTTTTGAGTATCATAGGATCTGTAGCCATTAACACCATACAATTCTATCTTATCTCTTTCTGCTGCCATAAACATTTTCTCAAGGGCAAAAGCAGCTTCTTTTCTCATCATCTTCTCCTCATCAGTAGCTGTTTTATTAAACTTCACATTTACCTTTACCAAATCGTCTGGTACATAATCTTCTGGTAAGGGATGACTTTTATTTACTAGTATCAAATTTCCCTTAGCATTTATATCCTTATAGTCTGCCCCTGTAGTAAATGTTCCCACTTTATCAAATAATCCATTAAGTAGCAATATCGAAGCAATTACTGTTATTAATACTACTAATCCAAAATTTCTTTTCATATCCAACCTCCCAAATTATTGTTTAATTTCTAATAATAATTTTAGAAGTAATTGTTTAACATAATAATAATAAAATCTTAAGAATCATAAAGATTGCTCTAAAGCTTAAAAAACTGTAGAAAATTATACTTTGTGTGACATAATTTTAATTAATCAAAATTATTTACTTGAAATCAAAAAAAATTACTATTTTTATACTTTGACTTTCTTTGACCTTTGCTTTATTATATAACCATAGAAAGAAATTAAACAAACAAGGAGGTTTTATTTATGTTCGAATTAGTTCCTTTTAAAAGAAATTCAAATTCTATAGCAAAAAGAGGTGACAGCTTCGATAATTTATGGAACAGCTTTTTTAACGAAGATTTCTTTGCACCAATAGCATTTAACTCTTCAAGCTTCAAGGTAGATATAAAAGAAGAAGATAATAATTATACCTTAGAAGCAGAACTTCCTGGCTTTAAAAAAGAGGCTATAGCTTTAGATTATGATAACAACTATTTAACTATTTCGGCAGTGCGAGATGATTCAGTTGAAACTAAAGGTGATAATTATGTTAAAAAAGAAAGAAGCTATGGAAAATTTCAAAGAAGCTTTTACATTAATAATATAGATGAAGCTAAAATCGATGCTGCTTTTAACGATGGAATTTTAAAAGTAGTTCTTCCTAAAAAAGAGGGAAGCGTTTCAACTAAAAAAATTGATATTAAATAAAAATTTAGGAGCTATAGCACAATTTAATTTTGTGATATAGCTCCTTTTTGTTAGTAATTTTGCAAGAAAAGCTATCAAAAACTGTTGACAACTATGAAAAAATGAAAGTTTTCCACAAAAAACATCGAAAATTATACACATATCCACCAATAAAGTTGTTATTCTCTGTGTATAACATCCAGCCTTCCAAATTTACTGAATTGACCAAGCCATGCAAGCTTAACTGTTCCAGTAGGACCATTTCTTTGCTTTGCTATTATACATTCTGCCACATTTTTTTCTTCCGTTTCCTTGTTATAATATTCATCTCTATATAAAAACATTACAAGATCGGCATCCTGTTCTATTGAACCGGATTCTCTAAGGTCCGATAACATAGGTCTGTGGTCTGTTCTCTGTTCAGGTGCACGAGAAAGCTGGGAAAGTGCTATAACAGGGCAATGCATCTCTTTTGCAAGTGCTTTTATCGATCTAGAAATTTCTGATACTTCCTGCTGTCTACTTTCTCCACTTCCAGACATAAGCTGAAGGTAATCTATTACGATTAAGTCTATTCCATGTTGTATTTTTATTTTTCTGCACTTTGAGCGCATTTCCATTACAGATATTCCTGCTGTATCATCTATATATATTTTTGCATCGGCTAGAGGACCAGATGCTCTTGCTATATTATCCCAATCTGCATCCTCTAAGTTTCCTGTCCTAAGCTTTAACATATCCACATTTGCCTCAGAGCATAGAAGCTTATATGCAAGCTGCTCTTTTGACATTTCCAAAGAGAATATTACTACGCTTTTACCAGCTCTTAATGCTGCATGCTCTGCAAGGTTTAATGCAAAAGTCGTCTTACCCATTGATGGTCTTGCTGCAATAAGAACCATATCTCCACTTTGGAAACCAGAAGTTTTATCATCAAGCTCTGGAAAGCCTGAAGGAACTCCTGTTACTTCTCCCTTGTTATTATATAGTCTTTCTATTTCTAAAAAGCCTCTTTCAAGTACTTCACTCAATGACTCAAAATCACTTACAGATTTATTTTGAGCTATATCAAAAATCTTTTTTTCTGCTGAGTCTAGTACCATTGGAACATCATCCTGTTTGCTGTAGCTTTCTTCAATTATTTCGTGTGAAGACTTTATAAGTCTTCTAAGTACAGCTTTATCTTTTACAATATTTATATATGTCTGAAGGTTTGCAGTGGAAGGTACAGAGTTGCAAAGCTCAGTAATATAAGTTATCCCACCAACTGCCTCTAACCTTTCATTGGACCTTAAATGTTCGATAATAGTTATCATGTCAACAGGAATGTCTTTTTGATATAACCCGATAATTGAAGAAAATATTAGCTTATGATTTTCTCTATAAAAATCTTCGCTTCTCAAAACTTCAGCTGCCTCTGCAATCGATGTTTTATCTATAATCATTGAACCTAGAACCGACTGCTCTGCTTCAATATTTTGAGGTAAAAGTTTAAGAGGTGCTTCCATTTTCTATCTCTCCTATATTCTAATTAGTAAATACTATATCCATTAGTTCTTCTATATTATTAACCGAATTAACTTTAATATCATTCAAATCTTTAGGTACTTCTTTAATATTTTCTTCTGGAACTAATACAAGTTTTATTCCTTTTCTTCTAGCTCCATATACTTTCTCAAAAATTCCACCTACAGGTCTTACTTTTCCCCTAAGTGAAATTTCGCCTGTAATAGCTACATCCTGTCTAACTGGCTTATTTAAAAGTGAACTAATAATACATACAGTAATAGCTGCTCCAGCTGAAGGCCCATCAATCTTGCCTCCTCCTACAAAGTTTACATGAATGTCGTAGTCTTTAATGTCTTTATCCGTAATTTTTCTAATTACTGAAGCTGCATTAAATACAGAATCTTTTGCCATACTACCAGCAGTATCGTTAAATCTTACAGTTCCATGCCCCTTTTCCTTTGCTTCAAAAACTGCAGCCTCAATTTCAATGGTAGAACCAAGATATCCACTAACTCCAAGACCATATACGTGACCAACTTCCATACTGCTTTCATTTTCAATAGTCTCATATGGTTTTAATCTATTTATAGCTAAAACTTCTTCAACATCTGACATTTTTATTTTAGCCTTTTCTTTAGGGTCAGCCTTGCTATTATAAAGAACATATCCATATACGTCTGCTAATATATTAACTGCACGTCTTCCCTCTATGGTAAATCTGCTAATATATTCTGGTATGCCATCTTCAAGTTCAACATTGAGTTTACTAGCAGCATTAACTACAATTTTTTGTACATCTTTTGCAGTTAGTGGCTGAAAATATACTTCTGTACAGCGTGATCTTAGTGCAGGGTTAATTTCGCTAGGCTCCCGTGTAGTCGCACCTATTAAAATAAAATCTGCAGGTGCTCCATTTTCAAAAATATATTTAATATATTTAGGCACATTTTCATCGTCAGGGTCATAATATGCGGACGAAAATTCTACTCTTTTGTCTTCTAAAACCTTTAAAAGCTTATTTTGAAGAATATTATCAAGTTCACCTATTTCATCAATAAAAAGTATACCCCCATGTGCTTCTGTTACAAGCCCTGTCTTTGGTTCTGGTACTCCAAATTCTGACAATTCTTTTTTACTGCCTTGATATATTGGGTCATGCACTGAACCTAAAAGTGGATTGGTTATTTCTCTAGGATCCCACCTTAAAGTTGTACCGTCAACTTCTACAAATTTTGACTTTTTAGAAAATGGTGTATGCCTTAACTTTTTAGCTTCCTCAAGAGCTATTCTAGCAGCAGTAGTTTTACCTACTCCTGGTGGTCCATATAAAATTATATGTTGAGGAAAGGGTGATGCAATTTTTGACAAAATAGCCTTTATTGCTATTTCTTGTCCTACTATTTCTGAGAATGCTTCAGGTCTTAAAAGTGCTTGAATACTTTTATTAAGCTTAAACTTATCAAGTTCAATAAGCTGCTCTAACCTTTTTTTAGTTTTACCATTCTCAGCACCTTTTCTTTTTTTAATAATTCCAAGCTTTACTTCTTCAACATATTTTTCTTGTTTTTCTAAAAGTGCTTCTTCAACTTCATTTTGAAGTTTGTTTTCAATATATGTTTTTGCTATAACTTCAACTATTAATTCAGATGTTTTATCAAAAATTTCATCAAAATTTTCTTCTGTAGGAACTACATTTATACCTTTTCCTTCAGAAACAATTTTATTTATAGCATAAAGTTTTTTGTTAATATCATTGCTATTTATTGATTTTTGAAGCTTATATTTAATTATTCTGGCTTTAACTACACCTTCACCTAATACATTTTCAATAGTTTGCAATAATACATCAAGCTGCATATCTAAAGGTATAATTTCATTCCTACTGCTTTTAGCTTCTGAATCCCTTTGTAATTTCAAAGCGTTTCTCCTTTCTATTGTTCCACTATGAAAACATTAATCTTTGTGGAAACCTCTGGGTATATCTTAATTTCAACTTCGTAGTTTCCAAGTTGTTTAATAGTATCCGTTGCAATTTTTTTCTTATCGATATCCACATTGTATTGCTTTTTTAATTGTTCTTTAATGTCTTTACTAGTAATTGCACCAAACAGCCTTCCACCATCACCTGCTTTAGCCATTATTTTAACTTGCTTTCCCTTAAGCTGCTCTGCAAGCTTTTGTGCCTCTTCTGTTTCCTCTAATTTTTTTCTTCTTATAGCTTCATTTTTTTGATTTAATATATGCAAATTTGCATTGTTTGCTTCTTCGGCAAGTTTCTTAGGAAATAGAAAATTTCTTGCATACCCATCTGATGCATTTATTACCTCTCCTTTTTTACCTACTCCTTTTATATCACTTAACAATATTACTTTCATTATTTTTCACCTTCCCTTAAATATTTCTCAATTGATTTCTTTAATTTTTTTATAACTTCTTCAATTGCATGTTCCTCATTACTATTATCTATTAAATCTTCTGTGATTTCAACTTTAGCTCCTGCCATAGTTAAATGTCCACCTCCACCTAAAGCTTCAAGTATTAGCTGTACATTAATATCTCCAAAAGATCTTCCGCTAATTAATACTTCATTTTCAATTTTCACAAGTACAAATGATGCCATTATTCCTGTTATATTTAATAATTCATCTGCTGCCTGAGCAGCTATTATATTGTCATCTATTTCACTTGGGCATACTGCTATTGCTATATTTTCCACTACTTCTGCTGACCTAATTATTTCCGCTTTTTTAATATAGCTTTCTAAATCACTAGAAAAAAGCTTTTTAACATCTATAGTATCTGCTCCTTGTTTCCTTAAATAAGCTGCCGCCTCAAAAGTTCTAACTCCAGTTTTAAAATAAAAGTTTTTTGTATCAACACATATTCCTGCAAGCAGCGTTTCTGCCTCTATAGGTTTCATCTTATAATCCTTAATCATATATTGAAGTATCTCTGTCACCAGCTCAGAAGTAGAGGATGCATATGGCTCAATATAATTAATAATTGAATCCTCTATGGAATTTGCTGCTTTTCTATGATGATCTATAACTACAACTCTTTTTATCTCATCAATAATTTCAGCATTTTGCACATAACTTTTACTGTTAACATCTACAATTATTAAAAGAGTATTTTCATTTATTAAATCATGGCAATCTTCACTATTTATAAAAGCATCTTTATAGCCTTTTTCTAAATTAAACTTTGGATAAACATTTTTAACTCCACTATTTAAACCATCTATTATAATATAACTTTCAATATCCAATTGCTTTGCCGCACTATGTATTCCAATGGCTCCTCCAAAGCAATCAATATCAGGATTTTTATGTCCCATTATAATTACATTACTGCTCTCTTTAATCAATTCTACTAAAGATTGTGCTATCATTCTAGCACGAACCTTAGTCCTTTTCTCGATTTCCTTTGTATTTCCCCCATAAAATGATAATTTATCACCATTTTTTACAACAGCTTGATCTCCACCTCTTCCTAAGGCTAATTCTTTTGCAGAAACAGCTAAATTATAATTTTCGATAGGTGTTAAGCCACCCTTACCTATACCCATACTAAGAGTAACTGCCAGTTTATTTTCCACATTAATTTCTCTTACAATGTCTAGTATTTCAAATTTTTTATCCATCTCTTTAATTAAACTTTTATTTTGAATTACTAAAACATATTTTCCTGTTGCATACTTTTTAAATAGTGCATTAACACTTTGTGCGTAACTGTTTATATTTCGTTCAACTTCAGCTATTAATAAAGGCTTTTTATCTTCTGGAGTACTTTTTACAACTTCATCTAAGTTATCTACTTCTATCAATATAACAGATTCCTTTATATTTTCTAGTTCTCTCACAAGTTCATATCTATCAGTCACATCATATAAATATAATATAATTATATCATTTCTGCTGTCACTACTTTCAATAATACTAACATGCATATCATAAAATTTATCTTTTAACTTTAAGTACCTATAATTCTTTTTCTTCTCAGTTACAATATCAAGAACATTAACACTACTAAATAATTGTTTGATACTGTTCCCTAAAATATCTTTAGACTCGATTATAGTAGATAAATTTTGGTTATACCACAATACATTGCCTTCCTTATTTATAATAATTAATGGCAATGGAAGTTTAACTAATGTATCCCTCGTTGCCTTATCAAGATTTGTAGAAAAAGTTTCTATAAACCGCTTCCACTCATGCCGTTTAATTTGAAAATTTTTAATATTGTATATAAACAGTATTAATAAAACTGCTAAGGCAATACCTCCAATAAAATAATGCCCATAAAAAATAATCAAAAATGACATTATGAGTATTATTATTAAATAAATAAAATTACTTGTAACAAAATACTTGAATTTATTATCCATTTTTATCACCTATATTTAACACTTTTTTTCATCTGAATCACTTTCATTTTTCATTATACCCAATTGTATATTTCTTTTAATCTCATTATCAACTTCTATTTTAGAATATCCTAATTTATCCGCTAATTTATATAATAATATTATTGCCTGGGAAATACAATCGATTAAGGCATTTTGGGTTATATTATTACCTTTAGTTAATAGTTTAAATATATTTCCGATTTGGCAAAGAAGATCTGCTTTAATTTCTTCGATTATTTTGATATTTTCCATTATTTTAAAATCTTCTCTTTTCAAAATAAATCGTTCTCCTCTCAACTATTTATGTATTTAAAGCACTTATTTATATTTTAATTATTTTTTATATTTAATGCAACTAAAAGCCGCCAATTTCGGCGGCTTTACTATGTTTAGTTTTAATTTATATTTTCAGTCTTCGTAATATCTACCTTAAATATCTTCCATGCATTATTTACTAATCTCAAATGAATAAATCCTGTGGTTCTATTGTTTTGAAAATCTGACGAATCCGTCTTTACTACAGTATATGTAAACTTAACCTTTGTATCCGAATTAGATTTAGTTTCTATTGTTGCTTCTTCAAGATTGTATGCTAAATTATATTCATTAAACAAATCAAGCGTGCTATCCTTCATACTATTGTAATTATTTAAATCTGTTGAGTCTATTGTTTGTATGTACTCATTTATATCCTTATTATTTAATGCTTTTATATAATCATAAATTACATTATATACATCGTCTTGATATTCTATTTTTTCTACATCTTCATCTGTTATTTTCCACTCATTATTAATTAATGTTAGATTATCGATTATTAATGATGTATTGTTTAAAAATCCTGCTCCGATTATCCTTGTATTTTTAACCACATATTGAACCTGAGCCGTTGTTTTTGTCTTATTAATTACATTTTCACTAGTAATTTGTGCCTTAACTGAATATCTTTTTAAATAGGTTTGCATATCTAATTTTTCTTTATTATATAAATCTGATGGATTAACAAATACTGATAAATATTCATCTAATTTATCATCATTTATACCTTTTATCCTTTTATCTATTACCTTCATTACGTCACTATCTGCTACAACTTGATTTTTACTGCTTGTACTATTTGAAACCTTAGAAGTATTGTTAGCTACGTTATTTCCCCCGCAACTTGTTAGTAATAATACCATACACGCAGAACCTGCTATTATAAGTTTTCTCTTCATATGTATCCCCTACCTAAATTATATATCTAATTAATTATATTCAATTTACAAATACTTAGCAATGGTATTTTTATGAACATTTTTTCTTTACTGGAAGTATCAAACTAAAATAAAGATTACGCACCTTTGTGGTTTGGAATTGCCCATGTGATTCTTGAACTAACTTTTTGCAGTCTCTACTAAAGATTATAGAAAGTGAACCGCAAGTAGGTCTAATTGACAATTAACATGCGGTTCACTTTTTATAATTTCCCAATCAGATTAGATAATCCAGGTATATTTAACGCTGTCAACATAATAGTTAAGACAATAAGCACTACTATAGTTACCCATCCAATAATATTACCAATACCTTTGCTAACATATTCACCCATTATATCTTTATTATTTACCATTAGCATCATACATATCAATACTACAGGTAATAATATTCCATTAATGACCTGCGTGCCATTACTAATTTGAATTAGAGGAGCTCCTGGAAATAAAATAATGATTACTCCTATAATTATTATTGCTGTAAATAACGTATAAAACTCTGGAGCATCTTTCATTTTTTTATCTATTCCAGCTTCAAACCCAAAAGCTTCACAAATATAAAATGCTGTTGCAAGCGGTAATATTGTTGCAGAAAATATAGATGCAATTAGTAGTCCAAAAGCAAAAATTCCTGATGCAAGGTTTCCAGCTAGAGGTTTTAACGCAACTGCTGCATCCTTTGCTTCATTTATTGTTATACCCTTTTGATGCAAAGTAGCAGCACAAGCAACAATTATAAAAAATGCTACAACTACTGTAATTATACAACCTACTAATACATCGCATACCTCATATTTATATTGCTCTATCTTTATATCTTTTTCAATTACCGAAGACTGCATATAAAATTGCATCCAAGGAGCTATAGTTGTACCAACAAGTCCTATTACCATACTAATACTGCTTACATTCATATCCATAGATGGCTTTATAATTGACTGACCTATTTGATTCCAATCTGGATGAGCACACAATGCTGAAATTATATAAGATAGTAAAAATACACTAAATATCAAAAACATCTTTTCTGATGATTTATAAGTTCCCTTTACAACCATTATCCAAACTAGTATTGCTGCTATAGGAACAGAAATATACTTTGAAATATTAAATACTTGCATACTTCCGGCTACACCAGCAAATTCTGTAGCTGTATTTCCAATATCTGCAATGATAAGTCCTAAAAATATAAAAAATGTAACCTTGACACCAAAGTTTTCTCTAATTAAATCTGCAAGACCTTTTTTAGTTACTATACCCATTCTAGCATTCATTTCTTGAACTACTAAAAGTACTATAAAACATGGTATTAAAGTCCAAAGAAGCTTATATCCATAGGTTGCTCCTGCCGTTGAATATGCAGTAATTCCTCCTGCGTCATTATCTACGCTTCCTGTTATTATACCAGGACCTACAATGCTTAAAAATAACATAATCTTCGTAATCAATGATTTATTCTTTGATTCCATACATATACCCTCTATACTATTCTTCTCTTGTTCTTTAATAGTTCGTAGATAATATCATTTATGATTACATTACCTAGTAGTTCCATTTCTCTATCAACAATTGGAATAGCTAAGAGATTGTACTTTGAAACCATCTTAACAAGTTCTTGAATATTATCATTGTCATAAATATATGAGAATTCGTTATGCATTATAGATTTTAGCTGTGCTTCTGGTTGAGCAATTATTATATCTCTTAATGAGAGCGTACCGATTAATTTATTATCATCATCCGTTACATAAATGTAATACATTTCATCTTCTTCAGGTTTTAATTGTCTCAAATTTGCGATAGCTTTTTCTATTGTTATATCTTGATTAAAAGCTATAAACTCAGTGGTCATAAGACTTCCAACTTCGTCATCTTCATATTCCATAAGCTCTCTTACTTCTTTTGAGGTTTCCATTTCCATGTTGTTTAACAATTCTTCCGCTTCATTTTCACTTAGACCATCTAATATGTCTGCAACCTCATCAGCAGGCATCTCATCTAGAATATCGGCAGCCTTATCTTTTGATAGGTTTTTAATGACACTAATTTGTGTCTCTTCTTCCATTTCCTCTAAAACATCAGCTGCTTTAGCATTATCGAGACTAGAAAAAATCATCATACCCGTATTAGTATCAAAATCTTCAATTATATCTGCAAGATCTGATGGGTGCAATATGGAAAGCTTATTATATTTTTGAGATAATTTTATATTTTCATTAGATCTAAAAATAGTTTCTACACTGTTCCATAATAACAATTTACTGGATAGATTGAAACCTATCCATACAAGTGGTTTTGCAATACCAATTCTTCTTAACAAACCTTCTGTACCAATATCAACTGCTACTACAAATACTCCTGAGCCAAGTGTTGCTAGTCTAACATCATTTACTCTAACAACTTTGCGCCCATTTACATCTATAATTTGCTTATCGAGCACATGGTGAGCAAGAAACATTATATTTTCTGTACTTCCCTCTTTTAATTTGTTACAAACTAAAACATATTGGCCTTTTTCCTTATTGATGGTAACATCATTCCATTCAATAATTTTTAAACCTTTTGATGTTTTTACCTTTATTGCCTCTACTCTAGGAGTTTTTAACTCTTCAATAATTCCTAAATCTTTTATTTTTCCTACAAATGTCCCATCCTTTGTTACAACCTTTCGGCCTAGAATTCGACTTAAGTAGAAGCTGCTCATTTCCATGGTAAACCCTCCTTTACTAGGAAGGGCATACTCTATTTAAATGCAATAATTTAATGTTACTATACCCTTCCAAAATATTAAATTTTAAATCTTTTCTCAGACTATCGGGTCCGGCTTCCATTAAATTATCACTTCCTTCTAAATTATTAATAATACTCCACTACTATTATATATCTTTTTGCTCAATTTGCAATCAATTTGACTAAATTTGTTCATATTTTATTGACAGTTAAATTTAGGTTAACTTTTATCTGTTTTGTTTGGTTTTTCTTTAATTTTTGTACTCATTTACAATTCGTTAATAGAATTTCGATTTACAATATGAATATATTAATGAACAAACTGATTTACAATTGGTGCTATAAATAATACTATTGATAACGTAATTATAAATATAACAGTTATCCAAATAATGATGTTTTGTAACTTATTATTAACGTATTTTCCCATTATCTTTTTATTATTAATCAAAAGCACCATAAATATTAAAATTACAGGGCACAAAACTCCTGCTATTTGCTGAGTAACAAGCATTATACCAACTAAGGACACATTAGGTATTAAAACTAAAGCTGCACTGCAAACAATCATAAAAGTAAAAATACCATAAAAAACCTTAGCTTCTTTATATGAATTATTTAAACCACTTTCAAATCCAAAGGCTTCACAAATAGCATAAGTAGTTGATAGTGGAATTATCATTGTAGCAAGCACAGAAGCGCCAAATAATCCAATTGCAAAAAGAATAGTTGCATAATTTCCTGCAAGTGGCTTTAATGCTAGTGCCGCCTGGTCTGCACTGTTTATTGTTATTCCAGCTTTATATAAGGTTACAGCTGTACACACAATAATAAAAAATGAAACTAAATCACCCCAAATTGCACCTAAATAAACATCTAACTTTTCATATTTATATTCCTCTATACTTAGTCCTTTATCTACAACTGATGACTGAAGATAAAACTGCATATATGGAGTAATAGTAGTTCCTATCATACCTATAAATGTTAATATATAATCTTTATTAAAGCTTATTGAGGGTGTAACCGTTGCTTTTAAAACTTCACCCCAATTTGGGTGAACTTTAATGCATGTAATAATATATGTAAAAAATATTATAGTAAATGCTAAAAATATTTTTTCTGTTTTTTTATATGAACCTTTAGTTATTAAAAACCATACTAAAAATGCCATAATGGGCACTGAAATATATTTTGCAATTCCAAATAGCTGAAGACTTGCTGCTATACCTGCAAAATCTCCAATACATACTCCAAAGTTTGCAATAAATAAAATACTCATAGCAAATAATGACCATCTAACACCATAATTTTCTCTTATTAAATCCGATAATCCCTTACCAGTAACAACAGCCATTCTTGCATTCATTTCTTGAATTACTGCTAAACTGAAGGTTATTAAAAGTAGTCCCCAAAGCATCTTATATCCATAAGATGAACCAACAGTTGCATATGTAGCTATACCACCTGCATCATTTCCTGCATTTACAGTTATAAGTCCTGGTCCTATTATTCCTAATATATATAATAATTTCTTTTTGTTTTTCATCTTTATATCCATTCCTTTCGCGTCGCTCAAGGCACAAAACGTAATGAAAATTGGCACATTGAGCAACTTTTATTTATAATCAAGTCATAGGGATATCAGTAAACTACAAATCACGGGGAGGTGAGTGG